>JBKJSC010000113.1:0-47820 GCA_046593035.1 Limisphaerales bacterium | reverse complement strand
TCCGCAATCCGCAATCCGCAATCCGCAATCCGCAATCCGCAATCCGCAATCCGCAATCCGCAATCCGCAATCCGCAATCCGCAAAAAGTATGCCAGTGCGGTAGAGATTGTTCCTGGCCGGTGTCAAGGTTTTTTCCGGGCGGCGGTTTCCCTCAAACTGGAGGCGAGTTCTGGAAGTCGGCGGGAGAATTCCGAGAGGTCTTGGACTGCGGCGGCCCTCCGCCGCTTTTCCCCCGCAAGGCTCAAGACCCAAAGCGGCCGAGGGCGGCCGCAGTCCAGGACGCTGGCGCGCGATTTGTCCGCGCCAGGCCTTTGCGGCGGCTGTGGAATTTCTGTAACGGTTCCCGCGTCGCCGCCTTCATCCCGCTCGCTGCTGCCAACGAACCGCCTGTTCACGCCCACGTCTCGCTCGGTGAGCTCCACGCGCCCTCCGTTGAACTCCGCAGCCGGCCCGTTGATCTTCACTTCTCATCCGTTGGCGGCAACGGAACCTCCGCCGTCTTCCACGCGGCATTCGGTGACTTCCACGGTTCATCCGTGGGCGTCCGCCCGCCATGCGTGGACATCCACGCGCCGTCCGTGGACGCCCACGCAGGGCTTGTTGAGCCTCATTTTCCGCACGTTCAACCCGCTATAAACCAGAAAGTTGTGTAAATTATGCCTAAACAATACTACCTCCCGCGCTCCGAGTCTGACCGCCGGACGTTGGTCAACGCCCTGGCGGACAACCTGCCCGGCGCTTATGCCGCCAAATACGCCATCGCCGCCGCCGACTTGACCGCGTTGGACAACTTCCGCCTCTGGTATAACTGGTGCGGCGACGCCCTGGATTACACCCGCCAGCGAGCGCAGGGTTTCACCCAATTCCGCGACGCGCTGGCCTACGGCGCGAATGGCCCGGCGGGCGATTTGACGCCGCCCGTGGCGTTCGTCCTCCCGGCGTTTCCCGGCGGGGTGACGCCGGTGGCCAATGGATTCAAACTCGTGGCTTCCATCGTCACCCGCATCAAGGGCAGCACAAAATATGAAGTGGCGGACGGCGAAGCGCTCGGCATTGAAGGCGCGCAACAACCCGCGCCCGATCCGGGCACGACCAAGCCGGTCCTCAAGGCCGTGATCGCCAGCGGCGGCAAGGTGGAGGTGCAATGGAAGAAGCTGGGCTTTACCGGCGTGCGGATCGAAGTGGATCGCGGCAACGGGCAATGGACGTTCCTCGCCATCGACACCGAGCCGCATTACCTCGACACCTTCACCCTGCCCGCCGGTACCGCCGCCGTCTGGAAATACCACGCCATTTATCTCAATGGCGACGAGCCGTTCGGCCAGTGGAGCGATACCGCGAGCCTCGCGGTGCAGGGATAAGAATTTCGGACTGAAGCGTCCGGAAGTAGGAAAACAAACAAACCCAAACCCAAGGAACATATGCAAAAATCAAAACAAATACTAAAGCGACTAACGCAACCCATCACGCTGGCAGTCTTGGCGACACTAATGCTGATTCATGCCGCACTGGCGTATGATCCGAATGAGAAGCCTGTAGCGGGCTTTGGCGCTAGCTGTAGTAGCTTCGATCAGCAGTACTGCACTGGGTATGATTCAGCAACCAACTTGTATTCTTGGTGCTGCCCACTAACGCATTCTTCGTGCGGCTACTTGTCAAGCACCTGGCAAGGCAGCCCTCCCCAGTGGCTTGTTCAAGCGCATTGCCAGTACGGCCCGTAACCCAGTGCGTGAGGCTTTGGCCACACTGTTTGCGCCGGCGGTGCGGGCAAGTGCCCGCACCGCCCTAGTGCCATCGGAATGTCTATGACTAATGGACTTGCTCGAAACGCCAGGCAGCATGGGCTGCTGCTGGCGCTGGTATTTGCCTTCGCTTCCTTCGGGCGAATGTCGTTTCGGGAGCGAATCGAGCACGAACGAGAAGCGCTTCTGCAGGAGAAGGCAATACTTGGCATCAAACACCGCCTGCAGCAGTGGGCAAAGTTGCGTTATGAATCAGCCCCGCGCGAATCAATCAGACAGTGGACAGAAGCAAACATTAGTGAGAAGCAACTTTCGCTGTCACCGGTTCAACTAGCGAAGCTGAAGAACTTGTTGCCGGTTTTTGTCGATTACCTGGCAGCACCGTCGGCTCAATCCTATCAGGACGCATTTCCAATGGTGTACGGGCGTGAGAAGTACTCACTTCTAATTAGCCCGGCGCCATCCGGTGTGACCCCATTGGCCCGCATTGTTAATGCTCAAAATCCTATGATTTGGTTCACACAAACGAATCTCCCGCGCCTGGTTGCGATTGCTCCAAGCTCCCTGCAGGTGATCCGTCCGGCTATCCGCACGTTGGATGGTGGTGTGGTTTCGCTTTCCAACGGAATATGCACGATCGCCGCTCACGCAACCTCTTCTGACGTCGCCGTCGCAGCGTTGAATAGTCATCGCGATGATCACGCGCTGGTCATTCTCCGATTTGTTGGAATGGTCGATTCTTCCCAAGAGCATGGCCCTTTCGTCGCCTCGTTCTCGTGGGATGAGTCCCAAGCGGCGTGGCTGCCGAGAAAGATGTGTTACGAAGGGCAACTTCATTTTCGGACTCTATTCTAAGTCATCACCATGAAGTTGATTGGAAATCGTTTTTTGAAGGATTGGCCTCAAGCCGCAGCGCTGATAGTCGCCATCATTTTCTTCACTGCTGCCTGGCATCACGTCGTCCATCCGTCTCAGGCTGAAGTTGCGCTGATGGCTGTGGGTGTCTCTTCACCGGTCGCGCGATCCATCGTCTTTGCCTTGGGGCCAATCGAGTTTTACCTCGGCATTCTCCTAGTGGTTGGTCGCTGGCGGGTATCGGGGATGAAGTTGAGCGTCATCGCTCTGTTCGCTTTCTCGACCTTCCTTTGGAAGCTCCAGGCGCTGCCCGACCCTCCCGCGTGTGGTTGCCTCGGCTGGGGAACAACCCTACGCGATACTCGGCATGAAATACTCCTTGGTCTATTGAGGAACGTGGTGCTGCTCTTTGCACTCGCGCTCGCACTTAAGAAATCTGCTATCCAATACAAAATCAACGAGCCACAATTGGTTTCGTCATCCGTCGAATAATTATGAAACTTCCAAGCATCATTTTAATTCCGATGCTGCTTCTCGCACTTATTGTGATCTATTTCGGGAACCGTGCGCCCAAGCCAAGTGAAAGCGCAGAGCGCGTCCAAATCTCTCGCCCGAACTTTGCCGACGCCAAAGCCAAAATGAACCAGAAGCCTGAGATACAGCATTTCTCCTGGCGTGAGGTGGAGTCGGAGGATTACCGGCAATACGTCGCGAACCTGAGGCGAGTCAATGTTCCGGAATTGACGGTGGTGGACATCATTGTGGCCGACGTGAACCGCCTGTTTTCAGAGCGAGCAAAGAAGCTCAAGGCCGATTATAAGCAATTTCTGGAATACAAGTATTGGCAGGTTAACAGCCTGGGATCTCCGAACCGCACGGAGTTTCTGCGGGTAGCCGCGCAATTGGAGACATTGAATCGTGAGCGTGTTCGGCTCATCAATGATTTGCTGGGCAAAGAAATCAAAGACCCGCTGGTTCTCCAGAAACCGGATGCCTTCAAGAATGACCCGCCCGCCTCAGTTTACAGCGTGGACTTCTTGCCCGAGCCAAAGCGGCTTGCCTACAATGCGCTTATGGACGCCGCACGAGCAGAGCTAAATGCCAGTGTCCCTCCAGGGGCGACGGATGAACGCTCAATGCAGTTGAGGAAAGATCTAACGGAAAAGTACGAAGCGGAGTTGGTCAAGATGATGTCACCGGCCGAGAAACTTGAATACGACGCCCGCTATTCCCTCATTGGGCAGCGCCTGCGTAACAATCTCGCTGGGATGCAACCGACGCAGGAAGAGTTCCTGCAGATCGTCGCGCTGGGACAGCGATATTATGCTGAGTACGACATCGACAGCGTATTTGCCAAGAAAGATCCCCTGCAAATCCCGGACCAACAAAAAGCGAAGCGCGAGATGGAGACCCAACTAGAACAAGCCTTGGGGGCCGAGCGTTTTCAGCAACTGCAACGTGGATTGAATTTTGACTACGGGCGTGACACTACCTTTCTCGCTGAGCTGGGTTTGAATCAAGACGCGGCGAATGATTTCTACCGCCTGCGAGAGGACTTACGGACGGGTGCTGTTCTTAATCAGTCATCGGTGCTCGCCGAGCAGAAACTACAGGCAGCCAAGGCGGCAGCGATTAACCTGCTTGGAGAAGAGGCGTACCAGAGATACATAAACCGGCCCGAAGGAAGGTGGCTTAGCGGTTTACCTAACTCCCTCAGACCAACCATCGTTGTTAGGAGTGGTTTCCTAATTCAGGAGAATCCTTGACGAAACTGGGTGGCATCGCCGAAGTCCGTTCACCATTTTCGGCGCACGGTTCGATCAGTTGCTCACCCCCGTTCCAGCCGGTTCACGGTGTACGGCCAGAGCGGAGTGAGCCATTCGAGCAGGGCGCGGTTGGAGCCGTCGCCCTTGCGTATCGGTCTCTCGCCGGCCTGTAAAATTTACCCACGCGAGGCTTGACCTTTTTCCTCAACGAGTCACATTACGCGGCTCGGTTAATAAATTTATGTTGCACATACGGAATATCGCCATCATCGCCCACGTTGATCATGGCAAGACGACTTTGGTGGATTGCCTGCTCAAGCAGTCCGGCACCTTTCGCGAAAACCAGCACGAGTCCGGCGAAGAGCGCCTCATGGACTCGATGGATCTCGAGCGCGAAAAAGGCATCACCATCCGCGCCAAGAACGCCGCGTTCAAATACAAGAATTACCACGTCAACATCGTGGACACCCCGGGCCACGCCGATTTCGGCGGCGAGGTGGAACGCATTCTGAGCATGATCGACGGCGTGCTGCTCGTGGTGGATTCGGTGGACGGCCCGCAAGCGCAAACCCGATTCGTGCTGCGCAAGGCGCTCGAGGCGGGCGCCAAGCCCATCGTGGTCATCAACAAGATCGACCGCGATAACGCCACGCCGCACAAGGTGCTAGACGCGGTGTTTGACCTGTTCGTGTCGCTCCACGCGACGGATGAGCAATTGGATTTCCCCGTGATCTATGCCAGTGCCAAGGGCGGCTACGCCAAGGAACAGCTCGACCACGCCAGCGGCACGATGGAACCGCTGTTTGACGCCATCATCAAACACATCCCGCCGCCGCGCGCCCATGCCGGCGAGGGTTTCAAATTGCTCGTCGCCAATCTGGATTACTCGGATTACCTCGGCCGGATCGCCTTGGGAAAAATTGTCTGCGGCAAAGTGAAGGTCGGCGATCCCTCCGTCTGTATCCACGGCGACGGCCGCAAGGAAAAATCCAAGATCACGGCGATTTTCCATTTCGAGGGCATGAAACGGATCGAGATTCCCGAAGCGCACGCCGGCGACATCATCGGGATTGCCGGTTTTGAAGACGTGTTCATCAGCGAGACCATCACGGATTCCGAAATCCGCGACGCGCTGCCGTTCGTGCCGATTGATCCGCCGACGATCCAGATGCAGTTCGCCGTCAACGACGGCCCGCTCGCCGGCCAGGATGGCAAGCTCGTCACCGCGCGCCACATCCGCGAGCGGCTCCTCAAGGAGAAACGCACCAATGTCTCGATCCGCGTGGCCGACACGGCCATGCCCAGTATTTTTGAAGTCAGCGGTCGCGGCGAAATGCAGATCGCCATTCTCGTCGAGCAGATGCGCCGCGAAGGCTACGAGGTGCTGGTCTCACGGCCCGAAGTCATCTACCGTAAAGACAAGGACGGAAACGTGCTGGAGCCAATCGAGAAATTGTTCCTGGAAATTCCGAAGGAGACCATGGGTTCGGTGATGGAAAATCTCGCGGGTCGCAAGGCGGAGATTACCAACATGAACCATCACGGCAATGATGTGAGCATCGAGGCGTTTATTCCGACGCGCGGTTTGATCGGCTTCGAGACTGATCTCGTGAACATCACGCGCGGCATGGGGGTGATCAGCCATTTATTCCATGAGTACGGCGCTGATCGCGGAGACATCACCGCGCGCAAGAACGGCTCGCTGGTGAGCATGGAGAATGGCGAAGCGATGGCTTATGCCTTGAACATGGTGCAGGAACGCGGACGGCTCATGGTGGAACCCGGCGACGCGATTTACGTCGGCATGATCGTCGGTGAAAACGCCCGCGAAAACGACATCCCCGTCAATCCGTGCAAGGCGAAACGTCTGAATAACATGCGTTCCGGCGGCGATGGCAAGGGCGTGCAGTTAGATCCGCCCATGAAATTAAGTTTGGAGCGCGCGCTGGAATACATCGGCGCGGACGAATACGTGGAAGCCACGCCGAAAAACTTGCGCCTGCGCAAAAAGGAACTCGACGAAAGCCGCCGCAAACGTGCCACCCAAAGCCGCGTGGTGAAAGTCGTCGAGGATTAGCCCAGCGCGAGCCGCCAAGTGTAGATCACCAGCGCGGCGACCAGGAGGCTGGCACTGAAGTTTGCGCGTGCGTTTGGCCGGACTGCACTCGTGGTCCCGGCGAGCAATCCGCCGAGCAAGCAACCGGTGATGAATCCGCCGAGATGCGCGACGAGGTCGCTTTGCGGATTTGCGCCGAGGAGCAGGAACAACATGATCCCCGCCAGCAGGCCGCCGAAAGCGATTTTCCAGGAGCGTGGACGGGCGCTTCCCACGGCCAGGGATTGCACGGCGATCAATCCCAGCGCACCCATCACCATGCCCGAAGCGCCCAGCCCGCGATAGGGTCCGGAATAGAGCCAGAGGCCGAGCAGATTTCCCACCAAACCGGCCAGATAAGCGGCCAGCAACCCCACGCCAGCGCCGTAGCGGGCCATCGCGAGGCCCAACAAAATAAATCCCGTGGTGACATTGGAAACGAGATGCCCGGTGTCCGCATGCAGGGTCATCGCGGTGAACAGCCGCCACCATTCGCCCGCCCGGACGGCCGCACTGTCCATCATTCCCGCCAGCGGCAGCCGCGCCTGGCTGGACGCCACCGCGTGGATGCCCACCAGCAACGCGCACCAGATCAATCCACCCCAATGAAACGTCACCCCCGGCCAGGGCAAGGGCTGGCACCATTTCCACCCGCGGTTTTCCTGCTGATATTGCCGGAGGGCAGCGCGCGCGCGTTCGTGATCCGACGCGGCAATCTCCAGGCTCCAGCCGTCCGCCTCCGGCGCATGGAGGATGGCGCAGCCGATGTCCTGGCTCGCCAGCACCAGGCTCCAATCCATGGCCTGGCTCCGGGAGTTAGCCGAAATTAAGATCGGGGCGGATTCCATCGGGTAAGTCGGCGCGGTAGTTCACCGCGCGTATTGGTCAGTCAGATTTCTTTCCGGAGAGTTTGAACTGTTCGTCCAAAAAAGTCCGCACGCTATTGCGCCACACATCGGATTGATTACTCACCGCTGAACCGTGTCCCAAGCCGCTGAATTGCTCTAGCGTTTTAGCACCTTGAAGATGACTGAAGATATTACTGGTTTGTTCCACGGTCACGCGGGGATCACGCTCGCCGTGCATCAAGAGCGTCGGACAATGGACGCTCCGGGCATATTCCGCCGGGTTGTGCTTGAATCCATTAAAACCTTGTTGGGCACCGCCCCAGAAAACGAGCAATTGCGCGAACGGAAAGGCCGGAACCTTCATCGAAGCAAAGCGATTCTGGGTGGTGGTGAGCAGTCGGTCAAACGGGCATTCCAGAATGATCACTGCGGGTTCGATGTGGTTCGCATGTACCGAGCGAAGGATGGCCACCGCGCCCATCGACGCACCGTAGAGGATGATGCGCGGACGGCCTGGAAGTGTCTGTGCCCAGGCAAATGCCGCCGCCACGTCCTCGCCTTCGTGATAGCCGATGCTTGTCTCGTTTCCGGCAGAGCCGCCGCTCCCGTAAAAATCGACGAGCAATGTTTCGTAGCCAAGTTCGTGGAAAATCTTCGCGGTCGGTAACAACGAATCTTTGCTGGCGCTGTAACCAGGAAATAACAGGACGATTCCCAAGGCGGATGGCTGCCGTGTGTGCCAGGCTTCAAGGGCAACGCCCTTTGCGCCGGTGAATTTGACTGTTTCATAATCCAGACCGACATCGCGCGGTGTTTGGTGGTTCTCTGGTCGCGGCACGCGCACTCCAGTGAACAAAATCCAAAGTTTGTGTGCGACCGTCAACTCTTCCGGCGGCGGCGTCCGCTTGCCGCTGGCCACGAAACGGGTCATCGCGCGGGCGTGCATAAACGCGACCACATTGATCGCGACAGCCAGAAGCAGAGAAAGAACGCCAGCGATTTTTAGCCGTCGCTTGGTCAAAAGTTTCCGAAGCATAAGCTCAATCTAGCTCGTGAAATTCACTTCCACCGGCGCGCGCTCGAAGCCGTCGGCAAGCATCAAGGACTGCGGTTGGAGGTGGCCCAGCGCGGCGATGAAACGGTCGGGCACCTGCTCCAGGCGCGTGTTGTAGAAGGTGGCGATCTCGTTGAAATAACCGCGCGCCAGCGCAATCCGTTGCTCGGTGTCGATCAGGTTTTGCTGCAGGCGAGTGAAGGATTCCTGAGCGGTAAGTTCCGGATAGCTTTCCTTGATCGCGATCAGCATTTGCGTGCAGGCATGATAATCCGGCCCCGCCACGCCGGGCGGTGTCGCCGTCATCTGGGCGCGCAGTTGCGCCAGCTCGGTTTGCAATTTGCTTTCGTAATCGCGCAAGCCCTTCACGGTTTCCACCAGGTTGGGGATCAAATCAAACCGCCGCTTCAATTGCACATCCACCTGCGCCCAGCCATGGCGCACCCGTTGTCGCAGGTCGATAAAACTGTTGTAGACCATCCAGACCCAGCCGAGGCCGCAGGCCGCGAGATAACCGAAGGCCGGCAGCAGATAAACCGGCCAGCGCGCCGCGAGGTCGATGTTGGATGCCGCGTCGTGTCCCACGAATCCGGCCACGCAAAGTAACAGGCCAAAAATGTCCCAACCCCAAAAGGTCCAGCCGAAACCGGAACTGATTTGCTCTTCCGAACGCGTGGAAATCAAAAACATCGGAGCGCTTTTGTCCTCGGCGATTTCGGCGGCCACGATGTCGGTGCGCTCGCGCGCCTGACCCATCACGTAAAGTTGCTGGTGGAGCGGAATCGCGGTCTCGGTGAACTGGCGGCGATGATCCGAATCCGGCACCGAACCAGTCGGGCCTTTGCCGTAATAGAGCGGGTCGCCGCGACCACACGTTTCGTTGTAAATGGTAGCCGGTTCAATTTTGGCCCCGACCGGCTGGACTTGCACCACACCGCAATCGTCTTGCAGATAGAAGGGGATCATCTCGCCGCCATTGGCCACGGTGGTCCAGCCGCTTTCGTGACGGATGCGGGTCTGGGTTTTGCCGTCGCTGTCGGTGTACGTTTCAACGACGGTGCGTGACCAATGTTCCTGCACCGTCCACGAGTAATGCACGCACGACTGTTCGGCGAGAAAGCTCTGGAGCGGCTGGGCTGATTCGGCGGTGCCCTTCAATTCCACCAGGCCGATGAAGACGCCGGTGGTTTTGGAGGTGGGCAGGTTGTCCACCAGACGCCGACGTTTGCCGGCGCGCAGCGAGGCGAGCAGGCAGAGGAAGGCGAGCACGCCGCCCAACCAGGGCAGAAACGGAACGATGGCGGCCGTATTGGACATCGGCGGCAGCCTAGCGGTTTTGCAATCGCCGGCGAAATACAAAATCAAAACCGGTTTGTAGCCGGGCGTTACGGATGGGATGGTAAAATAATTGTTGACACATAAACAATCTACTCCTAGACATAATCCTGTGAACCGTAAACCGCCCGCTCCCGGCCCGCGCTACCACGCGCTGATCCAGTTGTTGCTCACGGCGGAGACGTTGTGGAACGCCAGTCGCATTTTCTTCGGCCGTTGGAATCTCAGCCCCAGCCAGTTCAATGTGCTCAACCTGCTCCACGACCACGCCGCCGGTTACACCCAGAGCGAGTTGAGCCGCCAGCTCATCATGCACCGCTCCAACGTGACGGGGTTGATCGACCGCCTGGAGAAGCGCGGACTGGTCCGGCGCGCCGACAGCGCCACCGACCGCCGGGCCTATCGCGTGGCATTGACGTCTGCTGGACAAAAACTGGTGCGTGAAATCCAGCCGCGCTATTACGCCGCCGCCGAGCAGATATGGGGTGCGCTGCCGATCCGGCGCACCAATCAACTCGTCGCCGAGCTGGCGCAATTGAGTGCGAATACGGAGAGCATCGCCCAAAAGTCGGCAAAATGATTCGGCCATGAATTCCTTGAAAGCAGAGCCTGCGGTTGGCGTGAAGGTGCAAACCTCGGCGCGTGGATTGGGTGTGGTTGATTCGGGGAACACCACCGGCTTTGTTCCGCTCGACTGGCAGCAGACATTATTTTTTGCGGCTTGCGCCGTCGGCTCCTTCCACCTCGCCTATGCGCTCTCTGCGTTCAGTTTTCTCATCGCCATCCACTTGTTTTGTTTGTTCCAACTCGCGCGGGTGAGTAGCAGTCGGCGAGCGATGATCTTCGGTTTGATTCTCGGACTACTTTTGTATGGGCCGCAACTTGCCTTTTTTGGAACCATCTTCGGGCCGGGCGCGCTAACCCTCTGGCTGGTGCTCGCGTTTTGGATCGGTTTGTTTTTGGTTTTGTTGCGGCAATGTTTCGTCCGCTTTGGCCCGACCGGTGCCGGATTGCTCGCGCCCTTCCTCTGGACGGGCTTGGAATACTTTCGGAGCGAAGTCTATTTCCTGCGTTTCTCCTGGCTAAATGCGGGCTACGCGTTTTTCGATTCACCGCAACTCCCGATCATGGCTCGGCTCGGCGTTTACGGAGTCGGTTTCATACTCATGGCGGCGGTTGGGGTGCTGACGTTGCTTCCTCGCAAGGCGCTTCTGCCCGTGGGCGGCGCGCTGTTGGTCGCGCTCGGCTTGGGCGTCAAGCTTCCCGCGTCGCCAACCTCACCACCAGCCGCAGCCTTCAAGGAAATCCGCGTGGCGGGCGTGCAACTGGAATTTCCCAACGAGCGCGAGGTCTTGGTTGCGCTGGACACCTTGCGCCAAAAACACCCCGAAGCAGAATTGCTTGTGTTGAGCGAATACACGTTCGACGGCCCGATCCCTGAGTTCATCAAGGCGTGGTGCCGGAAGCATCAACGGCACCTTGTGGCAGGCGGGAAGGAACCCACCGGCGCTTCCAATTATTTCAACACGGCATTCGTCGTTGGCCCGGACGGCGGCATTGTTTTTCAACAGGTCAAAAGCATGCCGATTCAATTCTTCAAGGACGGCCTGCCCGCACGCGAACAAAAACTCTGGGACTCGCCGTGGGGAAAACTCGGCGTCTGCATTTGCTACGATTTGAACTACCGGCGTGTGACGGACGAGTTGATCCGCCAGGGTGCCCAGGCTTTGATCGTGCCGACGATGGACGTGGCCGATTGGGGTGAAAACCAACACCGGCTGCACGCGCGGGTCGCGCCCGTGCGCGCGGCGGAATACGGCGTGCCGATTTTCCGGCTCTGTAGTTCTGGCATTTCGCAACTTGTGGAACGTGACGGCCGCGTGGTGGCCTCCGCGTCGTTTCCCGGCGAGGGCGAGATCATTGTCGGGACACTGCGTCTCGCGCAACCGGGCACGCTGCCGTTTGATCGTGTGCTTGCACCGGCGTGCGCGGGGGCAACTGGCTTACTCATGGCGTGGCTGGTTTTCGCTGCGCTGTGGAATCCAAAGCGCACCGCCGCACAACCCGGCGCATAGATTATGCACTCACTCCTTCAATCTCGGCCCCGCTTCATGCCGCAGGATCGCTGTGATCGAAAAGAATTTCGCATCGCACCGGCCACTGACGGCGACCGTCAGCAGATCTACCGGCTGCGTCACGAGGTTTACGCGCGCGAGCTGGCGCAGCACCCTTGCAACAAGGCCGGTTCGCTCACGGACAAGCTCGACGCCTGCAACCTTTACCTCGTCGCGTGGCAGGGCGACACCCTGGTTGGCTTCGTCAGCATCACACCGCCGGGTGGCGGGGGTTATTCGGTGGACAAGTATTTTTCCCGCGAACAGTTGCCGTTCGTAATGGACAACGGGCTCTATGAAATCCGGCTGCTCACGGTGATGCGCGAAAAGCGCCGGCGCGAACTCGCACCGCTGCTGATGTATGCGGCGTTGCGCTGGGTCGAGTCGCGCGGCGGCACCCGCATCGTCGCCATCGGCCGGCAGGAGGTGCTCAGCCTCTATCGCTCCGGCGGGATGATTTCGACGGGCTGCTGGGTGCGGTCGGGCGCCGTGAACTTCGAATTGCTCCATGCGCCGACGGAGACCATTCGCCGGACGATTGAGCTGTTCACCGCGCTGCTGGAAAAGCTCGAGGCCAAGACTGACTGGCAACTCGACATACCGTTTCGCAAACCAGCCGTGTGTTTCCATGGCGGGACATTTTTCAAGGCCATCGGCGAGCGGTTCGACTCGCTGGAGCGGGCGCGGACCATCATCAACGCCGACGTGCTCGATGCCTGGTTTCCGCCCTCGCCAAAGGTGGTTGCCGCGCTGCAGGAGCATTTGCCCTGGCTCCTGCGCACCTCGCCGCCGACGGACGCGTGCGGCCTGGTCGAGACCATTGCGGAGGTGCGCGGCGTGCCGCCTGAGTGCGTGCTTCCCGGCGCGGGTTCGAGTGATCTCATCTTCCTGGCGCTGCGCCACTGGCTGGGTCGCAATTCGCGGGTGCTCATTCTCGACCCGATGTATGGCGAGTATGCGCATTTGCTGGAGCGCGTCATCGGCTGTCGGGTGGACCGCCTGCCACTCCGGCGCGAGGAGAATTACGACCTCAATCTCGCGCGCCTTGGTTCCGCTTTGGCCGCGGGCTACGACTTGGTCGTGCTGGTGAATCCCAACAGCCCGACTGGGCGGCATGTGCCGCGCGCCGCATTGGAGGAATGTCTGCGTCACGCGCCGGCGGCGAGCCGGTTCTGGATTGATGAAACGTACGTGGACTACGTCAACAGCCTCGAGTCGCTGGAACGGTTCGCCGCCCAGTCGCCAAACGTCATTGTCTGCAAGTCCATGTCCAAGGCCTATGCATTAAGCGGCCTGCGTGTGGCATATCTGGTCGCGGCGCCGCAAAACCTGGAACAACTGCGCTCTCTCACGCCACCGTGGGCCGTGAGTCTTCCGGCCCAGGTCGCGGGCGTCTGGGCTTTGCGCGACGCGGCGTATTATGCCGCGCGTTGGGCCGAAACGAAAAATCTCCGCTCTGAGTTGCTCTGCGCGCTCCGTTCACTCAAGCTGGAGGTCGTGCCCGGCCACGCCAACTTTCTGCTCGCGCACCTGCCCGCCAACGGGCCGGATGCGGATGCGTTCACTGCCCGTTGTCGCGAGCGGGGCCTGTTTCTCCGCAACACGGCAGGCATGGGCATGGACCTAGGTGACGGTGCCGTGCGGCTTGCGGTCAAGGACGCCGCCACCCAGCGCCAGATGTTGGAAATTATGCACGCCGCACTCACTCCCGAATGACACCACCCTATGAGAGCCTTTTTCCATCTCCTGTTGCGAATCCTGTTTCGCTTTCGTGCGTACAACACCGGCGTGCTCAACACGCCCGGCCCGGTTTTGCTGCTGCCCAACCATGTCTCGTGGATCGACTGGCTTTTCCTGGCCGTGCTCATGGACAAGGACTGGAAATTTGTCGTCTCCAGCACTGCGGCGGAAACAAGCTGGCTGCACCGGCTGGTCATGCTCAACCGTCGCACGTTCCCGGTGGACACCGCGTCGCCCTATGCCATCAAACGCATGGCCGAGTACCTGCAAACGGGCGGGCGGCTGGTGCTGTTCCCCGAAGGCCGGCTCTCGCGCACCGGATCATTGATGAAAGTTTTCGACGGCACGGGCTTCCTGCTGGTCAAGACGCAGGCCAAGGTCATCACCTGCTATCTGCGCGGCGCGCAGCGTGTGCTCAAGTGTGAGCATCCGGGCTGGAGAAAATGGTTCCCGACCGTGACGGCGCATTTCAGCGAAGTGTTGACGCCGCATAAACTGGAGAACGTCAGCACGGCGCAGGCGCGCGCGCAGATGACCAACTGGCTCCGTGACCGGCTGGTCGACCAACAGTTCCGTGTCGAAATGTACTTCGGTGCCGGGCATATCCTCGGTGCGATTTCCGAAGTCGCGCGGCATCGCCCGAACCAAATCATCCTGGAAGACGCGACCAACAAGGAACTGTCTTACCGGCGGCTGCTGGTGGGAGCGGATTTGATGGCACAGCAGCTTGAGAAGGAGTGTGACGGTAATCACGTCGGGGTCTTGTTACCCAACGTCAACGCCACGCCCGTCGTGCTGCTGGCTCTGTGGAGCCTGGGCAAGGTGCCGGCCATCCTCAATTTCTCCACGGGCATGGCCACCATGCTCGCCTGCGTTCAACTGGCCGGATTGAAACACATTGTCACCTCTCGGAAATTTCTGGAGCGTGCGAAGCTGAAACCCGAGCCGTTTGCCGAAGCGGGAATTAAACTCCTCTACCTCGAAGACCTGCGCGAGCAGATCACCGGCATCCAGAAGTTCTGCTCGCTGCTTCGCATCTCCTTCAGCCCGCAATCTGTGATCCGGAATGCACCCGCCCCCGACGACACTGCCGTCATCCTCTTCACGAGCGGCTCTGAGGGCGTGCCCAAGGGCGTGGAGTTGTCGCACAAAAACATTCTTGCCAACATCCGTCAGATGCTCGGCGTCACGGATTTGATGGACACCGACCGGCTCTTCACCTGCCTGCCGCTCTTTCACAGTTTTGGGCTGACGGTGGGCCTGCTGCTGCCGCTGGTGCGCGGCTTCTATGTCTTCATTTATCCGTCGCCGCTCCACTACCGGGTTGTGCCGAGCGTGTTTTACGACCGCGACTGCACGATTTTTATCAGCACAAACACCTTCCTCAACGGCTACGCGCGCAAGGCCCATCCCTACGATTTCCGGAGCATGAGATACATGTTTGCCGCTGCGGAAAAGCTTCAGGAGGCCACCGCTCAGACCTGGGCGCAAAAATACGGCGTGCGCATTTTCGAGGGCTACGGTGCGACCGAGTGTTCTCCGTGCGTGAGCCTGAACACGCCACTGGCGCCGCGCTACGGCTCCGTGGGCCGCCTCTTGCCCGGCATCGAACATAAGCTGGAGCCGGTGGAGGGTGTGACTGACGGCGGGCGTCTGTTCGTGCGCGGCCCCAACGTCATGAAGGGCTATTTGAACGCGGACGCGAACGCAAAGTTCAAGGAACTCAGCGGCTGGTATGACACCGGCGACATCGTGAGTGTGGATGCCGAAGGTTATCTGCAAATCCGCGGGCGCATGAAACGCTTTGCCAAAGTGAGTGGCGAGATGGTGAGCCTGGCGGCGGTCGAGGACGCACTAGCCGGGGCGTTTCCGCAGTACGGCCTGCGCTGCCAGATCGCGGTCGTTACCCGCCCCGATGAAGGCAAGGGCGAAGCGCTGATCGCCGTGACTAACGAACCGAAACTCACGCTCGACGAAATCCGTGACGCCGTCAAAGCCAAGGGCCTGACCAACCTCAGCACACCGCGCGAGATCAAGGTCGTCCGCGAAATCCCGAAGCTGGGGACGGGCAAGGTGGATCACCGGGAGTTGCAGAAGATGATTGTTTGAAGTGATTATGTGCTTCTGGTGCCAAACCATCGCCGCCATGCTATTGTCAGCTCTCCCATTAACGCAGGCGGCGAGTGCACATGACCCCGTGGAGGAACAGCGGCGCGACATGGTCATCCTGCTTCACGGATTGGGCCGGACATCCGTCTCGATGAAACGCGTTGAGTGGCGTCTGCGTCAGGACGGGTTCAGGGTTGTGAACATCACCTATCCTTCGCGCCGCCGTTCCGTCGAGGAGTTGGCTGACCGCTGGTTGCCTGAGGTGATCGCCGTGAACGTTTCCACCCCGACAGCTAGAGTTCACTTCGTTTCTCACTCGCTTGGCGGTATCGTGTTGCGTCAATACTTGGCGAAGCACTCGCTGACTAACTTGGGCCGGGTCGTCATGCTCGCGCCGCCGAACCAAGGCAGCGAGTTGGCTGATCGGCTGAGTGGCTCGGTGTTGGGCCGCTGGTTGCTCGGTCCAAGTTTGAGCGAACTCGGCACTGCCGACGCCGGGTTGCCGAAACGCCTCGGGCCTGCGCAGTTTGAAGTTGGGATCATCACTGGAGACCGCTCGTTCAATCCATTTCTCTCTCGCCTCCTTCCCGGCCCGAACGACGGCAAGGTGTCCGTTGCCAGTGCCCGTCTCGAAGGCATGAAGGATTTTCTGATCGTTCACAGCTCGCACACTTGGGTGATGTGGCGGCGGAAGACGGTAGATCAGGTTTCCCACTTTCTTGCTCATGGGCACTTTGAACAAAAGTGACGCTTGCGAAACGCTGCGGCTCCGCCTCCACGGCGACGACTCGCTACCGACGCTGATTTACCTGCCCGGCTTGCATGGCGACTGGACGCTCGTGGCGAGCTTCCGAAGGGCGCTGGCCGGGCGGGTGCGCTTCGTCGAGTTCACTTATCCACGCACGCTGACGTGGCCACTGGACGATTACGCCACTGCCATCGAAGCCAAGGGCCTGACCAACCTCAGCACGCCGCGCGAGATCAAGGTCGTCCGCGAAATCCCGAAGCTGGGGACGGGCAAGGTGGATCACCGGGAGTTGCAGGCAATGATTCAGCAGTGATAATTTATCGAACAACCACCACCCCAATCAACGAAAGGAAACAACATAGTTATGAGAGTTCAATTCGCAGCACTGACCGTCACGCTGCTTCTTGCGAGCAGCAGTCACAGCTTCTGTCAAACTGGCCAGCGTCCAAGGCCGACCAAAGCGGAACTGGAAACTTTGGCCCACGAACTCAAAACCGGAGGCAATCCCTACGAATTGTTTTCAAAGCATGGCGAGCAGTCGCTTGTTTATGCTCTTGCGGGCCTGGAGTTGTGTCCCACCAACCATTCTTGGGGCGGCGAAATGGCAATGATTTTCGCCGACGATAGATTCAAAGCCAAGGGGCTGCGAAGCCAGGTGCGCACCAAGCACTTCGTGCGGTGCCGTGACTATCTGAGTCAGGCGGTGGGCTTGTTGGAGAAGGCCAAAAAGAAATACCCTGCGGATGCGACGCTCTCAGCCCAAGCAGATGAGCTGAGAGGAAATTTAGCGCTCGCACAACTGGAGACGGGTGACACGCCTGCCGTAAAACTGTCCGCCCAGAAGCAGTTGTCGGCCAACACGGATGCCAAGTCGTGGAACTATGGCAATGTGATTCACGAAGCAAACAGTCTCCTCGGAAGGGCCGCCTTGAAAGAGGGTGACAAACGGTCGGCGACAGAGTTTTTGCTCAAAGCTGGAAATACGCCGGGATCACCGCAGCTAAACTCATTCGGTCCAGACTTCACCCTAGCCCGCGAACTGCTGAAGGCTGGCGAGAAGCAGGGGGTGCTCGATTATCTCGACCTCGTGGCGAAGTTCTGGATAGACGAGCCTAGAGCCAGTGGGAATTCTTTGTCCGAGCTAATCGCCAAAGACCACGAGGTGCTTATGAACAAATGGCGGGCAGAGATACAGGCGGGAGGCGTTCCGTCTGATGGGAATTGGCGATAACAAGTCCGTGGTTGAATCCTTGCAACTCCGCCTCCACGGCGACGCCTCACTGCCGACGCTGATTTATTTGCCCGGCTTGCATGGTGACTGGACGCTCGTGACGAGCTTTCGGCTGGCGCTGGCCGGGCGCGTGCGCTTCGTCGAGTTCACGTATCCGCGCACGCTGACGTGGTCGCTGGACGAATATGCCAATGCCATCGAAACCGCATTGTTGGAGCACGGCATCACGCATGGGTGGGTGCTGGGTGAATCATTCGGCTCGCAAATTGTCTGGCCCCTTTTGGGAAGGGCGAGGAATGAGGTGCGAGGGGTGGGAGTTGACGCGAGTCCTTCGCTCTTCGCCCCACGCACTCCTCACTTCACTCCTGACGGCGTGATCCTCGCCGGCGGTTTCGTGAAGCATCCGCTGAAGTGGGGCGTCTATGCGGCGGGAAAATTCTGCCACGGAGTTTCGTTGACGTGGCTGACGCGGCTGTTGTTTTTCTATGCGAAGTTTGCGCGCTTCCGCCACCGGCAGGCACCGGAAACGCTGGCGAGCATCCAGGAATTTGTCGCCCGCCGTACAGAGTTGGACAAGCAAGCCGCCGTCCACCGGCTGCGACTCATCGCCGCGAATGACCCGCGCGAACTGGCGCGGCAAACCCATTTGCCGGTGCATCATTTAAGCGGCTTGGTCGATCCCGTCGTGCCATGGCCGTTCGTACGTCCGTGGCTCGAGCAAAATTGTCCAGGTTTTCGCGGTAGCAAAATCATCTTGAAGGCCGACCACAATGTGCTCGGCACCGCGCCCAAAGCGGCGGCGGAGCAAGTGATGAAGTGGATGAAAAGCGCGCGGGCCGGGACGTGAATCGGTGGGCCGGATTGCTAATTCACCGCGAGCTTCTCGAAGCTCTCCTCGATGAACGTGGTGTTCTGGATGCGCGCGAGCTTCGCGTACAGGCCGTCGGCGGCGAGCAATTCCTCGTGCGTGCCGCGTTCGGAGATTTCCCCATGGAGCATGACGAGGATCTGGCTGGCGTTGCGGATGGTGCTCAGGCGATGCGCGATGACGAAGCTGGTGCGTCCGGCCATCAGGTGCTCCAGGGCTTCCTGGATCAGCTTCTCCGTCGCGGTATCGACGCTGGCGGTGGCTTCGTCGAGGATGAGGATGGGCGCGTTCTTGAGCAGCGCGCGGGCAATGCTGACGCGCTGTTTCTCGCCAACGCTCAACTTCACTCCGCGCTCGCCGACCCGCGAATCGTAACCTTGCGGCAAGCGCGTGATGAACTCGTGACAATTCGCAGCCTGCGCGGCGGCGAGCAGTTCCGCTTCGGTTGCGTCGAGTTTGCCGTAGAGAATGTTTTCGCGCACCGTGCCGTTGAAGAGGAAGGCCTCCTGGCTCACAACGCTGATCTGTGCGCGCAAGGTTTCCAGGGAAACGTTGCTCGTATCCTGGCCGTCCACCGTGATGCGGCCGGAAGTAGTTTCGTAAAACGCGGGCAGCAAATTCACCAGCGTCGATTTGCCCGCGCCCGTGGGGCCAACCAGCGCGATCATCTCTCCGGGGCGGGCGCGCAGGGAAACATTTTTCAATACGACGCGTTCCGGGCCGTAGCTGAAGCCGACGTTTTCATACACGACCTCGCCGCGCACGGGGAGGCGCAGTGTTTCGTTTCGGTCCGTGCGTTCCGTGGGCGCGTCGAAAATGTCGAACACCCGTTCGCCAGCGGCGCGCGCCGCGGAAATCATCTGGTTCAGCCCGTGCAACCGGCCAATCGGCTCGTAAAACAAGGCGAGGTAAAAGAGAAATCCCACCAGTTCGCCCAGCGACATCGTGTGGGCCAATACCTGCCGCCCGCCGAACCAGAGCACGAGGCCGGTGCCGAGCGCGCCCGCGAAACTCATAGCGGGGGAATAGATCGCCCAGACGCGCATGACGCCCAGAGTGCCTTGGCGCAACTCATCGGCTTTTTGCGCGAAGCGGGCGTCCTCGTGGCGTTCGTGGCCGAAGGCTTTGATCTGGCGGATGCCCTGCAAATTATCCATGAGCAGCGCGTTCATGGCGCTGGCGGCGAGGCGTTGCGCGCGGTAGCGCTTGTGCGCGGTGAGGGTGTAACACAGCGCGCCCGCCGCCAGCAGCGGGATGGGAATGAGCGCCACGGCGGCCAGACTGGGGTTGTGGTAAAAGAGAATGACCAACACGCCAACGATGCTGAGGACGGCGACCGTGCCTTGTTCCGTGCCGTCGATCAACACCCGTTCGACGGAGTTCACGTCTTCGAGGACGCGCGTCATCAAATCGCCGGAGGCCCGCTGGTCGAAATAATTCACGGGCAGCCGTTGCAACCGCGCATAGACGTCACGGCGCATGTCGAAGATGACATTTTGCTCGAAGGTATTGTTAATGCGAATGCGCAGGCTGTTGAACAGGTCGCGCAAAAACAACGCGGAGACCAGCGCCAGCATCACCGGCGTCAGGCGTTCAGCGGGTTGCTCGCCGCTGATGATCTCAATGACGTACTGCGTCAGCTTGGGGAACGCGAAGGCGAACCCGAGCGACAACACCGCGCAGCCCGTGGTGGCTGCGGCCATGAGTTTGTACGGGCGAAGATAAACGGCGACGCGCCGGAGAATTTCCCAGGTGGAGCGCAGCTTGGCGGTGAACGTCGGATCGTCGCTGGCGGAGAGATGCGGATGATGGGCCATGAACAGCGGCGGCTTAACGGTTCACGCGGGGCAATCTCATCGTCCCAGTCGCGAGCGCTGGCTTGAGCGACAGCGCTGGCGGATTCGCTTGATCGCCGAGGTTCGTGATGATCGCAACGTCGTGCATGGTTTGGTTTAACCACAAACTGCGGGCAAAGGACATTCTTTTCCGCCCGTTGACCGGGATTGAGCGTCTTGTAACGATCAGGTGGCAAAAAAAGCGTGCATTTGCGCGTATTGTTTGTAGTTTGGAGAAAATGTATCCCCGGGTAGACACGAAAGACCCCATCGCCGTCGAGGTGGAAGCACAGTCCACGTACCTGAAGATATTTCCCAAAGGGGATCGGTTTTACTTCGCCAAGGTTTTCGGTTGGGCCATTGATAGCTTTACCGGGGGCCACGCGGACTATCAACCGATCGACGCACGCTATCATGATTTTGAGCACACGTTGCAGGTCACGCTGTGCATGATACGCTTGCTCCACCGCAGTCATCTCGCCAAGGCCCAGCCGCCGTTGACACAGCGGATGTTTGAGCTGGGCCTGCTGGCCATCCTCTTGCACGACACCGGTTATCTAAAACGTCGGGGCGACCATCGGGGCACGGGTGCGAAGTACACGCTGGTTCACGTGGATCGCAGCGCCAACTTTGCCGCCGAGTTGCTTTCCAAAAAAGGCGGCTTCAAAGACCAAGAAATTCAGGCGGTGCAAAACATGATTCATTGCACCGGCATCAACGCGGATTTGAACGCCATTCCGTTTCAAAGCAAACTGGAGCGGCGGATCGGTTTTACACTCGGCACCTCCGACTTGCTGGGGCAGATGGCGGCGGAGGATTATGTGGAAAAACTGCCGGTGTTGTATCTGGAGTTTGAGGAATCGTCGCGGCATCAGGGCGGGAAACCGGGGCCAGCGGGCCGGTTTGAAAGCGCGGACGACCTGATGCGCAAGACACCGGCGTTCTGGGAGAAATACGTTTTGCCCAAGCTCAACCGGGAGTTCGAGGGCATCTACCGTTATCTCAATGTGCCCTATCCCAAAGGCTCGAACTACTACGTGGATCGAATCGAGACCAACATCGCCCGGCTGCGACGCCAACTCGTCGCGGTGCCCGCGTAGTCGGAGCCGTTTCTCTTTCGCTGCGGTCGCACCCGGATTTCCACACCTGTTTTCCGTTTGCGGTTTGGGCTTTCCCCATTAACGTCGCGCCATGTCGCGTGAGTATGTGCTGCAAACCTTCCAAGCTCCGGTCAATTTGCAAATTGACTACGCGCGCGAATTGAACGAACAGCAGCACGCCGCCGTCACCGCCTTGCCCGGCCCGGCGCTGGTGATCGCCGGCGCTGGCTCCGGCAAAACGCGCACGCTGACGTATCGCGTCGCCTATCTACTGGAACAAGGCGTTCCCGCCGACCGCATCCTGCTGCTCACGTTCACGAACAAGGCCGCCAAAGAAATGATGCGGCGCGTGGCGGATTTGCTGGGCGCGGACATTTCTTCGCTGTGGGGCGGAACGTTCCACTCGGTGGGTAATCGAATTCTCCGGCGGCATGCGGTGCAGTTGGGGTTTCATCCTGACTTCACGATTCTGGATCGCGAGGACGCCAAGGAGTTGCTTAACGCCTGCCTGGACGAAGCGGAGATTGACGTGAAGGCCACGCGATTTCCGAAGGCCGATGTGCTCGGTGGCATTTTTTCGCTCGCCGTCAACAAGCAGAAAACCGTCCCGGAAATTCTGGCGGAGGAATACGATTACTTTTGCTCGCTTGCGCCACCTATCGCGGATTTGCAGGCGCGCTACATCGCACGCAAACGCGCCACCAACGCGATGGATTTCGACGACTTGCTCGTGCTGTGGCTCAAGCTGCTGCAAGACAATGCCGAGGTGCGCGAACAATATCAGCGGCGCTTTCAATTCATCTTGGTGGACGAATATCAAGACACGAACAAGCTCCAGAGCGACCTCATTGATCTGCTGGCTGCGCGGCATCGCAACGTGATGGTCGTGGGCGATGATTCGCAGAGCATCTATGCCTGGCGGGGCGCGCATTTCAAAAACATCCTGGAATTTCCGAAGCGTTATCCGGAGGCAAACATCTACAAGATCGAAACCAATTACCGCAGCACGCCGGAAATCCTCGCGCTGGCCAACGCCGCCATTGCGTCGAATGTGAACCAGTTTGCCAAATCGCTCGCGCCTGCGCGTCCAGCCGGCATCAAACCGGTGCTCGTCGCTTGTGGTGATGGCCGTGAACAAGCCTCGTTCGTGGCGCAGCGGGCGCTCGAACTGCGCGACGAAGGTGTCAATTTGAACGACATGGCGGTGCTCTACCGTTCGCACTTTCACGCGCTGGAGTTGCAACTGGAACTCACGCGGCGCAACATTCCGTTCAGCATCACCAGCGGCATCCGTTTCTTTGAGCAGGCGCACGTCAAGGACGTGGCCGCGTATCTCAAGCTCGTCCTCAATCCGCGCGACGAACTCTCGTTCAAACGGCTTGTGCGGATGCTGCCGGGTGTCGGCGGCAAGAGTGCGGATAAGTTGTGGAATGGTTTTAGTTCCGGAGTGAAGGTGCGGAGTCCCGAGCCGGCGTCAGCGAATCCCGACGCCGAACCGCTTCCGCCGAATCGCGAGTCTCACCACCTCGCCGTGGCGCTGCAAAAATGCGCCGGGATCGTCCCCAAGAAGGCGGCCGTCGGCTGGGCGCAATTGGCCGCGACCATTTCGCAGTTCGAAGCCGATGGCGTGCGCGGTCAGACGGCAAAAATGATCCGTCTGGTGATCGAGGCGGGTTACGAGGATTATTTGCAGGAGCAATTCACCAACTATCGCTCGCGTCTGGAAGACCTCGAACAACTGGCGAGCTTCGCCCTGCAATTCAAGAGCACGGAAGAATTTCTCACGCAACTCGCCTTGCTCACCAATGTCGAGGCCGAGGACAATCAGACCGCCACCAACGACACCGAGCAAATCCGGCTCTCTTCCATTCACCAGGCCAAGGGGCTGGAGTTCAATGTGGTCTTCGTCATCATGCTTTGCGACGGGATGTTTCCCTCGGCGCGTTCGCTCGCGAGCCTCGACGGCGAGGAGGAGGAGCGCCGCCTGTTTTATGTCGCCATCACGCGCGCCAAGGATGAACTGTATTTGAGTTATCCGCTCATCCGCATGACGCCGGGCAACAGCGGCGACGCCATGCAATCGCCCTCGCGTTTTCTCAACGAAATTCCCGAAGTGTTGCGTGAAGAATGGAATCTGAAGCCCTTTAATCCGTACGGCTGAAACTTCCGTTTGCTGCGCAAAGGCTTCGGGAAATTTCAAATCACATCGACCAAGCCGTCGATCCCGCGTGATTTCAACTGGAGTTGTCCCCCTGTTTCCGTTCGCGCGACGACTAGGGTTCTCATGCCCCCGCGCAGCTCGGCGATGGCGTCATGGCCGACGATGCCCGCCGTGAGCAGCGCGGTGGAGAGCGCGTCCGTCTCGGTGGCCGACGGCAGCGCGACCACCGCCAGCAGCACGCCTGCGGCTGGCTCGCCGGTGCGGGGATCAAGGACGTGGCCAAAAAAATTTCCGCCCGCTTGAAATGATTTGCCCCACACGGCGGAAACGGACAGTGCCTCGTCCCGTAGTGGAACCGTGGCGAGAATTGCCTTTCGGTTCGCGCGTGTTTCGTTTTCAAAAAGTTCGGGCGGACGTTCCACCGCCACCTTCCACGCATCGCCATCGGGTTGGGTGCCGAGCGCGTGGACGGTGCTGGTGCCGCCGTGGAGCAGGGCGTTATGGACTCCAGCTTCGCGCAAGATTTCCACGGCGCGTTCCAGCGCATAGCCTTTGCCAATCGCGCCGAGGTCAAGCATCACGCCGGGACGCGTGAATTGAACCGTGAAGTTTTCCTCGTCGAGCACCACGAGGTTCATGCCGACTTTGGATTTCGCTTCCGCCAGCGCGGTGGAATCTGGCAATTGTCCACCGCCGCCGAGGAAACCCCAGCAGCGCATCAATGGCGCAATGGTGATGTCGAAGACGCCGCCGCTCTCCGCGCTCAAGTGTTGCGCGCGTTGCAGCAAATAGAATAATCCGGGCGTGACGCGCACCGGCACGACGGCGGCGTGCTGGTTGAGATGGGTGATTTCGCTGTCGGGCCGGTACAGACTGAGCTGCGCATCCAGCCGCTCCACTTCATCCAGCGCTTCCTCGCCAGCGGCGCGCAAGGCCACGGCGCTTTCCCCGTGCAGCACGAGTTCAAAGCGGGTCGCCATCGCATGGCGGGCGAGGGATACGGTTTGCATCCGGGTTGTGTTCCCGCCCGCGTCCGTGCTCTGTCTCGGACGAAAACGGAATTAAGATTGAATCAGGACTTCCGCAATTTGTACGGCATTCAACGCCGCGCCTTTGAGCAGTTGATCGCCGGAAACCCAGAAGCACAGTCCGTTGTCGAGCGCGCAATCCAGCCGGAGGCGGCCCACGGCGCAGTTGTATTTCTCGGCGGTGAACAGTGGCATTGGATACTGATTATTCTCCGGCTCATCCACCACGTCGAGGCCGGGCGCTTTTTCCAAAACCGCCCGCGCAGCGGCCACCGTCACCGGTTTCTCAAACTCGGCGCTGACGGCGATGGAATGCGCGCGGTACACCGGCACGCGCACGCAGGTGACGCTGGCGCGAAAGCCGGGCAGATGCATGATCTTGCGGCCCTCGTTCTCCAGCTTCATCTCTTCCTTCGTGTAGCCGCTGGGCAGGAACGAATCGACGTGCGGCAAAACATTGAAAGCAATCTGATGCGGATAAACTTCTTTCGTCACGGTCTCGCCGCGCACGACCTGTCCCACCTGGCGTTCCAATTCTTCAATCGCCTTCGCGCCCGTGCCGGAAACCGCTTGGTAGCTTGACGCAAAAATCCGTTTCACACCAAACGCCTGGTGCAGCGGATAGAGCGCCATCAAGGTGACGGCGGTGGTGCAGTTCGGATTGGCGATGATGCCGCGCTGGGATTTCACATCGGCGGCGTTCACCTCCGGAATCACCAGCGGCACCGTGTTGTCCATGCGGAATGCGCTGGAGTTGTCGATGACCACGCAGCCGGCCTTCGCCGCGAAGGGCGCGAATTCCTTGGAGATTCCGCCTCCGGCACTGAAGAGCGCGATGTCGATGCCGGGGAACGAATCCTTCGTCAATTCCTGGACCGTGATTTCCTGGCCGCGAAATGTGAGACGCTTGCCCACCGAGCGCGCGGACGCGAGCAACGTCAATTTGCCCACGGGAAAGGCGCGCTGTTCCAGCGTTTTAATCATTTCGATGCCGACGGCACCCGTCGCACCAACCACGGCCACATGCGGATTTCGGTTCATAAAGGGCGGCAAATATAGCGGTCGCGGCCGGAGTGTCAAACACTCGGACGGGTATCGTTTCAGCAGCGAAATTCCCATTTGCCAGCAACTGGTTTCCTATTAGCTTTGCGCCATGCAGAACAGCCATGCCGTCGCCGCGCACTGGAGCGGTGAGTTCAATGAGGTCGCCCTGGCGGCGTGGGCCGGGCAGTTGCGTGCCCAGCTTGCCGCGCCGCGCGTGTCGCTGGGGCTGGTCTTTCTGACGCCGCAGTTTTTTCCCAAGGCGAAGGAAGTGCTGGAAATCCTCCGGGTTCACGCGCAAATTCCGCTGCTGGCTGGCTGCTCCAGCAACGGGCTGATCGCGGGCGGGCGGGAAGTGGAGGAGAACGCCGGTCTGGTGCTGGCGCTGCATCATCTGCCCGGCGCGGAATTGCGGGCGCTGCATTTCAACCAGGCGCAAGTCGAAGAGGCCAATGGCCCCGGCTACTGGCATTTGGAAACGGGCGTGAATCCCGACCAAACCAATGGCTGGCTCGTCTTTGCCGATCCGTTTCATTTCGACGCCGAGGCCTGGCTCAGGGGCTGGAACGAGGCCTACGCGCCCAAGCCTATCCTCGGTGGACTGGCCAGCGGTGATTACGCGGCGCAGACCACGCAGGTTTATTTGAATGGTGACGTGTTCGAGGAAGGCGGCGTGGCGATTTCGGTTGGCGGCGCGGTTCGGCTGGCCAGCGTGATTTCCCAAGGCTGCACTCCGATGGGTGACACCTGGACGATCACGAAGACCGACCGCAACATCATCCACGAAATCGGCAACCGCTCCGCCTACAAGGTTCTCGCCGAAACCTGCAATCAACAGCCGCCCGAAATCCAAAAAAAATTGCGCGGCAATCTGTTTGTCGGGCTGGTGATCAACGAATATTTGGAGGAATTTCATCGCGGCGACTTTCTCATCCGTAATCTCATCGGCGCTGATCCGAATTCCGGCGCGCTCGCCGTGGCGGCGTTGCCGCGTCAGGGCCAGACGATCCAGTTTCAGCGGCGCGACGGCGCGGCGGCCACGGAGGACATGACGGTGCTGTTGCAACGCGCCCGCCAGCAGCTCGGCGGACAGCCGATCTACGGCGGCGTGCTCTGCTGTTGCAATGGCCGGGGCAGCGGCCTCTTCGGTCAACCCGATCACGATGCCAAGCTGGTGCAGGAACGCCTAGGGCCGTTCGGTTTGTCCGGATTTTTTTGCAACGGCGAAATTGGTCCGGTGGGCGAACGCAATTTTCTACACGGCTACACCGCATCGCTGGCGTTGTTTGTGAAAGCGGAGAACCAGGAGCCATGAGCGGCGAACTGGGAACAGACAGGGCTGATCACACCACGCAACAACCGTTGTTGAAGCGGCCAGCCACGCTGATCCATCGTCCGGCCTCGTACTTTGAGCCGCTGCGATTGGAGGAAATGTTTCCAAACCCGCAACCGTTGGAGGTCGAACTGGGCAGTGGCGATGGCTCGTTTCTGGCGCAGTACGCGAAGCAACATCCGGAGCGAAACTTCCTCGGCGTGGAGCGGTTGTTGGGGCGACTGCGCAAGCTCGACCGCAAAGGCCAGCGCGCCGGATTGCATAATCTCCGGTTGATTCGGATCGAAGCGGCCTATCTCGTCGAATACCTGTTGCCGCGCGCGGCGGTGGCGGCGCTGCACGTCTATTTTCCAGACCCGTGGCCGAAGCGCAAACACCGGAAGAACCGTCTGGTGAACGAGCAGTTCACGGAATTGGCGCGCCAAGCTCTGGTACACGGCGGAATGATTTTCTTGCGAACGGATGACGCGGATTACTTTGAACAGATGACCCGCGTCTTCGCGGCGAACCCAAACTTTCAAGCCGAGGAAACGCCGGCGTCATTGAGCGCAGTGGTGACGGACTTCGAGCGGAATTTTCATCTACGCGGCGTGCCCACGTTGCGCGGGGCGTATCGAACGAAGGTCGAGTCACATTGAGCACGTTCACGAACTGACAACGTAAACGGCCGCTGTCAAGTGCCGGGAATACCGTGCGTCACTAACACTCCTACTTCGGTTCCGCGCCTGGCGGCGGTGGACGTTTGCCATCGGACGGAGGACCAAATGGCCCGCCCGGTCCGCCTCGCCGCGGCCCGCGTGGGCCTCCCGGTGGGCCACGGCGCATGAAACTCTGATCCGGCGTACCTTTGTATTCGCGCGGAATGAAGGGGAAACCTTCGGTCACGAAGTAGTGGTAGCTGCCTTGCGGAAATTCCGGCGTGAGGCCAAAGCGGCCGTTCGCTTCGTCGAGATCGCCGCTGCCTTTCACAAACTCAAAGTCTTCCACGAAGTTGCCATCGTATTTCCCGCCAGGGCCGTTGGGACGCGTTCCTTTCTTGAGCTGCCAGCTTGATTTCATTTTCTTCAGCGGGCTGTTGGTGCTCTTCGCGTCGCCATACGCCCACGGACCGTAAATCGGGAAGCCGTCCGCCGCCCAGCCGACGAGAATCATGCGCTCCTTGCCGCCAGTCAATTTCGCGATCAAGCCGGTGGGCAGGCCATGATAATGATACGCGCCGCTCGGCTGGACATGGGCGTTGTTTTGATCGAGACCCAGTTTGAGCGGGCCGCTGATGGGGTCGGCGGTCCAGCCGGAACTGGGATCGTCATTCCACCACTCGGCCGCGCCGGGATCGAAGACGACGCCGTTCACCGCCACGCCGAACGGATGCCTCACGAGCGGGGTGAACTTGTCCGCCTCTTTCGGTTTGGCCGGCACGCGGAAGGTGTAGCTTTGCGGCTCAATGGAATTCGGATTCCCTCGATTGGGAAATTGTCCCGGCAGATGGTCGGGCAGGCCGTTCGCTTTAATGAGGCGGAACTCGCCCTCGACGGAGATGGTGACGCGATTTTCGCCCGGACTGGTGCCGTTGCCGGGAGGTGCGGCCAGGTTTTTTCCCGGCGGCTGACCGGGTTGCGCGGAGGCCGCTACGATGGTGAAGATCAAAGTGAAACAGAAAAGGATTCGTTTGATAGTCATGGGCTGGCTCACGCGCTAAGCGTGTCCGACTCGGCGCGCTTTGGCAACCACGGGTTAACTTGGCCTGTTATGAAGGACTGAACATTGAGCAAAGAACCATGTGGAACCCAGCCCTCCCACCGATCACACCGGCAGCACGATGCTGATGGTGGTGCCGCGACCGACGCGGGATTTCACCTTGATCTTGCCGTGGTGCGTTTCCACGACTTTATTGACGATGGCCAGGCCCAGTCCGGTGCCTTTGGTTTTGGTGGTGCTTAACAGCGACGTGAAGGCGCGCTGGCATTGTTCCTCGCTCATGCCGTGGCCGGTGTCGCTGAACTCCACGACCACATGGGTCGCCTGCCGACTGCGGCGCGGCAGACGCACGGCGCGCGAACGGACGGTCAGTTGTCCGCCGCTGGGCATGGCTTCGACCGCGTTGAGCGTGAGGTTGAGGAAGGCCTGTTCCAATTGCGTGGCGTCAGCCTGCACCAGCGGCAGATCGGGCGCGAGTTCGCGCACGAGTCGAATGCCCTGGTTCCGCAGCTTGTGACGGGTGAGCAAACCTAGTTCGTCGATCAATTGATTCAAGCTGGTCGGTGCGAGCTTGGGTTCGGTGGTGCGGGCGAAGTCGAGAATTTGCTCCACGATCTTGTTCAGATGTTCCATTTTTTCGCCCATGATCTGCGCGTCCTTGGTGCGGGGATCGCCAGCGGGGAATTGCAGGTTGAGCGAGTGATAGAGCATCTTCATCACCGTGAGCGGATTGCGGATCTCGTGCGCCACCTCCGCCGCGAGCAGGCCGAGCGCAGAAAGCTTTTCGTTCTGGCGCAACTGCTCCTCGACATCAACGATGCGCTCGTAGAGCCGCGCCTTTTCGATGGCGATGGCGGACAACTCGGCGAGCGCGGCGAGAATGCGGATTTCCTCGTTGGAAAAATTGTACGGCTCGCCGGTATAGACGCTCAAGGTGCCGATGGATTGTCCGCCGAAGACGAGCGGCACGCTCAACAACGAAATCAATCCCTCCGTGCGGGCGATCTCCACGTTTTGATAACGACTGGACAATTGCACGTTTGCCACCTGCATCGGTTTGCGGCGGCGGATCACGATGCCCAGCAGGCTTTCCGCGACGCTCAGGCGTGGCTTGCGGATATAAGTTTCACCCGCGCCGTAGCTGGCGCGCACTTCCAGCCACTCGCGGCTTTCGTCGAGGAGGAGGAGCGAACACATCTTGGCGTTCATCAGCACGCCCGCTTCGTGGGTGATGACCTTGAGCGCGTCGTCGAGGTTCAACGTGGAATTGATCGTCTGTCCGACGCTGAAGAGCGATTCCAACAGCCGCGCCTTGAGCCGTAGTTGTTCGTAAAGCCAGGTGTTACGGATGGCCTTCGCGGCCAGGCGGGCGAGTTCTTCCAGCAACTGCTGATCCGCTTCACTGAAGGCGTTTTCGCGATCCGAGTCCACGTTCAAGACGCCGCGCACTTCGCCTTCGACTTCCAGCGGCACGGCCAGTTCGGCGCGGACGTTGGGTTGGAGCTTGATGTAGCGGGGGTCGCGCGTGACGTTGCCGACGCACGCGGGCTTGCCCGTGAACGCCACCCAACCAGTGATCCCCTCGCCGACGCGGAGCTTGAGTTCAGCGGCGCGCGGTGGCAGGCCGTGCGCGGCCTGGATTTCCAGAAAGCCGTTCGTGGGATTGACAAGGATCACCGACCCGCTGGTAGCGCGCATCAGGCGGACCGCTTCGCCCAGGATCAATTGCAGCGCCGCGTGCGGTTCGAGCGTGGAATGAATGACGTTGCCAACTTGATAGAGCAGATCAAGGCGCTCGTAGCGCGCCTGGAGCACGGCGAGTTCATCTTTCGGCGGCTTGCTTTCAGCGTGCATGGTTCGCTTTGCGTAAGAATTTATCGCCCGCGCCAGATCAGCCCCAGGCCCGCGCCGCCGAACACCAGGTTCGGCAGCCACGCAGCCAGCCACGGCAACAACTTGCCGCTCGTGCCCAGCGCCAGACCAACACGCGTGAGCACAAAAAAAGCGAAGCAAATGAAGATGCTGCTGGCCACACCGACGAAGACATTGCGCCGGCCAGAAAGTGAGCCGAACGGAATGGCAATCAACACCACGACCAGACACGTCCACGGCGCGGCCAGCCGCCCGTGAAGCTGCGTGTTCAGCAGGGCGTAATCATCCGGCTTCAACTTCGGGTGCAATCGCTGGTACGCGAGAATCTCCGCGATGCTGAAGCGCAGTTTTTTTGCCGCGCGGATGTTGCTCGTGCCGGTGATCTTGATTTCACTTTTGATCTGTTCGGGCGTCTCGGAAAATTCCGGAAACGCCAGTTCGTTGGTGCGGAGGGACGGCGGCGTGTCGTTCGGCGTGCGGTAAATCATTTGTTGCACGCCATAGAAAGTCCATACCCGATTCGTCCATGCGCCGCGCTCGGCGACGATCAGCCAGCGCGTCCCGTCGGGCAGGAGCCAATCGACGACGGGCTTTTTCATTTCACCGGTGAGCAGATGATATTCGCCGATGTCCCAGATGCGGGCGTCGCGGTCGTTGTTGAACTTCAGCTTCGATTGCCACTGGCGCGCTTCGGCGTCCGGCTGGTTAAGCATGTGGCGGTTGATGATGCGTTCGGCGGCTTCCGTGGAATCCGCGCCCCAATATTCGGTCAGCGCAAAGAGGCCCAGGCTCATCACGAAGCCGATCACAAAATACGGCGCGCTCAAACGCCAGATGCTCACGCCCGCCGCACGGATAGCGATGAGTTCGTGATGCCGCGCGAGGTTGGTGAGCGAATAGAGCAGCGCGAGGAGCAGCGCCACCGGCAGAACCGTGCCGAGCAACTCGGGCATTTTGACCAAGTAATACTCCGCGACTTCGATGGCTTTGAGTTTGTGGCCCTGGAACCGGTTGAGTTCGTTGAAAAGGTCAAAGGCGATCCAAAAGATCAAGAAACCGCCCAAGCAGTAGCACAGCGGCACGAGCAATTCCCGGAGCAAATAGCGGTCGAGCAGACGCATCTCGCAAGAGCGTAGCCAGCGGGGTGGCGCAAAGCAAGCGAGCCGCATGCAGCAAGACAATCCGTTTGACCCTCGCCGAACGCGCGCCCTATATTCGAGCGCGGCAGCTTATTAAATTCATGCTTACTCAAGAATCCATCACCAACGCGTTGAAGTCGGTCAAGTATCCGGGCTATTCGCGCGACATCGTTTCCTTCGGTCTCATCAAGAACATCGCCGTGAACAACGGCGCGGTGAGCGTCGAATTACAACTGACCTCGCCCAACCCCGAAGCGGCGCAGCAAATCAAGGCCGGCTGCGAAGAGGCCCTGAAGTCGTTGCCCGGCGTGACGCATCTGCACGTCGAGGTCAAAGCGCCGTCCGGTCCGCCGCCGGCTGCGGGCCAGGGCTGGTCGCAGGCGAAGAAACTTCCCGGCATCAATCGCATCCTCGCCATCGCCAGCGGCAAGGGTGGCGTCGGCAAATCCACTTGCTCGGTGAACCTCGCCTGCGCGCTGACGCATCTCGGCGCGCGCGTGGGCCTGCTGGATTGCGACATCTACGGCCCCAGCATTCCGCTGATGATGGGCGTGCATCAACGCCCGTTCGTGAGCGACCAGGACAAACTGGTTCCGCCGATGAACCACGGCGTGAAATTGATGAGCATGGGCTTTCTGCTCGACGGTGATCAGCCCGTGATCTGGCGTGGCCCGATGATTGTCAAAACGATCCAGCAGTTCGTGACGCAAGTGGAATGGGGCGATCTCGATTATCTGCTCGTCGATCTCCCGCCGGGAACCGGCGACGCGCAGTTGACGCTGTGCCAGACCGTGCCGCTCGACGGCGGCGTGATCGTGACGACGCCGCAGGAAGCCTCGCTCGGCGTGGTGCGCAAAGGCATGGCGATGTTCGAGAAAGTCAACGTGCCGCTCCTCGGAATCGTCGAGAACATGAGCTATTTCACCGCGCCGAACGGCGAGCGAATCGAAATCTTCGGTCATGGCGGCGGGCGCAGTGAAGCGGAGCGGAAAAAGATTCCGTTCCTGGGCGAGATTCCGCTGTTCACGCAAATCCGCGAAGGCGGGGATTGCGGTGTGCCAGTCGTGGTTTCCGCCGCAAAGGAACCGCCGGCGCAGGCATTCATCGCTATTGCCGAGGCGTTGCGGCACAAGCTGGGTTGAGCGGCGAAGAAAAGTTGAACACGGAATTTCCGTCCCGTGTCAGCGCGTGATTTCGGGACTGGTGAGGATGTATTCCCGGTCGCGAATATTGAAACCGACTTGATTGAGGAACTGGATTGCCTTCTTTTGCCAGGCAGGTCGATTCGGAATGTCAGCGCAATGGATGCTGTAACGCCAACCGTTGGTTCCGCTAGGTACGGGCACTGTGTAAATCCAACCTCCCCTGAGATCGCCATAATAAGGACCACGCATATTCGGCTGAACATCGGCCGAAGGATTCTTTGTATGGTTTTTATCCGGACACCAGCCGTTCGGCAGGTGTAGCTGAATCTGCCCTCCGTCAGATTGGTAGCTAGTATTGGTATTTGAATAATTGAACTGGAGGTGGAAGACGGCCATGCTTCTGTCCGAATCATCCGGGACTGTGTACATTTGCGACCGAGTGCGACTGAAATCGTTGGTGTAATGTAAAAAAGTGAGAGTGGTATTTGCAGGTGCCGGAGGCCGGGTGAACAGATACACGGCCAAGCCAGCGAACAACAGCAGCACTCCAATGCCGGCAACGATCACTCGCCTTTCCATGCGCGCGGGATTCACCGTGGCCACCTTAACTCCGCCGTATCCGGAAGCAAGCCGATTGACGCCCGCATTGGTTAATTCGATGCCCGCTCCAAGTTTATCAATTAACGTGCTTCGCCGCCGGCCGCTATCGTCGCGGCATGAAAACCAAACGCGGCTCAATCAACCTCCGGCGGGAACTGTGGGCTTGTGGCCTCGCCCTCGCCTTGTTAGCGTGTGCGGAGACTTGGATGGTGTGGCGCGTAGGGCACGATTATTCTGAGGCCGTTTCATTTTGCGAATCCCCGCGCGGCCCGGCCAACGCCACTGGATTTCTGGCGTTCAATTGAAAGGCACGATTATGAATGACGCAGATCGTTCGGAACTGGCGCAAATGAAAGAGCGCCAGTGCGCGTTGGAACTTCAACTGAAATCGGCCGCCGCCCAACTGGAGAACCTGCGCGTCCGCATCGACCATTTTTCCGGCCAGACGAAATCAGCGGCGGTCTTGGACGCTGCGGAGATCAAGCTACCAGAGGTTGTGCCCGTTCCCGCGCAGGTAGCCAATCAAACTTTGCCGACGCTCCTGAGTGTCAGAAAATTTCCTCCGGCGCAACCCCCGCCGATTCCGCCCATCATTCTGCCGTCCGCTGTTTCCGCCAGCACCACGCCAGCCGCCGCCCCGCTCGTGGAAGAACCAGCGGTGAAAGCGCCCGAATTTGTTCCGAGCATCAGTTCTCCAGTTGCCTTGCCGCCGTTGACCGAGCCGACGCCTCCAGCCGCCCGGGAGTCTTCCTTTGAAATGCGGCTTGGCAAGTTCGGGCTGGTGCGCGTGGGAATTGTCTTGATCCTGACCGGTCTGGTTTTCCTCGCAAACCTCGCGTACCAAAAATGGATTCCGAAACTGGGGCCGGCGGGTAAAGTCACCCTGCTCTATCTGGCCAGCGGACTGTTGCTCGGCGCAGGCGCGTGGTTGCAACGGAAGCAGAAGAAAGAGTCGCTGAAGAACTACGCGCAAGTCCTTTTCGCCGGTGGTTTGGCGGCGGTTTTTTTCACCACCTATGCCGCGCATCACATCGCCAATCTGAAGGTGATTGAAAGCGCGGTCGTGGATGGTCTGCTGCTCCTCGGCTGGACGGGGTTCATCGTCTGGCTCGCCGACCGGCAAAAATCCGAAGTGCTGGCGCTCTTCGCCATCGGCCTAGCCTATTACACCTCGATCATCACGGACGTGGGATTGTTCACGCTCTATTCCAATCTCGTGCTGACCGTGGCGGCGGTGTTCTTCCTCGTGCGCAACCGTTGGGCGACGGTGTCCTGCGCGAGCCTGATCGCCACCTACGTTGGCTTCGGCTTCTGGCGATTCATCCACAACGGCGCATGGCTTTGGGATCAGCGAACGGAGGAATTGTTCTTAGGTAATTTGTTCCTGACCGGCTACTGGATTCTTTTCAGCGCCGCCGCTTTCCTGTCGCGCAGCGAGAAATTGTCCGACGGCCCGCGCGCCTTGTTTGCGAGCCTGAACAACGGTGGCTATTTCGCGCTGGTCGTGCTTTCGATGCTGCATGTGAACCACGGCAATTTCTGGAAGTTCTCCCTCGGTTTCGGCGCGGTGCTGCTGAGTCTCGCGCTTCTGGCGCGGCGGGCGCTTGCCAGCGAATCGGCGTTGAAGAACGCCTATCTCACGCAAGGTCTCCTGCTGGTGACCGTCGGGCTGATCGCCTATTTCACCGGACTCAAACTCGCCCTAGTGCTCGCGGCGGAGAGCGTAGTGCTGTTCCTGCTCGCCTGTCAGCGCAACAACCCGCTCTTGCGCGCCGCCGCATTTCTCACGGCCGCTCTGGCCGTGGCCTGGGGATTTGCTGGCATGAAAAAGGAAGCGGCGGAACTCTGGTTGGGAACCGCAGTGGGCGCGCTGGTGATCGTCAACGCTTACCTTGCTCGGCGGCACGCGAGCAAGCCCACGGAAAGCGCGTGGCATCCGGAGGCGGGATATTTCGCCGGACTCGGCTTGTTGATGTGGCTGGTGACGACCTGGGAAAACTGCCCGCACGAATGGCTCGGCCCGGTCCTGGCCATCGAAGCCTTGTTGTTCACCGGTTCTTTTTACCTTTTGAAAGTGCGCGAAATCACACTGCTCGGCCAGGGCTATCTCGCGCTCGCCCAGATTTTCTGGCTGGCCGGGGCGTTGTCGAAAAGCCCGGCGCAACCGTGGTGGAACCCGGTGATCATCATTGCCGCCACGCTCGCGATCAGCCATTGGTGGCAGCGGCAAACCGCATTGGACGCGCACCGCGAAATCCGTAATCACTTTCAAGCTGTTTTCGCCCTGGCTGTCGTGGGCATTCTATTTTTCTGGCTGCATCCCACGTTTAATCCGGCGGTCTGGCTGGCGTTCACGAGCCTGCTGGCCATCGGCATCACGCTTTATGGTTTGGTGACGCGCGCCTGGTTCCTGGCGGTCTGCGGCCAGTTTTTCCTGCTCGTCAGCGTCTGGGAATTTGTTCACCAACTCCTGACGGGCAAGCCGCAATGGTATTTCGCCCTCGCGCCGCTGACGGCCCTGCTCGCGCTGGCATTTGTCGGCGCCACTTGGTTCGAGCGCCACACGGAGGCAAAAGTAACCGGCGAAGCCATCCTGCAAGTCGGCCAGTTCTATCGCTGGGTGGCGGTAGCCATGTCGATCTGGTGGGTGCTGGAATACATCCCGGGGCGCGAACAATTCTGGGTGCTCATGGTGGTCGGCGCGCTGATCTTCCTCGCCGCCGGTTGGCGTCGCCAGGCCGGGGCGTTGCTCCACAGCGCGGTTTTTTTTGCAACGGGCTTGGTCGTGTTTCTGTACATGCCATTTCGAAACATCGAAAGCGTTTACTGGCCCAACTTGCTCGCGATTCTAATCCTGCCGGCGTTGCAACAACTGGCCCGCCGTCGGGCGGATCGCTTCGCGTTCCCGCCAGAAGGTCAGACCACCATGATCGTCGCGGGTGGCCTGAGCGTCTGGCTGTTTATCTCGCGCGGAGTCATGCTCGCCGCCGGTGGAAACTTTTATCTCACGGCTTCGTGGGCCGTGCTGGCGCTGGTGGTTTTTGCGGCCGGCTTTGGCTTGCGGGAACGGCTGTATCGCTGGCTGGGCCTCGCCATCCTCGCGGCCGCGCTTGGCCGGGTCGTGCTGCTGGACGTGTGGCGGCTCGAATTGCTTTACCGCGTCCTGAGCTTCATGGCGCTGGGCGTCGTCCTGCTCGTGCTGGGTTTCATCTACAACAAATATGAGGAGAAGATCAAAGAGTGGCTATAAGCCGGAACCAGGCAATTGAATTTATTTTCAACCACGAAGACACAAAGAACACAAAGAGAAGGCAGGGCAAGCCCACTCCTCTCCCCGGTTTCTTAGTGCCCTTCGTGACTTCGTGGTTTGCTTTTCCGCCCGGAAACTCCTTGCAGAATTTTGGTTGTCAGGGTCGCCGCGAATGTTACATTTCCGCAACGTGATTTTCAACGGCGAGCCATCTATGCCAACGAACGCATCGGACAGCAGTGATTCCAAAGACATGCTGAGGAACTCCTCGCTCTACCGGGATTTCCGGGCCCAGCGCGAGGAGATAATGAAACACAAATGGATCGAATCGGAAAAGGCCGGCCATGACATTGGCTATGAGCAGGCTCTGACCGACTGGATTCATAAACACAAAGCCAAGTGGCGTAAGAGCCGGCAATCGTCCTGAATTGATTTTGGGCGCACGCCCGCTCCTTTAAGGCAATCCGGCGAGATTGCCAAGGCAGCCATGAAAAAACTGAACTCTCGAACTCAACGGACTGGTTCGCACCGCGAGCCGGTTCGTTTTTTTTATGTCTGAGCCGATTCTCATCCTGTCCGCCGAGGCGATGCAACGCGCCCTCACGCGCATCGCGCACGAAATCGTGGAGCGCAACGACTCCGCCAGCGACCTCGTGCTGGTCGGCGTGCAGCGCGGCGGCGCTTATCTGGCGGAACGGCTCGCCGGCATCTTGCGCGGCATCGTGGGAAACCCCGTGCCCGTGGGTGCGCTCGACGTGAGCATGCACCGCGATGATCTGGGCCAGCAATTCGCGCCGCAGGTGCATCCCACCGCCATCCCGTTTGACATCACCGGCAAAACCGTGGTGCTGGTGGACGACGTGTTGTTCAGTGGCCGCACCACGCGCGCGGCGCTCGACGCGCTCAATGATTTTGGCCGCCCACGCCGCATCCAACTGGCCGTCCTCATCGACCGTGGCCACCGCGAGCTGCCCATCAAGGCTGATTTCGTCGGCAAGAACGTGCCCACCTCGCTGCACGAGCGCATCAACGTTCAATTCAAGGAAGAGGGCGGTGCGGACGTGGTTTGCCTGGAAAAAATATGAGCTGGAACCGTAAACATCTGCTCGACATCGAATCGCTCTCGGCGGCGGAAATTAACACCATTCTCGACACCGCACGCGCCTTCAAGGCCGTGGGCGAGCGCGCGATCAAGAAAGTCCCGGCGTTGCGCGGCAAAACAGTGATCAACCTCTTCATCGAACCGTCCACCCGCACGCGCATCAGCTTTGAACTCGCGGCCCAGCGGCTCACCGCCGACGTCATCAATTTCTCCGCTGAAGCCTCCTCGTTGAAAAAAGGAGAAACGCTCAAGGACACCGCTCGCAATTTGGAAGCGCTCAACGCCGACATCATCATCATCCGCCACAGCGCGACGGGCGCGCCGCATTTTCTCTCCCGGTTCCTGAACGCCAGTGTGGTCAATGCCGGCGACGGCGCGCACGAACACCCCACGCAGGCGTTGCTCGACACCTTTACCATCCGCGAACGGAAAGGGAAAGTCGCTGGATTGAACGTGACGATTCTCGGCGACATTCTCTACAGCCGCGTGGCCCGCTCGAACATCTGGGCACTGCTCAAATTGGGGGCGAACGTCACGCTCTGCGGTCCCAGCACGCTCGTCCCGCGCGTGTTCGAGCAGATGGGCTGCCGCGTCACGTATGATCTCCAGGAAGCCATCGCGTCGGCGGACATCATCAACCTCCTGCGCATTCAGCACGAGCGGCAGCGCAAGTCCATGTTTCCAAGTCTCGGCGAATACACGAGCCTCTACGGCTTGAACCGCGCGCGGTTGGCGCAGCTCAAGCCCGACGTGCTCATCATGCATCCCGGCCCGATCAATCGCGGCGTGGAGATCGACAGCGACGTGGCGGATTGCGCACAGTCGGTGATCCTGGAACAGGTGACCAACGGCCTGGCCGTGCGGATGGCGGTGTTGTTCCTCGTGAACGGCGGCAAAGGTCCGCAGGAAGTGGCGGGGTAAGGTTCAATCTCCGGATTCAAACCCAGCGCCCGCTCACAAGTGGCGGGCTAATTCCGTTTGGCTGGTCGCAAAAATTTCCTGGTGCAGGGAACGTCCGTGCGAATCCATCGTCACGACGGCGGGAAAATTCTCCACTTCCAATTCCCAGATCGCTTCGGGCGAGCCGAATTGTTCCAGCAAATAAACGTTGCGGACTTTTTTGATGCACTCCGCCAGCACCTGCGCCGCGCCACCCACCGCGTGGAGATACACGCAGCCATGTTCCTTGCACGCCGCCAGCGTGCGCTCGCCCATGCCGCCCTTGCCGATAACGCCGCGCACTCCGAAGTCGCGGATGACCTGCCATTGATACGGCTCCTCGCGAATCGATGTGGTGGGACCGGCGGCGGTGCATTGGTAGGAGCCGTCGTCCTGCTTCATCATCACCGGGCCGCAATGATAAATGATGCCGTCGCGTAAGTTCACGCCCGGCGGCAGCTTGCCGCCCTCGTGCAAATACTTGTGAACCGCGTCGCGCCCGGTGAACAGCACGCCGGAAATCAACACCTCGTCGCCGACTTTGAGCGCACGGATTTTTTTTTCGGTGAAGGGAAAAGCCAGGTTGGTCATAACTCGCAAGCTAACGGGTCACGTTTCTGTCGTCCCGTAGAGCAAAATCAACTCTTGGAATAATCGTATCCAAACTAAACAGTCTTGTCTCGGCTGCCATAATTATTCACGCGATTATTCAGTGGATTGAGTTGTTTGCAAGCTTCGGGTGATACCCGCTCCAAGCACGACGACCAATTCCCGAAAGCTAGTTTTCCCGCGCTGGGTGGCAATTCGACAGGCAAGGATCGGCACGCCATAAATCGCCCTTGCCGGTCGTCCGCGCGGTGGCCATGATGAACAAATTGCAACCATTGCCAGTCTTTGGTGATGGAAATACAGATCATGCACACACACACTTGGCTGCGCGCGGGCGTTCTCGCGGCGGTTATATTTGCTTCGCCCGGCGCGCGCGCCGACGGCCCCGAGGGCGGCCTCGCGGGTCATTCGCTGCACGGCGACGCCTTCAACGAAGGCCCGCGCCAAAAGGCTTTTTTGATGGGCGGCACGGGCAAGGTGCATTTTCCCATCACCACCGCCGCGCCGCTCGCACAAAAGTTTTTTGACCAGGGGATCGGGCAGTTGCACGGCTTCTGGTATTTCGAGGCGGAACGCTCCTTCCGCCAGGTCGCCGCGCTGGACACGAATTGCGCGACGGCCTACTGGGGCATGGCGATGGCCAACATCAACAACCCGAAACGCGCGAAGGAGTTCATCAAGATTGCCGCCGACAACAAAACCAAAGTCAGCACCCGCGAAGCTGCCTGGATTGACAACCTGGCCGCGTTCTACCGAGACGAGAAGAAAGACGAGAAGGAACGCCGGCGCGAGCTGGCGCGCGGCTACGAACAGTTGTCCAAAAAAAATCCGGCGGACATCGAAGCCAAGGCGTTCCTCGCGTTTCAACTGTGGGACAACGGCAACAAAGGCATCACCCTCACGAACCGTCCGGCGGTGGAAGCCATCATCGCGCAGGTGATGACCGCCGAGCCGATGCATCCCGCGCATCATTACCGCATTCATCTGTGGAACGAGAACAACAAGGACACCAACGCGCTCGTCTCCGCGGCCTTGTGCGGCCAGGCCAGTCCGGCCATCGCGCACATGTGGCACATGCCGGGGCACACGTTTTCGGCGCTCAAGCGTTACGCCGACGCCGCGTGGCAGCAGGAAGCGTCGGCCCGCGCTGACCACACCCACATGATGCATGACCGCGTGCTGCCCGACCAGATTCACAACTACGCACACAACAACGAATGGCTCATCCGCGACTTGAACCACATTGGCCGCGTGCATGACGCAGTGGACCTGGCCCGGAACATGATCGAACTGCCGCGTCATCCGAAATACAACACGCTCACGCGCGGCAGTTCCAGCTATGGCCGCACGCGCCTCTTCGAAACGCTGCTGCGCTACGAGCTGTGGGATGAGGTGATTGCGTTGAGCGACACGATTTACCTGGAGCCAACCACGCTCGAAGCCGAACAGGCGAAACGTTTGCGCACGCTCGGTGTGGCGTTCTTCAGCAAAGGCGATGCGGACTGCGGCCAACGACAAATCGCGGCACTGGAAGCCATGATTAAGCCGGTTCCGCCCAAGGTAACGCCACCGGCCGGAAAGACGTGCGACAACACCGGCCCCTACGATAAAAAGCCCGAGAACACGGCAACCAACGCGCCTGCTTCCGTCCCGATCTCGTTCGTCGAGCCGGCGCTCGCTGAATTGAAATGTCTCGCCGCGCTTGCAACCGGCAATCTCGAAATCGCGCGCCAGCAGTTCGCCAAAATCAAAGACCTGCCCAAGGGACGGCAGGCGCAGTTGCAATGGCGCCTGGGCGAAACGGCCAAGGCCGAGCAACTCGCACTCGAGACGCTGAAGGCAAACCCCAACCAGGTGCAGTTGCTGGCCAATTACATCGACCTCGCGTATCGTGCCGGCAAATTCAAAGAAGCCTTTGCGCAGTTTTACCTTCTGCGCGAGCAATCGGCCTGGCTCGACTTAGACGCGCCGGTCTTCCAACGCTTGCAGCCGGTGGCGCGTGATCTCGGCTTCGGCAAGGACTGGCGAATCGCGCCGCCAAAGCTGGCAAATGTTGGCGTTCGTCCGCCGCTCAACAAGCTCGGCCCGTTCCGGTGGCAGCCCACCGCCGCGCCGGAGTGGTCGCTGCCCGGCCTGGACGGAAAAAATGTTTCACTCAAACAATTTCGCGGCAAACCGGTCGTCGTGATTTTTTACCTCGGCTTCGGCTGCGCGCATTGCATGGAGCAGTTGAACGCCTTCGCTCCCATGGCCAAAGAATACGCCGCCGCCGGCATTTCGCTCGTCGCGGTGAGCACCGATTCGGTCGAGGGCTTGAAGAAGACGTTTGCGAAGAGCAAGGATGCCGCCGGTTTTCCGTTTCCGCTGTTGTCGGATCAATCGTTGAAAATTTTCAAAAACTACCGCGCCTTTGATGACTTCGAAAACATGCCGCTGCACGGCACGTTTCTCGTCGATAGCGACGGCCTGGTGCGCTGGCAGGACATCAGCTATCAGCCGTTCACGGAAACCAGATTTCTCCTGGACGAATCCAAACGGCTGCTCCAGCAACCGCGCGAGCGCCTCAACGGGAAAACCATCCGGCTGGCCGTTCGGAAGTAATCTTGCCGCCGCAGCCGCAGGCCGAAGCATTCTGTGAAGATTGAATTCAAGTATGGCGTGATCAGCGGCGCGGGCGTTTGTGCGTGGGTGCTCGCGGAGTATCTTCTCGGTTTTCATAACCAGCATCTTGCCATCGGCAAGTTCACCGGCTATCTGGCCACGGTCATCCCGGTCGTGGTGCTTTACCGCGCGCTGAAGGAAAAACGCGACCGGCAACCGGACGGTGATCTCGCCACGGATGACGGCATCAAAGCGGGGCTGGTCATCTCGGCCATCGCCGGGGTGATCACCACGGCGTTCTTCTGGGCTTACAAGCATTTCATCAATCCCGGCTGGCTGGACCGGGCGCTGGAATTTGAGAAAGCGCAAATGGCCAACGCCGGTGCCACGGCGGAGACGATCGACCGCAAAGTCGCCGCGTTCAATGCCCTGAACAGTGATGAGATTCAGATCGTCACCGGGTTAATCGGCACGATGGTGGTGGGCCTGGCGATCTCACTGGTCCTCACGTCCATTCTAAAAAAGAAAACGCCGGAGATTGGATAAGTTTGCTGAAGTGGTAATGCGGACTCCGCTAGCGAACATGAAATTCGTCCCGACCATCGTGGCCTAGTTGACCGCCGCTTCTGCCGCCACACGAAATGGAAAAACTATTTGAGATTGTCCATGAAGATGCCGAATTGCTGGTCATCAACAAACCGGCGGACCTGGTCTGCCATCCCACGAAAGGCGACGCCTATTCCAGTTTGATCAGCCGCGTCCGGCTGCATCTGCCGGCGGACACACGTCCGCATCTCGTCAACCGCCTCGACCGCGAAACCAGCGGCCTCGTGCTCGTGGCCAAAACCGACGACGCCGCGAAATCGTTGCGAAAAATCTGGGAAACCCGCGCGGTGCAAAAAGAATATCGCGCCATCGTCCACGGGCATGTTCGCGCGGCCAGCGGACTGATCAACGAACCGCTCGGCAAGGATGAACGGAGTATCGTCGCCATCAAAGATTGCGTCCGGCCCGACGGTGCCGCGGCGCAAACGGAGTTCCAGGTGGAACGCCGTTTCACGCGGTCGGAAGGCGATTTCACATTGTTGCGCGTGCAGCCGTTGACCGGGCGCAAACACCAAATCCGCATTCACCTCGCGCACTACGGACACCCGATTGTCGGCGACAAACTCTACGGTGGCGACGAGGACTTGTATCTGGCGCTCGTGGAAAATCGGTTGTCCGTGGAGCAACGACAGCACTTGATATTGTGGTGTCACGCGCTGCACGCGGCGGAAGTGCGCTTCCACTGGCGCGAGCAGGAACAAGTCTTCCGCGCCCCGCCGGAACCGTGGTTCGCCGAGTTTTACGAAACAGGAAAGCTGGAAGGCAGGAAGCGGATCGGGCTGGAATGAAAACGTCCAACGTCCAACGCTCAACTTTGAACATTCAACGTTGTAAGTTGGCCGTTGAGCGTTCATCACAATTGCATTCACAGAGCCGTGTGACAATTCGACGGATTACGCGATGGAATTTCGTTCCTGCCTTCCTGCCTTCCTGATTAAATCGCCGCGTGCTTATGATTCCCAAAACGATGCGGGCCGTGGTGTATCGCGGCGTCAATGATCTGCGCCTCGCAACGGTGCCCGTGCCGCGCATCGGGCCGAACGAATTGCTCGTGCAAGTGGCGGCCTGCGGCGTCTGCCCCACCGACATCAAGAAAATCCATTACGGCACCGTGCCCGCGCCGCGCATTTTCGGCCACGAAACCGCCGGCACCATCGTTCGCCGTGGTGCGCTCGTGAAGGGTTTCGCCGTCGGCGACCGCGTGGCGTTGCATCATCACATTCCGTGTCTCGACTGCCACGCCTGTCGGCACCGCGCGTTCGCCCAGTGCGCCGGCTACAAACGCACCGGCATCACCGCCGGATTTGAACCCGCTGGCGGCGGTTATGCCGAGTACGTCCGCGTCATGTCTTTTTGTTTGCCGGGCGTTGTGAAGATTCCCGCGCGCAACATCTTTGCCGAAGGCGCCATGCTTGAGCCGGTCAACACCGTGCTCAAAGCCGTCGAGCGCCTCGACTTGCTGCGCGGCGATGCTGTTCTGGTCGCAGGTCAGGGGCCGATTGGCCTCATGTTCACGCGCCTGCTGGCCTTGCGCGGGATGAGCGTGGTGGCGACCGATCTGTTTGAGAACCGTCTGGCGCTCGCGCGGGAAATGGGCGCGCGCCACACGCTTCAAGGCGACGCGCCGGATTTCCTGGAACGCGTTCAACGCCTCACGTCGCAGCGCGGACTCGACGCCGCCATCGTGGCGACTCCTTCCGACGCGGTGGTTCGCCAGGCGCAAGAGGCGATTCGCGGCGCGGGCAAGGTGCTCCTCTTTGCGCACACCAAACGCGGGAGCTTGACGGAATTGGATCTCTCGCGGGTTTGCGTCGATGAAAAAGATTTGCTCGGCAGTTATTCCGCCGATTTCACGCTGCAAAAGCAAGTGGCGCGACTGGTCTTCCGCCGCCAGTTGGATGTGCGCCGCCTGATCACCAATGAATTTCCCCTCGCGCAAACCGCCGCCGCCATCGCTCTGGCGGCCCGCCCCACGCCGGAATCTTTGAAGGTATTGGTGACCGGTTCTGTTCAACTGCGCGGGACGACTTGAAAATGGAATTCATCTTGCCGCCATTCCCCCTGGCATCCTACCCTTAGCACTCAACCACTCTAGTATGTTAAACACGCGTTCTCGATCAGTTGGCGTTCGCCACCTGCTATCCATCGGCCTCATCGGCCTGCTTGCCGTCACCGCCAGTGCGGCCGACAAGTATGCAGAAAAGCCCGGCACGGAAGGCGACGGTAATTTCACCATCGGGCCTGACTACAAGATCGATCCCGATCTCACGGACCGGGGCAATCCCAAGGGCAAGTCCTTCGAGTTCTCGATGCCGCTGGCGAACAGCAAAGTCTTCCGGGGCGACGACAAGACCCTTGATCCCGCCAAGAAGCCCGTGCGCAAGGAGCGCAAGATTTTTGTCTATGTGCCCGCCGCGTACAAAAACGGCACCAAGGCTCCGCTGCTAATTATCCATGATGGCCCCGGCCCGCTCGGCTCGGTTCGTAACGCGCTGGACAACCTCACCATTTCCAAAGACCCGAATCGCAAGCTGCCCGCGTTCATCGCGATTGCCGTCGAGAACGGCGGCAACGACGGCAAGGACAGCGAGCGCGGTCTGGAATACGACACCATGTCCGACCGTCTCGCGCGGTTCATCCACGACGAAGTCCTGCCGGCGGTGCTGAACAATGCGGAGATCAAAGCCGCCTACCCGAAGCTCGCCTTCACGGAAAATCCTTGGGGCCGGGGTGTCATCGGTTGCAGTTCCGGCGGCGCGGCAGCGTTGACGATGGCGTGGTTCCGGCCCGATTGGTTCCGGCGCGTGATCGCCTACTCCGGCACGTTCGTGGACCAGCAGGATGACGACGCGCCGGAGGAAGCCAAATACCCGCTCGGTGCTTGGGAATATCACTCAGGAATGAAGCTCATCGAAACCAACGAGCAGAAACCGCTGCGCATCTTCACGCATGTGTCGGAGAATGACATTCGCCCGAATGATGCCGAGGAAACCCATCACAATTGGGTGATGGCCGGCCAGCGCACGGCGGCGGCGCTCAAGGCCAAAGGGTATCATCACCGCTTCGTGTTCAGCAAAGCCACCGGACACTGCGACCGGAGCGTATTCGAGCAGACTCTGGCGGAAACGCTGGTGTGGGTGTGGCGCGGCTACCCTGCTGATTGAGCCTACAGTTGATTTGGGATGGACGGCGCTATCTCTGTAGCAATCGGTGATAGAGTGGCTTACCTCATCTCTTCACTGAAACAGTTCCGTTCCCTTTTACCGGGATCGAAGCACCGGTGTACGTCTCGACATGACTGTCTCGCACCTTAAAATCTAGCGACGTGAAAGCCTGCATTTCCTCCGCCGTTTCAATGCTGTGGCTAACCGGTCTTAATAAATCCTTGCCCGTAAGAAGTACCAACTCAATCTCCGACTCCGAGTGGGCCGGCAATGAGACAACCGCCCGCCTATCGTAAATCGCCTGGAAGCCGCCCCAAGGAATCTTCCACAGTTGCCCGTCGATATCCACATAGTCGCTGCTGCCAATTATCTGAGCGAGGCTGGCAGATCTCAGCCTGACCGCTTGAGGCCTGGGGTTCCTGATTTTCAGGCGCACGGGCAAAGTCGATGGTCCATCGGGAGTTTTACTCTTTACCGCGTCCTTCACATTGATCTCCTCCAACTCAAGCTCAATTGCCGCAGGGGCCTTGGGCCGACGATAGGTCAGGTCGATCGGCAGGAGCAACGTGTCGAGCGCCGCGGATAACGGCAAATCGATGAGGCTGAGCGGGGTGACGACCGCGGGATGAACTGGCGGCTTTTCGATGCTGTTTGGGTTGGCAACTAAGTGGCCGTCAACGCGCATTCCTGAATAAGGTCCAAGCGCCTCATCGGATTGCGTGTGGCTAAGAACCGACGCGCAGCCACTGCAAACAACTAGGGCACCGTAATAGAGCATCGGGGTGATCCGGAAGTGTTGCATAGTTCAAAGCCCGCACCAGCCCAAGTAAATGTGGGCGCTTACAATTCATGCGCGGAGAGGACTTTTCAAGATACTATTTCTCCCTATCTTGATTGTCCAGCCGCGTTCGGAGCACAGTGAAAGCACGCTCCTTACTTGCCGGCAGCCGCAAACTCGTGATGCAACGCCCGCATCGAATCACGAACGGTGTTGAGGTCGCCCACGATCACGAACATGCGGTAGGAAAACTCCCCCGGCGTAATCCCCGCCGCGTCATGCACCCGGAATACGCAGTTCCATTTCACCACTTTCTCCGCCTTGAAACGGAAGCGACCGTATCCCGGGCCGCTGGTGTGGCGCGCCGGTTGCGGTGGAGCGTAAATACCCATCGCATGCGTGCCGCCCGCCACCGCCAGCACGACGGGCCGGGGACCTTCGCCGGGGCCGTCGGACAACGGCTCGAGTTCGCCGCTCTGGGGATTGTATTGCAGGAATTTCTCAAACTCCGCCGGCATATATCCGGTGAGCGCCTCAAAGGTCGCGTCGCGGTGCCGCTCACCCACCGGCAGGCTGAACGTGACATCATAGGCAATCACCTGGGGCAGTTTCTTGTGCCCGATGCTGACCCGCTTCGTTAGCAGGTGATCGGAAATAATCGTCTTGTTCTTGGAGAAGTTCGGCCCGGACTTTTCGCCCGGGGCCAGCCAGAACGCCATTTGCGTGACCGCCTGGAGCGCGTTCGTCGCCGTCCGCAGATACAACAACCGGCTGGATGACTTCTCCCCTGCTCCATCGCGCTCCGAACCGGCTTCTGTGGGATTGTAGGTCTCATTCGAGAGCGGCGCGCCGGCGTCGAGGTTCGAGGCGGATTGCAACTGCCGTCCGTGATCGGTCGAGTCGATGAACTCCCGGCCGTTCCAAGTCAAAGAATGAATGGCACCCGCCAGCCGCGCCGTGGTCCGGATGACAATCTCCGATGATCCCGCTGGGGCACGGATGATGGCGTTAGCATCGGGAAACCCAGCGGCCAGGGCCGCCAGTGGAGCCAGCCAAAGTGCGGCAACGGAGAGTAGAACAAGTTTCAGCTTCATCGGGTGGCAATGGTAGCGGGAAGCGGCGAGTGTTGCCACCGTCGTTTTGGTTTCTTCGATCTTTGTCCGACTGGTACCGTTCCAACCAGCGCGTACAGTTCCTCGTAAGCGTCACCCCGAGCACCTCTATTCAACAGAGTCGTAGACGTCGTAGCGTAATGCTATGACAAATACGACGTTGGTGGATGAAGAGGTAATCAAGACCGATGGCTTGGGCCG
>JBKJSC010000100.1:0-4546 GCA_046593035.1 Limisphaerales bacterium | reverse complement strand
TGGTTCAGGTTGATCGTCGTCAGAAACTCCGGTTGGATTTGTGGTTTGCCACGCATGTTTCTCTGACTATCTCCATTTACCGACATTCAAATATTTATCGGGTTTTTCAGCAAACTGCTAGCGTCGTCAGACCGAATGCTAGCGCAGCGTTGAATCTACGATGGCTGTTAATGCGCTGGTTGTCTGCCTGGAACAATTTGCTCTGCTCGTACTCCCGCAGACTATTAGTATATGCCGGTCGGAGATCAGCGGTAGAAGGCCAAACACCATTAGTGAGCGAATACCTAACCTCGGTCTGTGCCACCGGTTTTTTTACTTGGGCAAACCTTTCGTCCCGTATCAACACGTTATCTGGGGGGATCGGGCGCAAGGAAGTTACACTCACACGCGGGCTAATGGAGTCAACCAATCCTCGGGTGATGGTGCGAGATCGGAGACGGTTACGGTCTGGGCTATTGCGTTCAGGCATATAGCGAACAAAAGTCCAACTGGCTGGAAGCTCGATACCGTTTATATTGGTAGATGTCTGCGCCTGGTAGATGGCATTGGTGTAGCCTTGATTGTACGGCGGGGAAGCCCACACCAATCGGCGAGGGCCATTGCCGTCTCGAAGGCGATAGGCGCCATCAGAAAAATAGGTTACCATGCTAGGTGGTGAGGCAGACGAAGATTGCGTAATGTGTGCCGCAAACTGGAAACCTTCGGCATTCAAAGTAGGATCGTCCATTTGCCAGATAGGCTCCAACTTGCCCTCGGTTCGTCCCGCAACGAATCCTGTCGAGCAATAGGCCAGCCAGAGGTAATTGAGCAGGGAAGCATCGTCGTCGGGGATCTCACCGTTCTTCACTAGGGTGGAGTACTTATTGGTATTCGCACCATGATCGTGCTGGATGAAAGTGTAAAGTCGAAAAAGTTCCCCGGCCTCATACCCTAGTTCATAGACATGTGCATCCTTGCCCGGCCCCCAAGTTTTCAACAGCCAAACTGAATCCCGCAGATCAACTGAGAAGTATTTATCCAAAGCTGCTTCCTGCTTTTCATATGAATTCCAAACTTCGTGGTGCAATTTGCCTTTGACGGAAAATTCGATCGCCAACAGGGGTGTCAATCCAAGCAAGAGGTACGCCAATGACGAAACAACGATTTGGAATCTCAATGGTGTCTTAGGTATGCTCATGCAGGTCAATTCATCGTTGCTCGGAAGTTGCTGCCTCGAATTGCGAGGGGCGTTAAGGTGAGGTTTGGTATTCATCCAGTTCGGTTGACTTTTCAGCCAGCGATTGCCCGCTCTTCGATAGAGCGACTAAAACCACACTCCCGAGAAAAAGAAACAAAGAAATCCCAAACATCATTTGATCCAGTGTTTGTTCAGAGAGGTGTAATATGGTCGGGATCGATCCGAGGCAATTGCAGGGCTTATGACTTCCAATGGCGCTCAAAGCAAACCTGTAGATCAGAAACATGGTAGAAAGCCACATCGTAAGAGACAATTTCAGCCAAATGTCTCGCCCGAACACAAGCGCGGCGGCAAGCACAAGTTCAAGCGCACCAACCCAAATAAAAACCTGACGATGGGATGCTGCTAGAACTGGATCCGGCACGTCCAACACACGGACTGGACTTCCAGCAGAGTAGAGTTTCGCCGTGGCAGTGACCAGCAGAATCATCACCGTAGAATAGATGAAGTATTGGGTAATCTTGTTTCGCATATCATCCCGTGAACGGCATTCCTGGCGGGAGGTAAAACTCCTTGCGGATGCCCGCGCTCGCCGGGTCGTGCCAGGGCCACTCGGCGTCGGCGGCAAATTGAAGGGTCATCCGGCGTTGCGTGATGGATTTGAGCATGTCCTCCAGTTCCGCGCGCGCGGTGGTGGCGTCGCTCTGCGCGGCGGTCTGGGTGGTGTTCGCATCAATATACGCCTGTCGCAGCGCCGCCAAAGCCGTCAGCTTGGCGGCGGTGATGCCGGGCAGGGTGTCCGTGGTAAGCTTCTCGATGACCGCCTGCGAGGCTTGTTCCAGAAAAGCACGGTTGCCGTCCAATCGACCCTGGCCGATGAAGTAGGCCGTCAACTGCTGCGGGTCCGGGGCGAAGTATTTCTGGCGGGCGGCGGCCTGGATTTCTTGCATGGCTCTGACGAGCGCCTGCTCGGCGTTGCCTTCCGTGGCGGTGGCGCTCTCCTTCCCGACGGTCTCGTGAATCGCGGCGGCGCTCTGGTTGCGCGCGGCCAATATGTCGGCCAGCAATGAATCCACGAAGGCCGCGAGGAGGGCGCGGGCCGCGAGCAAGATGGCGTAAGCCGGTTTCTTCGCGGCAATGGAAATCTGCTCGGCCTTGGTCAGCGCGTCCAGTTGCGCCTGATTCAACAGGCCGCGCCCGCGCTTGGGCGCGGCCGGAGACAGTGGGGGTGGGGGTGGGGGAGCGGGCGTATTCTCAGGCATAAGTCCAGTAAGTTCCAAACTTCTTGATTCAGGCTGTGAGGCACTATTGGGGGGGGGGAGCGGCAAATTGCAAGGAATATTTAGAGGCACTTTCAAAACCCTGCGCTTCCTCTTCCTCTCCCCGCGAGGAACGAGTGGGGAGAGGATTGAGGAGAGGGGAATTCCCAACCAGAACGCGCCTCCTCTCCCCGACCCTCTCCTCCATCCGATGGAGGAGAGGGAGAAGAATCGCCTGCCTGGCAGGTTTTGAAATAGCCTCAATATTTAGAATCTTCTTTTGAGCCGCTGTTGCCCGGCGTTTTGCCACCGGAGGTGGAACCAGGCAGTTGGAATTCAACGCCCAGAAGCAAAGCAGAACCGCGCGGTTTGCCGGAGCGACCCAAGGTAAAAGTCAGCCCTCGAAAAGCAGTGCGGAACCCGGTTTTCCTACCCAAAATGCCTCCGCAGTCTGAAAACATCTCTCCGCACCCTGATTTTATCGTTCCGCTGGCGAATTTTGACCAATCGCAACCTGTCAGGGTGTCTTTGCAGTCTGATTTCATGGAGCGCACCCTGATTCACTGATTTTCACAGTCTGCCAAGATCACGGCGTAGGCTGATTTTCCGACCGGCGCAACTTGAAGGATCGATTCGGGTGGAAAGTCCGTGGCTAAAATCAGCCTGCGCCGAGATAAAATCAGGGTGCGAAGCGATAAAAACAGAGTGCGCCCAAATGAAATCAGGCTGCGAAAGGAACCGTGCGCCGTGAACGATGGGGAGTGCAAGCGACCGCAGAACGCGGAAAAGCGACGCTGTGATAACTTCCCGCAGCAGAGTAGTGCAAACTTGGGGCGTGGCCTCATAAGACGAACAGGTCCATTCCCGTTCGTCTTCTTTTTGACTTTTGTCGGGCCGCTTGGCCTGCAAGTCAACCATCAGCGTTTCGATCCGAGTCAAAGGCGCGCTCGTTCTTTGGCGCGTCAACCGTCGCGCGGAGTTAAAGTAAGAGTTTTTCAGTGAGTTGTTCAATGCGCTTGATGGCCCATTGCGCGTGCTCGGCAATCAACGGTTCGCCATCGACCGCGACGCGACGCAACGCGGGTAAGGCGCGCGCATCCCCGGTGTTGCCGAGCGCGACGCACACGTTGCGGAGCAACCCGCGCCGTTTCCCCCGCAGCATCGGCGTGCCAGCGAACCGGCGTTGAAAGCCGGCCTCATCAAGCGCAAGCAATTCGATCAAATCCGGCGCGGCTAGATCGGCGCGCGCCTGCTCCTGCATCAACCGGCCGGCCTGGGCAAAACGGTTCCACGGACACGCCGCCAGACAATCATCGCAGCCGTAAATCCGGTTGCCGATCGCTGCGCGAAATTCTACCGGGATCGCCCCCTTCAACTCGATGGTCAGATAGGAAATGCAGCGGCGGGCGTCGAGTTGAAACGGCGCGGTAATCGCCTGCGTCGGGCAGGCGGCCAGGCAGCGCGCGCAGGAGCCGCAGCGGTTCTTCTCCGGCGCGTCGGGTTCGAGTTCGAGCGTGGTGATGATTTCCGCGAGAAAAATCCAGTTGCCCAGCCGGCGGCTGATGAGGTTCGTGTGCTTGCCGATGAAGCCTAGGCCGGAGCGCTGCGCCAGATCGCGCTCCAGGAACGGGCCGGTGTCCACATACCACAACGAGCGGGTGTCCGCGCCGCCGTGTTGATTCACAAATTCTGTCAGCGCTTTCAATCGCTCGCCCAGCACGGCGTGATAATCGGCGTAGCGGGCGTAGCGGGCGACGAGGCCGGGAAATTGTTGGATGTCGGAAGTTGAGAGTTCAGAGTCGGCGGCTTTCGGACTCTCCACTTCCGCATAACTCACGGCGAGCGTGATGATGCTGCGCGCCGCGGCGAGCACTTGCCGTGGATCGATCCGTTTGTGGGCGTTGCGCTGCAAGTACGCCATTTCACCGTGGTGGTGCGCGGCCAGCCAGCGTTCGAACTGCCCGGCGGTTGCGGGTGCATCCGCCGTGGTGACGCGGCAATCGTCAAAGCCCAGTTCGTGGGCGCGCTGGCGGAGGGCGGGCTTCACGATTGCGGCGGATCGGTGCGCGCGTGATGAAACTGGTGCAGGACTTGTTGGGCGACTTCTTTC
>JBKJSC010000096.1:0-32477 GCA_046593035.1 Limisphaerales bacterium | reverse complement strand
TGGTTCAGGTTGATCGTCGTCAGAAACTCCGGTTGGATTTGTGGTTTGCCACGCATGTTTCTCTGACTATCTCCATTTACCGACATTCAAATATTTATCGGGTTTTTCAGCAAACTGTTAAACCATCCACTGCTGAAATAGGTGACTTGGTTGCTAACTCTGGTCCCGGTAACATGGAAATGTGGGCTGCCAGGCGAATTAGAAGTGTCGAAGTTGCCGACGCAGTCAATAATTCGGGAAGGGTGAAAAGCCTGCCGGATTCCCATTTGACCTTTCCCGTGGTCGTAATTTTTGAAGAAGCGAGAAGGCTCGTGGCCGATACAAACCTTTATCTGGAAATTCGGCGTGAAGAGTTCCTTTTCTATAAACAAACCCCTAAAGGAACTGAATGGACTGGATCGAAGACAAAATCTGAGACAGCGGGTAAGTTCAATCTAAGCGAGTTTAGATGGGCAGATTTCCGTGGCGATTATTCGGCATTTGACCCAGACAACATAAAAGCTTTGAGGGTTTTCACAGAATTGAAAACTGACGTCATCAGCGGTTCCTTTGACAACTCAGATATGATACGGCGTACGCACAAACCGTTTCTGCCACTGCTGAAGGTCGTTCACGCGGACTATATGAAAAAACAGGGAACAAAAGCAGAGGATCTGCTTTCAACTCGTCTTTCTTTGGAACTCTTCGAAGTTTACAACAGCATTTATTCTAGCCTTATGAAATCGTTTTTGGCAGAAAAACGCCTCGGGAACATTAAACCAGAAGTGGTCGACGAGCTTGCGTTGCTTATCAAGGATCTGCTTGAAACGAAAAACACAATTGGAGGAGAAATAGAGGCAAAAGCCCTAGCTTTCAAACAAGGTTCACAGACTCAGAAGTAAGCAAACACATCGCGAAACGTATGAGCAACTTAACTGAAAAGTCTTCAAATCAAACCCGAGTGTTTGCTGTGGTCGGAGCCGAAAACGCGAGGAAATCATCAGTTCTACGAGCCTTAACAGGTGCAGCTCAAAAAGCCATTTATGATGTCGCAGTTCTGGGAGGTGTTATTAAATGCTTTGTTTCTATCACTGCTCTCCAAGAACCAAAAACCATGAGTGCTACCAATTTTATCCGTTTCGTCCGAACTAAAAAGATTGAGAACATCGCGATACCATTGCGCCTGTTCGGCGAAGGCGATTTACCCGGTGCTGAGTCTTATTTGCAGCAGTTTGGAGAGGCAGGCTGGGTGTTGGCTCCGCTAATAGTTTTGGGAGCAACTGATGATTTGGTCGCTCAAGCTGGTCTTACCAGATACGGACCAAGAATTTTAGCTAATTCGAGGATAGTGCCGACAAACCAGACGGCAGCGAAAATTCGGAAGATTTGGGATTGGGTCTGAATTCATCGACTGCATGAGGCGACCTGTGGTTGTCCTCGTCCTTCCATTTAGATTCCCAAGGCCGGGCACAGCGGCGGCCTACCCGGTGGCATCCGCACCGTTCTCCCTCACCCCTTCGTAATCGTTTCATCCAGATTCAAAATCATCCTCGCCACGACGGTTCACGCCGCGTGCTCGGCCGCGTCCAGCTTTTCGTCGCGTGGTAAAAATAACCCTCTAATACTTCGGCACGTTGTGGTCGATCTCGTCGGCCCAAGCGCTGATGCCGCCTTTGACGCTCTTCACGTATTTGAATCCTTGGTCGTTCAAAAACTTCAGCGCTTTCATGGAGCGCACGCCGCTCTTGCAGTGAAGATAATACTGCGTGTTCGGATCCAGCTCCGTGAAGCGCTGCGGCAACTGGCTCAAAGGAAGCATGGGAATCCCGTTGATGTGGGCGATCTCGTATTCGTCTGGTTCGCGCACGTCCACGACCTTGATGCCGAGCTTTGGATCGTCGAGCGCCTTCTTCATGTCCTGCACGGTGACTTCATCGGGGTTGGCAGCGGGATTCTCCGGCTCGGTGGGGATGCCGCAAAACACTTCGTAGTCGATCAGCTTCGTGATCGTGGGATTATCGCCACAGAGGGGACATTGCGGATCGCGTCGGAGCTTCAACTCGCGGAACTTCATGTCGAGCGCGTTGAAGAGCAACAGACGACCGATGAGCGAACTACCCTTGCCGAGGGCGAGTTTCAAAATCTCCGTCGCCTGAATGCAGCCGACGATGCCGGGCAGCACTCCGAGCACGCCGCCTTCGGCGCAACTGGGTACCATGCCGGGCGGCGGCGGCTCCGGGTAAAGGCAGCGGTAGCACGGGCCACCCAAATGTGGCGCGAACACGCTGGCCTGGCCCTCAAAACGGAAGATTGACCCATAGACGTTTGGCTTTTTGAGAAGCACGCAGGCGTCGTTGGTGAGGTAGCGGGTCGGAAAATTATCCGTGCCATCCACCACGATGTCGTATTTTGCTACCAGGTCCAAAGCGTTTTCGCTGCTGATGCGTGTGTTGTGTAGAACTACTTCGACGCCGGGATTGATACGATTGATGGTGTCCCGGGCGGATTCGGCTTTGGGTCGGCCCACGTCCGCGGTGCCATGAATGATCTGGCGCTGGAGGTTAGAAAAATCAACGGTGTCGAAATCGACGATCCCGATTTTCCCCACGCCGGCGGCGGCCAGATACATCGCGATGGGCGAACCGAGGCCGCCCGCGCCAATGCAGAGGACGGTCGTGGAACAGATTTTCTTTTGGCCAGCCAGGCCCACTTCGGGCAGGATCAAGTGGCGCGAGTAGCGGCGGATTTCGTCGTTGTCTAAATGCATAAGTCGTTTAACTTGCGCCAGCCTAGTTTAGCCCAAAGATAAATCAAGCCAGCTATGAATCGGAAGCCGAGCGTCGGAGATGCAGCGCTGGATTTATTGCCGAGACCGGCGGCAACCGCAGCCATTCTTTCCCGCTTAACATCGCTTCGGCCGCACCTGGCGCTGGTTCTGGGCAGCGGCTTCCAACCCGTGGCGGATCAGGTACGTGGGGCGACGGAAATCCCCTACGCTCGTTTGCCGGGATTTCCGCTGGTCGGCGTGGCCGGACATGATGGCAAACTCTTCGTCGGGCATCTGGGGGACACGCCGGTGATGGTGTTGAGCGGACGCGCGCATTTCTACGAAGGACATTCGATGGATCAAGTGGTGTTTCCCGTTCGCGTGCTGGCGGAATTCGGTGTGAAAGATTTGCTGCTCACCAACGCAGCGGGCGGCATCAACCGAAAGTTCAAACCTGGCGACTTCATGCTGTTTACCGACCACATCAATTTCATGGGCGCGAATCCGCTGCGCGGCGCATCGCCGCCGGGTTGTGAACGCTTTGTCGATTTGACCGACACTTATGCGCCCGCGCTGGGCAAATTGCTGATGCGCGCCGCGAAAGTCGCCCGGCTGAAATTGCACAGCGGTGTTTATCTGGCGGTTTCGGGACCGAGCTATGAGACGCCGGCGGAAATCCGCGCCTTCGCCCGCCTCGGCGCGGACGCCGTCGGGATGAGCACGGTGCCGGAGGTGATTGCCGCGCGCCAGTGCGGCCTGAACGTCGCGGCGCTTTCGTGCATCACCAATCCGGCGGCAGGCTTGCAAACTGGGAAGCTTTCTCACACTGATGTCCTAGAACAATCCCGGCGAGTTGCCGCGCAAGCGGTGAAGCTGGTGGAGGATTTTGCAAAATTGTATGGTCAAACCCAATAGAACTCGCCTCGTGACGGCGGCACTGGCGGCGCGCGAACAGGCCGTCGCGCCATATTCAAAGTTCAAAGTCGGCGCGGCGTTGCTGACTGCGGCGGGGGAAATTGTGACGGGCGCGAATGTGGAAAGCGCCAGTTACGGGCTGACGTGTTGCGCGGAGCGGGTGGCGTTGTTCAAGGCGCTCACTGAGGGAAAACGCAATTTTGTGGCCCTGGCCGTCGTGGCCCGCTCACCGGGCGGGGCGATGCCGTGCGGAGCCTGCCGCCAATTGCTGGCCGAATACGCGCCACAGGCCGTAGTGTTCGTCGCCGACAGCGACCGACCGCAAACGGTTCGAAAGTTCTCGGTGATGAAACTGTTGCCGGGCGCGTTCAAGCTGGTTCCGAAGATTTAGATTGCGCATCAAAGCGATGGCCGGACAATTATCCGGCAGTGGTTCGCGTCGAGACGAATGAAATCTGAAATCATTTTTGCGCTGGAGAACGCCGCCTGGCCCGCGTTGTTGATTGACCGTTCCGGAGTGGTGCGCCGCGCGAACCAAGCCGCGTTCGCCGTGTTCGGCTCGACGTTGGAGGAGAATTCCACGCTCCTCAGCGCCATTTGGTCGCCGGAAAACGAGACCAAAGCGGATTTGTTTCTGGCCCAGATGGAGCTGCCGACCGCGCGCATGCACCGCCTGAAGTTCCGCGTCAAAGGGGGAGCCACTTCGTTCTATTCCGCCTATATCGCCCCGTTGACCCAAGGGGAGCAGAAATATTATCTCTTTCAGATGTTTGCGGCGGCGGCGGCGCTCGCCGTGGCCGTCAAGACGGAGTTGCCTGGCAGCGCGCTGGCGCATAAGCAAAAGCTGGATTGCGCCCTGCAACTAGCCCGCACGATGGCGCTGGATTTTAACAACGCGCTGACCAGCATCTTGGGGCACACCTCGCTGTTGCTCGGCACGATGGAGGCGAATCATCCCTGGCGCAGTTCCCTCGTGGAGGTGGAAAAGGCGGCCGGGAAAGCGGCGGAAATCGCCCACGATCTCGCCACGTTCAGCAACCAGGAGAAGGACGCGCGCGCGCCAGAGGCGGGCAATCTCAATGAATTGATCCGCCGCACCGCCGAGTTGTTCAAACCCACCGCAGGCACTGGCGTCACTTGGGAGTTGCAACTGGAAGGAAATCTTTTTGCCGCCCATTTCGATGAAGCCAAACTGCAGCAAGCGTACATCAAAATTCTTGAAAACGCCGCCCAAGCCGTGGGCGCAGCGGGACGCATCGTTCTTCGTTCGCGCAATCTGGTCGCGGACGACTCCAACCAGCCGAGCGGAATGCAACTGACCGCGGGCCGATACGTGTGTCTGGAGATCGTGGACAACGGGTGCGGCATTGAAGCCGCGCTCCTGTCCCGTATCTTCGAACCGTTCTTTACGACCAAGACCGGGCATCGCGGCTTGGGTTTGGCCTGGGTGTACGGCATTGTCACCAACCACGGCGGCAGTCTCGCGGTCACGAGCGAACTGGGCCAGGGCACGATCGTTCGCGTCTATCTGCCCGCCGAAGGGAAAGTGATCAAGGACACCAGTTTCAGCAAAGAGGAACTACGCGGCCACCAGACCATCCTTATGGTGGACGACGAAGAGTTGCTGCTGACGCTGGGACAAACGATTCTCTCTTCGTACGGCTACCAAGTGTTGACCGCGAGCAGCGGCCGCGAGGCGCTGGAAATCGTTACCAAGAAAGGGAAATCCATCGACCTGGTGATCACCGACCAGGTCATGCCCAACATGAGCGGGCGCGAGTTGATCGAGCAGCTCAGAACCCTTGCGCCGGGCATCCGCATCCTGTCTTCCAGCGGTTATGTGCGCTCCGCCAAAGGCAACGAAGGGGAGGCGTATTTGCAAAAGCCATTCACAAGCCAGGAATTGTTGAAAAAGGTCAAACAGGCGCTGGACTGAAGGGCGCGACATAAGTTGACGTGATCGCGACTTCTGGGGTTTACTTTCGTTTATGCAAATCGAAAGTCTGAAAGTTTATTGCGATCTCGCGGAAACGGAGAGCTTCACCAAAGCGGCCCAGATCAACGGCGTCACCCAGTCCGCCGTCAGCCAGCAGATCAGCTCGCTAGAGCGGCAGTTCAAGTCCATGTTGATCGAACGGAGCAAGAAGAAGTTCCGCCTCACGCGCGAAGGCCAGGTGCTTTACGAGTACAGCAAGCAGATCATCCAGACTTACGATCTGCTGCACAGCAAGATTCAAGAGATCAAGGACATCATCTCCGGCACCATTCGCGTCTCCACAATTTACAGCATCGGACTGCACGACCTGCCGCCGTACATCAAGCGATTCATGAAAAGCTATCCGACGGTGAACGTGCACGTGGAGTATCGCCGTTCGAACCAAGTGTATGACGATGTGTTGAGCAACGTGGTGGACATGGGATTGGTGGCGTATCCGAACAAGGACGCGCGGCTCGAAGTGGTGCCGTTGCGCAAAGACCGGCTGGTTCTCATCTGCCATCCGCAACATGCGCTGGCCAAGGCCAAGAGCATCAAACTCGCCGCTCTGTCCGGGCAGAAGTTCATCGGTTTTGAGCCGGACATTCCCACGCGCAAGGCCATCGACAAGATTTTGAAAGACCGAAACATCGATGTGTTGAACGTGATGGAGTTCGACAACGTGGAGACCGTCAAGCGCGCAGTGGAGATCGACGCCGGCATTTCCATCGTGCCGCTGGGCACGGTGGCGCAGGAAGTGGCGAAGCAAACGCTGGCCCAGGTGCAGTTGGAAGATGGCGAATTCTTCCGTCCTCTGGCGGCGATCTACAAAAAAAACAAGGTGCTGTCGCCGGCCATGAAACAATTCCTGGCCATCGTAAAGGAGAGTTAGCAGATCGTCCGGACGTTGGGTGAGAGTTCTCCACCGGACGCGCTTGCTTGTCTCGCCGCACGGGACACGTCGATGACGCGCGCGGCTACTTCAGGTTCGCCGGGTTCAACGGCTTCAAATCTTTCGGCACAAAAAGCCCGTCCTTGCGGATCAATTCGTCGTCAAACCAGATTTCTCCACCGCCCCATTCGGGCCGTTGAATCAGAACCATGTCCCAATGCACCGCCGAGCGGTTGCCGTTGTCGCAAACTTCGTACGCCTGGCCTGGGGTGAAGTGAAAGGAGCCAGCAATCTTCTCATCGAACAAGATGTCGCACATCGGCGTTTGGATGTGCGGATTGAAGCCGATGGCAAATTCGCCGATGAAGCGGGCGCCGGCGTCGGTGTCCAAAATCTCGTTCAACCGTTTGGTGTCGCTCCCGCTTGCTTTCACGACTTTCCCGTTCGCAAATTCCAGCCGGATGTTCTCAAACCGCGTGCCGGAATAAATCGTCGGCGTGTTGAATTGAATATGGCCGTTGACCGAATCCTTGACCGGACAGGAAAAAACCTCGCCGTCGGGAATGTTTCGCAGGCCGTTGCACGCGCGCGCGCCAATGCCTTTTATGCTGAATGTCAGATCCGTGCCCGGCGCTTTGAGGTGGACGCGGTCGGTCTTCTGCATCCGTTTTTCCAGCGGCACCATGGCGCGGGCCATCTTGCGGTAATCCATCGTACAAACATTGAAATAGAAATTCTCGAACGCTTCCGTGCTCATGCCCGCCGCCTGCGCCATGCTTGGCGTCGGCCAGCGCAGCACGCACCAACGCGTCCGGTTGACGCGGTAGTCCAGAACGGGGCGAAGCGTCTTCGCGTACAGCGCCATGCGGTCACTGGGCACGTCGGCGGTTTCGTTCGCGTTATGGCTGCCGCGTATGGCGATGTAAGCTTGCACCTTTTTCATCCGGTGCATTTCCACGTTACGCACCATCGCGGCCTGTCGCGGGTGCATCCCCTTTAGAATTTCACGCGTGACGCGTGTATGTCGCACCTCGATGAGCGGCGTGGCTCCCACCAGGCGGACGGCGCGGATCAACTCGACCGAAAACTCATCCGGCACATCAATCATGTCGAGCAGGATATGCTCGCCCTTTTTCATCGCCGTGGAATATTCGACCAGCAGTCGAGCCAGTTTGGAGTAGCGGGGATCGGTCATAATCGAGTGAGGGGAAGCTAACGAACTTGGGCGGTTTGTCGAGACGCTTGTGACTTTTCCAAACGCCGCAGAACTCTTTCGACTTTCCGGAGTTCCGAACGCAACAACTCCTCCGCTGACCAGCCTTTGATCTGCGCGTATTCCGTTAGAGTAAACAATTGCTTCGCCAGCGTGGATTTGCTGTACCGGGCGGCAGGTTTGCGGGTAGCGAGCAATTTGCCCTTGCGCGCCTTCTTCACCAGCTTCTCCGCGCGCAGTAGTGCCGGCAAATGTTTGGGAATGCCATCCAGCACGGAAGGCCGCGCGTGCCGGGTACCGTGCTTCTCCGCCTTTTTGATTTGCTCCCAGTTCGCCCACACCTCGGCCACGTCCTTCACCTTCACATCACCGAAGACATGCGGATGCCGGCGGATCAACTTGTCCACGATGCGACGCGCGACCTGTTCAAAATCAAACGCACCCCGTTCCTGCGCGAGCTGGCAATGGAAAATGACCTGCAACAACAGATCGCCCAACTCCTCCAGTATCTCGTGATCGTCCCCCGCTTCGATGGCGTCCATCAATTCATAAACCTCCTCAACCGCGTGGAAACGCAGCGTCCGGTGCGTCTGTTCGCGATCCCACGGACAACCGTCGGGAGCGCGCAGTTTCGCCATGACAGCGAGCAAATCTTTGATGGCGGAATGCCTTTTCATTTGTGGACTGGTTCGGTGCCAAAGCTGGCTGTGCAGGCAAAAAGCAACTGAGTAACGCGGCGCAGGAAGGGATAATCCAGCGTTTCCGGTAAATCGCTCATCTGATGATAATGTGGATTACGGAATTCGGAAGTGTCAGTCCACATCACGGACGGAATGCCATGTTGCCAGAACGGCGCGTGATCGCTCCGTTGCAACACGGGGAAATGCTTCTCGAGGCCAAGGGTCACGCGCAGACTGATCACCGGAAACCCCGGAAGGTAAGTGTTCGCGAGCGCCAACGTGTTATCCAAAAGTGCAACCGATTTGCTGTTGCCGAGCAGTCCCAGAAAGTCGCCGGTGTTCGGAATGCGGATCGGCAGACTCGTTGGCGTCATCTGTGTTCCCGGTTCGTGGGAGGCATAGCCAACCATCTCGAGCACATGCGCTCCCGCAATCACCAACTTTTCCGGCAAAACAAAATTCTCCACAAAGTCCTGACTGCCGAGCAAGCCATCTTCCTCGCAATTAAACGCAACGAATCCGACCGAGGCATCGGGAAACTCGTTGGACATGGATTTGGCGCAACCCAGCATTGCCGCGACTGCGCTCGCATTGTCGTCCGCACCTGGCGTGACTGGCGTGCTGTCGAAGTGCGCGCCCACGAGTAAAAGCGGCCTGCCGAGGTCACGGGGCAACGCCACCACATTATAGAACTGGCCCTGCAACTGGACGGAATATCCCCACGACTGGAGTTGCGCCGCGATCCAAATTGCAGCGTCCCGGTTTTCCTCCGGCTGCTGCCGGAAGTGTCGTGGCACTGAGAGGCGTTTCACCCAGGCGCGCAGGTCAGCTTCAGAGATTGCAGCCAGCGCTGCACTCACCGTGGTGCTGATGCTCTGTGCGGGTTTGCTGGTGGCGTGATGAATCAGCATGGGCAGACGCAGTGCGCTTGATTAAAGAATCACCAGATCATCCCGATGCACAAGTTCCACGCGCGCGAGTTTCCGCGCGCGAATCTCCTCGGCGCTGAACTTCGCAATGCCGCGCGCGAACTCGGTACCGTCCAGATCGCAAACGCGCACGACATCGTCGGCCGCAAATTCTCCCTCGCACCGCGCCACGCCGGGCGGCAGCAGACTCTTGCCGCCTTCACGCAGTGCCTGCTTCGCGCCGTTGTCCACAAAGAGAGCGCCTTTGGGATGGTGGAAGAACGCGATCCACCGCTTGCGCCCGGCCAGTTTGTTGGCCTGCGGAACAAAAATGGTTCCCTCTTCATTCCCCGCCAGAATGCGCGCCAGCACAGCCTTCTTTTTGCCGGAGGCGATCACCAGCGGGATGCCGGAGCGCATGACGATTTTGGCGGCCTGGATTTTCGACGCCATGCCGCCCACCGCCGTGGCGCTCGTCGTGCCGCCCGAAATCTTTTCCACCGTCTCGTCCACACGCTCTATGGTCGGAATGGTGCGCGGGTCATCTTTGCCGAAATTCTCGATCACGCCATCCACGGTCGTCAGAATGACCAGCAGGTCGGCGGGCAACAGGGACGCCACGAGTGCGGAGAGCTTGTCGTTGTCGCCGAACTTCAGCTCGGTGAAGGAAACCGCGTCGTTCTCGTTGATGATTGGGATGACCCCGTGGTTCAGCAGCGACACGAGGGTGTTGCGGGCGTTGAGATGCCGTTCGTGATGTTCCAAATCTTCGTGTGTGAGCAGCACCTGAGCAACTTTCAAATCGAATTTGGAAAACAGTCTTTCGTAGGTCGCCATCAGTCGCGATTGGCCAATGGCGGCGCAGGCTTGCAATTCCGCCAGTTCGCCGGGCCGCTTCTCAAAACCGAGCGCGCCCATGCCCGCACCGACCGCGCCGGAAGTGACGATCACGATTTCCTTCCCCGCTTTCCGTTGCTCGGCGACTTGCGCGACCAACTGCTCCACTTGCGCCGGATCAAGCTGCTTGCTGCTGTCGGTCAGCACGCCGGTGCCCAGCTTCACGACCATTCGGCTGACATTTTTTTGCAACTCAGAGCGCATGACGACCCAAGGCTAGAGGTTTGGAGCGGAAGGCGGCAAGCAGAAGCTTTCCCTGAATCTCCCGCTTGCCTCCCGTCGGGTGCCTGCCATACTTGCACCATGCGCGACGAATCACTTCAATTTCTTCAAAAACTGGTCAACACCCCCAGCCCCTCCGGTCACGAAGCCCGCGGGCAACGCGTGTGGCTTGATTACGTCACCCCGTTCGCTGAGGAAACTTTTTCCGACGCTTACGGGAATGCGGTAGCCGTGTTAAACAAGGGCGGTTCGCCGCGCCTGATGCTCGCCGCGCACGCCGACGAAATCGCGATGACGGTCAATTTCATCGACAAGGATGGTTTTATTTACGTCCGCAAACTCGGTGGCGTCGATGCCGCCATCACGAAGGCACAGCGCATCAACATTCACACGAAAACCGGCCCGGTGAAGGGCGTCGTCGGCAATGTCGCGCCGCATCTGACCAAGTCGGATGGCGAACGCAAACTCCCAAAGATTGAAGACTTGTTCATCGACATCGGCGTGGGCAGCCGCAAGAAGGCGGAGAAGTTGGTGCATATCGGCGATCCAATTACGCTGGTCGATGAATTTGAAATCTTGCGCGGCGACTTGGCAATTGCGCGCGCGTTTGACAATCGCATCGGGACTTTTGCCGTGGCGGAAGCACTGCGATTGTTGAGCGCGCAGAAGGGCAAGATCAAGGCGGAGATTTGCGCGGTGTCCAACATCATGGAGGAAGTCGGCCTGCTGGGCGCACGGCAGATCGCCTATTCGCTCAAGCCCGATGTGGCACTCGTCGTGGACGTGACGCACGCGACCGATTATCCCACCGTCAGCAAAGCGCAACATGGCGACGTGAAGATCGGCAAGGGGCCGACCATCACGCACGGCGGCTGCAATCATCCGATGGTGGTGGAACGAATCGAAAGCGTCGCCAAGACTAAGAAAATCCAACTCCAGCACGAGGCGATGTCGTCCTCCAGCGGCACGGACACGGACGTGATTTTCTGGACGCGCGGCGGCATCCCCAGCGCGCTGATCAGCCTGCCGAACCGCTACATGCACTCGCCGGTGGAATTGGTCAGCTTGAAGGACCTGGAAAAAATCCCCGAACTAATGGCTGGCTTCGCGCTGTCCCTCAAGGCGGGCGAGGAATTCAAGGTGAAGATTTAAGCAAGGCTATTTCTTGAGTGGAGCTTCGGCCGCTTCCAATGTTTTGCCGCCACTGCGCGTCCCATTCCCGGCGGTTGGTTTAAGCGGTGCCTTCGGCTGTTTGAACAAACCGTCGGTGAGCAGGGCAATGCCCGCGCGGACGAAGACCGGCAGCAGTTTGTTCTGAACATCCAGCTCTGTTTTAAGGTCGGTGATGATCTGGTTCTTCACTCGAAAATCAAATTCGCGAGGCGGACTGGATTGGCTGAGGTCGGTTTGGATGATTTTGCCCAACGTCAGATTCAAAGTGTCCACGCCCGCAAATTCCACCGGCGTTCCATTGGTTTTTCGTAGATTGGCCGCTTGAAGTCTGGTGAATAGATCCATGATGTTGGTACGCCCCGCCTGGCTCTTGACCAGATTCAACTCGGCCAGGTTGAAGCGCACGAGTTTAAGGCGCAGCTTGCCCGCGCTCAGAGCCTCGCGGTCGTATTCCAGGTGCAGTTCAGGCAAGTCGATCAGCGGCGCGCCGCCGAATTCCGCGGCGTTATAGAGTTTGAAATTTTCCAGCGCGAGTTTGGGATGGATCACGCCGATGTCCAATTTGCCGATCTTCACGTCCAATCCGGTGGCGCTACGAATACGGCTTTCGGCCAGCGAGGTGACGATGGTATCAAACAACAGGACGACGGCGACAAACAGCACCACCAGCAGGATCAACAGGCGGAAGCACCATTTCAGCAACGTCTTCATGGTCGGGCACGATTAAAGTTGAATGTCCTCCGGGCGAACCTCAAGGCATTCATCCTGGTCTTCCCACACGACCGCCGGATAATGCTCCAGCAATTTCGCCGTGAGTTGGTTGCCGGCAAAGGCGAGGAGTTTCTCCGCGTTTACCGCCGCGGCTTCAAACGCGCGGTCGTAATTCCCCACGCTCTTGCGACGGCGATCCTCCCAATGCGCGACCTCATGAACCGGGGCGTATTCTTCGGCCCAGTTCTTGATCGCGGTTTGCAAGTCCGCAGTAATTTCGTCGAACGGCACCGCCGTGCCGGAGCAATGCTGGCAGACCAAACCCGATTCCAGCACGTCGCGCGTCAGCAACGGCAACAGCGGCGCACGGCAACAGGAAGCCTCGGAGTAATCGCGCGGCGGCGTGGCGAGGCGCTTCAGCCAGATTTGCCGTTCATGCGCCAGTTGCGCCGCCAGCCGGTACGCGCCGAGCAACGGATGCGAAAACCGCCAGGCTCGACCGTGCAATTGCCCGAGCGTTTGCGCCATCCAGCGCGCGAGCGTCAGGTCATCGAAGTCACGAAAGACCGCGCCATATTCCTGCCAGAGCTGGTCCAGGGGAGAATCAGATTCTTCAGCCATTGCGCTAAGAATGCGGCGCATCGCCGAAAGTTCAAGGGGCAAAGTGCGGGAACCAAATCAAAGCACGTAGATAAAAGATCCAACTCGCACACGATTCACGATTCACTATTCCCCGTGCACACTCTATAACTCCGTCATGGCGAAACTGACCGCACCCTCGCTGGCCGCGCCGCTCGCGGTCTTGCGCGGCATTGGCCCCGAACGCGCCGCGCAACTCGCCCGCCTTGATTTGCGTACCGCCGGCGACCTGCTGCTGCATCGTCCGCGCCGCTACGAAGACCGCCGACATTTTCTTGCGATCTCTGCTTTGAAGCTAGGCGAACCCGCCACCACGCGGGGGAAGATCGTCGCCCAAGGACTCAAGCGTTATCGCGGCGGCCAGAAGTCGGTGTTTGAAATCATTCTCGACGACGGCTCGGCGCGGTTGCACTGCCGCTGGTGGAATCTGCCGTTCATGGAGAAATATTTCGCCGTGGGTGACGACGTATTCGTTTTCGGGAAACCCAATTCGCTCAAACCCCGCACCATCGACCACCCGGAAACCGAAGTCATCGACGCCACCGACGAAAGTTCCATCCACCTCAATCGAATCGCGCCGGTCTATCCCTTGACCGAGGGTTTGCCGCAGCGCTGGCTGCGCGCGCTCATCTGGCGGACGCTGGCGGAGTTTGAAACCCAATTCGCCGAACCGCATCCGGCCATCGCACTGCCAGCATTGCCGAGCCGCGCCAACGCCGTCCACATGCTTCATTTCCCCGAAGAACTCACTGATGCGGAGATCGCGCGGCAACGGTTGGCGCTGGATGAATTCATTGAGCTACAACTTCAAATCCAAACCCGACGACGCAAGCTCCAGACCAACGCCCGCCCACTGCCTTGTTCCGGCGACAACCATCTCATTCGTCCGTTTCTACGCCAGCTCGGCTTCCAGCTCACCGAAGCGCAAACGCGCGTCTTGCGGGAAATGCGTCAAGACCTCGGCGGCGCGCAGCCCATGCGTCGTTTGCTCCAAGGCGATGTGGGTTCAGGGAAAACTGTGGTTGCGGCTTGCGCTGCGTTGATGGCGTTGGAAAGCGGTTTCAACGTCGCGCTCATGGCCCCGACGGAGATTCTGGCGGAACAACATTTTCAACTTTTCCAACACTGGTTTGCACCGCTCGGCATCGCCGTGGCGTTGCGCACGGGAAGTCGCAAGACGGAAGTTGAGAGACAAACTGAGTTGAGAGTTGGGAGAATTACCACTCGTCCAGCACCGGCTACCGTCTCAAATCTCTCCCCATCACCCACGCTCACCATCGGTACGCACGCGCTCATTGAGTCGGGGTTCACGCCCGATCATCTGGGGTTGGCCATCATTGATGAGCAACACAAGTTTGGCGTGGCGCAGCGCGAAAAACTCGTGCGCAAGGGGCGCTATCCGCATCTGCTCGTCATGACCGCCACGCCCATTCCGCGTACGCTGGGACTGACGCTCTACGGTGACTTGGACATTTCCATCATCGACCAATTGCCCACGGGACGCGGTCGCATTCAAACGTTTGTGCGGACTGCGGACAAGCTGCCCAAAGTGTGGGCGTTCCTGCGCGAACGACTGGCGGAAGGCCGGCAGGCTTATGTGGTTTACCCGCGCGTCGAAGAGGCGGACTTGAAAACCGGCGTGAAGGCGGTGACGCAGGAATGGGAGAAACTGCAAAAAGAACTGACGCCCTACCGCGTCGGCTTGTTGCACGGCCGCTTGAAGTCAGAGGAAAAGGAGCGCGTCATGGCGGCCTTTCGCGCCAACCAAATCCAAGCCCTGCTGGCGACCTCGGTGATCGAAGTTGGTGTCGATTGGGCGAACGCCACCGTGATGATCATTGAGAACGCGGAGCAATTTGGCCTGGCGCAACTGCACCAACTACGCGGGCGTGTCGGACGCGGGACGCATGATTCATATTGCATCTTGGTGGCGGCGGCGAAGACGGACGAGGCCAAGCAACGCCTGCGCGCCCTGGAGGAAACCACTGATGGATTTCGCATCGCGGAAGCGGATTTGCAATTGCGTGGGCCGGGGGAATTGCTCGGCCAGGATCAGAGCGGCTTGCCGTCCTTTCGATTTGGCGACCTTGTTCGTGATCGCGAACTCATCGAGCGCGCCCGCGACTTGGCAAAAACCATCTTGAGCTAGTTGGAGTTCACCGTTGAACCGCGCGGCTTCTGGATATTTTCTTGGATTTCTTCAGCTTTGAGCTAGCTTCGGGTCATGAAAAAGCATTTCTCCCTTTGTTTGATTGCGGGCCTCGCGCTGGTTGGCTGCGATGACAAGAAACCCGAACCCGCCGCCACTCCTCCGCCGCCGCCCGTTGGTTCCAATCCTCTCAATGCGCCCGGTGATTATCTCAACACGCTGGCGAAGAGTAAAAAGACCGCCGACAAGGTCATCGATACGGCATCGTTGAACAAGGCGGTGCAGCTTTTCGGCGCGCAGGAAGGCCGGCTGCCCAAAGACCTTGATGAATTGGTAACCGAGAAATATCTGCCAGCCCTCCCGCCTGCCCCCACCGGCATGAAAATCGAATACGATGCCAAGACCGGCGAAGTGAAAGTAGTGAAACAGTAGTTTCGGCTTTCCGAACATGTTCCTTATGGAAGTGGACGGGACTCAATCTTTGACCCAACTCATAGGTGGCCATGTCTCCTCAAGTATTTCGGAGATTTTTTCAGAATAGATTGCTGAAGGTCCGTTTGTTTCAAGCGCACTAAAATGCGCTTCTGCATGTGGCATTGGGTTCCCATATCCGTCTCAGCATCCGCTTGTCGCGACGGTTGAGTTGTGTTTCGATTCGGGCATGAAGAGTTTGTGCGCGGCAAATGCCCGTTTGAATCCATGAATGTTCCTTTCCTGAATCTGGCGGCGCAGTATGCGGCGTTGAAATCGGAATTGCTTCCCGTGGTGGAGCAAACGCTGGCAGGCGGCCATTACATCCTTGGCCCGAATGTCGCCGCGTTTGAGCAGGAAGTCGCGACTTACACAGGAACGCGCTTCGGTGTCGGCGTGAACTCTGGTTCCGACGCGCTGACGCTGGCGTTGCGCGCGCTGGCGATCGAGCCGGGTGACGAGGTCATTACCACGCCGTTTACTTACATCGCGCCCGCCGAATCAATCCATCAGATGGGTGCGCGTATCGTCTTCGCTGACATCGACCCGCGCACGTTCAATCTCGATCCCGGCGCGGTGGGGCGGGTCATCAACGCGAAGACCAAGGCTATCATCGCGGTGCATCTCTTTGGCCAGGCCGCGCCGCTGGCGGAATTGACCGCGTTGGCTGCATCGCGAAGCATTCACATCGTCGAGGATTGCGCGCAAGCCATCGGTGCGACGTATGGCGGTCGGCCGGTTGGCGGTCTGGGACGGCTCGGCTGCTTCAGTTTTTACCCGACCAAGAATTTGGGCGCGGACGGCGACGGCGGCATGGTGGTGACGCAGGACGAGGTGCTGGCGAAGAAATTAAAGATGCTTCGCGTGCATGGCATTGAGCGGCGGTATTTCCATGATCTGCACGGCTACAACTCGCGACTGGATGAGTTGCAGGCCGCCATCCTTCGAGTGAAGCTGCCGCACTTGAACCGCTGGAACGCACGCCGCGCGGAGATCGCGGCCCGCTACACAAACGGCTTGGCGGGACTGCCGCTCGAACTGCCCGTGACGGCACCGGGCAATGGGCATGTCTTCCACGTTTATGCCGTGCTGACGCCGAAGCGGGACGCCTTGCAGCAACATCTTGCTGCCAACGGCGTGCCGACGATCATTTATTATCCGCAGCCGCTCCATTTGCAAAAGGTCTATGCCGATCTCGGTTTTCGCGCGGGCGATTTCCCGGTGGCGGAAGCGGTGTCGCAAAATATCCTGCCGCTACCGATGTATCCGGAATTGACCGACGAACAGGTGGATCATGTGATTGCCACCGTCCGGCAGTTCGCGTTTTGATAGGAAGGGCCGAGGAGTGGTGCGGAGACCTGCGAGCAGCAACCTCTACGGGACGGGTGATTTTGAATTCGGTGCCGAGCCATTTTCAGGCAATATTTCACTTGCATGGTGGGGATTTAGAGCTTAGATAAGCGGCAAATACGCAAAAGGCGTAAGTCAGTATTGGTGATAATTAAAAATTGCATGGATAAATTTCAACCGGCGAGGGTGAATTGAGTCACCCTTATTCTTCTCGCAGTTCTGCTTCCTCCTCTTCCTACGTCAGGGTCAACGGGAAAATCCGTGCCCGTGAAGTCCGGGTCATCGGCCACGAAGGCCAGCAACTCGGCGTGCTCCAACTTTCCGACGCCCTGAATCTGGCCCGGCAGCAGGGCGTGGATCTCGTGGAGATCGCCCCCAACGCCACGCCGCCGGTGTGCCGGATCGTCGATTACGGCAAATTCCGCTACGAACAGGCGAAAAAGGACAAGGAATCCCGCAAGCACCAGCACGCCAACAAGGTCAAGGAAGTCCAGCTCAGTCCGACGATTGATCCGCACGATTTTGGTGTGAAGCTGACTCATGCCATTGATTTTCTGTGCGAGGACATGAAGGTGAAAATCAGCCTACGTTTTCGCGGACGGGAGATGGCGCACCAGGAATTCGGCTTTCAAGTGGTGGAGAAATTTATCAAAGAGACGACGCCCTACGGCCATCCCGACAACACCCCCAAGCTGATTGGCAAGGGCATCAATGTCATGATCAGTCCGTTGCCGCGGAACAAGCGCGCCAAGAATCCGCGCCAGGATGAGATCGACGCCGAGGCGCTTGCGGCAAGTAAAGCGGGGAACGGCGAGCCTGATGCGGACGAAGCGGAACCAGCCCCGCGTCAGCCGAAGCCCACGCCAAAGCCCGCACCGAAGCCTGCTCCCGCCGAGGCAGTCGAACCACCCGCCGATGGGTTTGGCAACAATCCGTTCTCTCAGTTGGACATCAAGGTTGGACAGTAGGCATCCCTGAAAGGCCCGATGGCCCGCCCGCCCATACCACCGGAAGTTCAGAAGATTCAGGCGGCGCTTTCCACCGGCGGCAAGATTGAAGCGATCAAGCTCTGCCGTGAATTTACCGGCATGGGTCTTGCCGAGGCGAAGGCGTACGTCGAAAATCTTTCCCCTGCGCTACTCGACTTGTCCGGCGATGGCGCGGGCAAACTTCCCGGCAGCGAATCCGATTCTATCACGGCGGCAATTTTCGCGGGGGAAAAAATCCAAGCGATCAGGCTGTATCGCGAACTGCATCCGGGGACGGGATTGGCCGAAGCCAAGGAGACGGTTGAGAAACTGGCCGAGCAACTTTACGCCAAGCATCCGGGGCGATTTACCCGTCCCCCGCAGAAAGCTGGCTGCGCGGCGGTCTTCCTCTTTGGCATTCTGCTGCCGATGTTGGCCTGGTATCTAATCACTGGGTAATCCACTTCGCCGATCTTTACTGGATCAGCCCGCGCTTTCGCAGCATCGCTTCCATCGCTTTGTCCATCATCACGTCGGCCAGCGGCTTGGTTGCTTCGTCGAGCGCGGCGTTCGCGGCCTTTAATTTTGCTGGGTCGCCGGTTTTTGTCCGCGGGTCTTCGGCGGCGAGGATGGACTCAATCGTCTGAACGGCTTGTTCGACTTGTTGCAGGTAGCCCGCGTCGATCTCGGCGGCGCAATCGACGAGGCCTTTGCGTGTAGCGGCAATGGTTTCATTTGCTCGGAGCTTCGCTTCAATCCACTGGCGCGCTTTCAGATCGTCAAAGGCATGCTCGACGGATTCTTCGACCATCTTCTGGACTTCGGCGTCGTCCACATCCACAGCAGACTTCATCTCGACGATCGTCTGGCGGCCGGTTTTGATGTCGCGGGCAAGAACGTGCAGGATGCCGTTGGCATCTATTTCAAATTGCACGCCGACGCGCGGCACACCCTTGGGCGCGGCCTCGAAGTCGATGGTGAAACGTCCGAGGCTCCAGTTGTCCTTCGCCCGGTCGCGCTCACCTTGGAGGACGTGGATGAGCATGTCGCGTTGGTGATCAACGGCGGTGGTGAACGCCTCGCCAGCCTTCAAGGGAATGGTGGAATTGCGCGGGATGATCACATTCATCAAGCCGCCAAACGTTTCAATGCCGAGCGAAAGCGGGGTGACGTCGAGCAGTAAGACATTCTTGAAACCGCCGGAGAGAATCTCGGCCTGAATGGCGGCGCCGAGCGCAACGGCTTCGTCGGGATTTTGCGAGGTGTTTAGTTGCGGGCCGTTCGCGCGGTGATACTCGGAGCCAAGTCGGAGGCTGCCGCGATCTTCTTCAAACTCCGCGCAGCCAAACCACTGCGACACCAACCGGCGCACAAGCGGCATGCGCGTCTGGCCGCCGACGAGGATGACTTGGTCGAGATCCTTCGCTTCGAGCTTGGCATCCGCGAGCGAGCGCAAGCAATGCGGACGGGTGCGTTCGATGAGGTCGCGGGTGAGGTGTTCCAATTCGTCGCGAGTAAATGCGCAGCTGAAACTGAAGTCCGGCGTAAGAAAGGGCAGGGTGACTTCGACTTGGGTTTCGGACGAGAGTTTGATCTTGGTTTGCTCGGCGGTTTCGCGGATGCGGGAAAGCATCGCCAGATCGTGCGTGGCGTCCGGGCCGCCCGCCGTTTTGATTTTTCCGGCCAGAGAATCGATCACGCGCCGGTCGAGATCGTCGCCACCGAGGCGGGTGTTGCCGTTGGTGCTGAGAACCTGGAAAACCCCGTTGTTCAATTCGAGAATGGACAGATCGAATGTGCCTCCGCCCAAGTCATACACGGCGATCTTCGCGTGCTCTTTCAACTTGTCGAGGCCGTAGGCGAGCGCGGCGGCGGTCGGTTCGTTGACGATGCGCTCGACGCTGAACCCGGCGAGTTCACCCGCCTTCTTCGTGGCATTGCGTTGGGCGTCATTGAAGTAGGCGGGGACGGTGATGACGGCACGCGTGATGGGTTCGCCAAAATAGATTTCCGCGTCGCGCTTCAGCTTCTTGAGCACCTGGGCGGATATTTCCTCCGGCGTCCACGCGCGACCATGCAGATCAATCGTGACGGGGCCAGCACCTTCGCCTGTCACCGGATACGTGACGAGCATTTCCTCCCGGGCAATCTCCGCGCCCCGGCGGCCCATGAAGCGTTTGACGGAATAGACCGTCTCCGCCGGCTTGAGCACCCGCACGCGGTTGGCTTTATGACCGATGATTGGCTCGGAGTTTGGGCCGGGAACGTGGACAACCGAGGGCGTGAGGCGCTGCCCGTCCGCGTCCGCGATGACGAGCGGGATGCCTGAATCCACGGTGGCCACCAGCGAGTTGGTGGTGCCGAGGTCGATGCCGACAATTTTGCCCGTGGTTGGTTGCACACTATTGATTTCGCCGCGTCCTGACGATGAACGCAATCAAGATGTCACGATTCGACGTGATAACTCAATAGCGCTTTGCTTCACGCGATGGATGCTTCTATACTCCCGGCGCATGAACTGCATCGTCACCGCCGGGCCGACGTTTGAGCCGTTGGATGAAGTGCGGCGGCTTACGAACTTTTCCACCGGCGCGTTCGGTTCCAAGCTGGCCAATTATCTGGTCGAGCACGGGCACACGGTGACGTTGCTGCTCGGCCAGCAGTCCACGCATCGCGGCGATCAGCAGGCGCAGGAGATTATTCCCTTCACCACGACGGCGGATTTGCGGGAGCGTTTGAAGGTTCTGGCTGCGCGACGGATTGATGCCGTGTTTCACGCCGCTGCCGTCAGCGATTTCACCTTCGGAAAAATCTGGGAACGTTCTCCCGCCGGGGAACTCACCGAATGTCGCGCCGCAAAAATCGCCACACGCTCCGGCGCATTGCTGGCGGAATTGGTGCCCACGCCAAAAGTCATCGGCAATCTGCGCGAGTGGTTTCCGCAAGCGCGTCTGGTGGGTTGGAAATACGAACTCGACGGCGACCGCTCCAGCGTGTTGGCCAAAGCAAAGCAGCAAATCACGGATAACCTCACCGATGCCTGCGTGGCCAATGGGCGGGCCTACGGGCTGGGTTTCGGCTTGGTGACTGGGAGCGGACAATGCGTTCACTTTCGCGACCCGCAAGAATTGTTCGCCGCCTTGGAGCAGATGTGCTGTGCTTGACGCGAAGGGTCCGCCGAAGAATTTAGCGATTGGACGAAGCGCGGGCGAAATTGATCGAGTCGCGGAATCGTTTGTTATCCGCGCGGATGCGGGCGGTCAGCGTCTTGCAGATGCCCACCAGCAACGGCGTCGCCAGCGCGGGCGCTTCCTGAGTGAGCCGTTGAAAAGCAACGGTGGAGACTTTGAGCAAGATGCTGTCATTGTTTGCGACCACATCCGCCGAGCGCGGGCCTTGGTCAAACAGGGAAATGTCGCCGAAGAATTCACCGGCGGCCAGAGTGGCGAGAATCGTTTCCTTGCCGGCGATCATTTGGCGCACGCGGACTTCGCCTTCCAGAACAAGAAACATCGCGTCGCCGTGTTCGCCTTGTTTGACGACCTCGCTGAACTGCCGGATTTTCTGCACCTCCATGAATTCAATGAACTGCGCCAGGTGTTCATCCGACATGTCGCCGAGAATTTTGACGCGCCGAAGCATACCGGGCTTGATGCCGCCAGTCGTTTGCGCTGCGCCGCCTGGGCCGGGTCCGGCAGCCGCGCCGCCACGGGAACGGAAGAACAGCGACAGCTCCGGAACTTGGGGCGCTTTGTGCCAGCGATCGGATTGCTCGACGTAAACCCAGGTGTCCGCCGTGACACGTTCATCGTGGATCCACTCAACCATGGTCGGCAATTCCACCGGACCATAAACGACATCGTCGGCTCCCCAAATCTTGTAACCTATGGCTTCTTCATTGGCGCTCACGCTCTTTCATTTAATACGAGCGGCAGCAATGTGAAAGCAAAAAAGCAGTGCAATTTGGGTGATAACCGTGAATCGCATCGGCGGCCAGGCGGAAATCACATCTGCTCCAGCACGTCAATGCCGAGGACTTCCAAGCCTTGCTTCAACACCCGGCCCGTCAGGTCGCACAGCACTAGGCGGCTGGCGCGGACCCAGTCTTCGGCCTTGAGCACGGGACAATTTTCGTAGAAACGGGCAAAGTGGCCGGAGAGTTCGTAAAGATAATTGCAGAGAAAATTCGGACGGTAATCCTCGGCCACGGCTTCGAGCACAAGGCCGAAGTTGAGCAGATGTCGGGCGAGTGCGATTTCTTCCGGCGCGGCCAAACTCAATTGTGAACTCTGAACTCTGAACTCTGAATTCTGAATTTCACTTTTCCGAAAAATGCTGCGAATGCGCGCGTAGGCGTATTGCAAATATGGCGCGGTGTTGCCTTGCAGCGCGAGCATCTTGTCCCAGTTGAAAACGTAATCGCTTTGACGATTGGGTGACAGATCCGCGTATTTGATCGCCCCCCGGCCGATGACGCGCGCGGCCTCCGGCCAGAGTGATTCCGGCATTCGTTCCGCCTCCGGGCGTTCGAGTTGTTTGTCCCTGACCAGTTGCCCGGCTCGTTTCTCCGCTTCGTCCAGTAGATCGGCGAGCTTCACGGTTTCACCGCTGCGTGTCTTGAACGGCTTGCCATCGTCGCCGAGAATGGAGCCGAACCAGACGTGCGCCAGCTTCACTTTCGATTCGGGATGCCAGCGGCGGAAAATTGAGAAAAGCTGGTTGAAGTGGAGCTGCTGCCGGCCATCGGTCACGTAAACAATTTCATCCGGATGCCACGTTTCGAGCCGATGGGCCAGCGTGGCCAGGTCGGTCGTGGCGTAATTGGCCGCGCCGTCACTCTTTTGAATCAGACAAGGATTGGGTTTCCACTCGCCATCTTCCTGCTTGAGCAAAGGATCTTGTTTTGGCGGCAAAGCTCCATCGGAAAAAACACAGATCGCGCCTTCGCTTTCGCGGGCAATGCCCTGGTCGCGCAACTCCTGCACCACGGATTTAAGCCGGGGATTGTAAAAACTTTCGCCAAGCGTGTGATCGAACTTCACACCGAGCCGTCCGTAAAGCGTGTCGAACTGGTGCTGAGAGAGTTCGATCATCTCACGCCAGATGGTGAGATTTTCCTCGTCGCCGTTTTGCAGTTTCACCAATTCCTGCCGTGCGGCTTCGAGGACGGCCGAGTTGGCCTCGCTGGCGGCATTGACGGTTTTGTAAAGCCGTTCCATCTCGCCAATCGGATCGCGTTCGAGTGTGGCCCGGTTGAGTTGCTGCTTCCAGCCGACGAGAAGCTTGCCGAACTGTGTGCCCCAGTCGCCGATGTGGTTGTCGGTGATAACCCGCTGACCGAGCAGCCTTAACGTGCGTGCCAGACAATCGCCCAGCACGGTCGAGCGAATGTGGCCGACGTGCATTTGCTTCGCAACGTTCGGCGAACTGAAGTCGATCACGATGGTGCGCGGGTGCGCCGCCTTCACGAAGAAAAGATGTTCGCCCTGCGCAGCACCCGCGAGCGTTTGCTCAATGGACGAGGTCTTGAGCCAGAAGTTGAGAAAACCCGCGCCTGCGATTTCAACTTTTTCGCACCACTCGCTTACGTCCAGCTTCGCGACCACCTCGGTGGCGAGCTGGCGGGAATTCAACTTGCGCTCCTTGGCCAGTGCCATGAGGGCGTTGGTCTGGTAGTCGCCGAACTTCGGATCGGGGCAGGGGCGGACGAGAATCACGCCCAAGTCCGCATCAGGCAGGATCGTGGCGACGGCGAGTTGCAGACGCTGTTCGAGAAGGTGGTGTAACACGGCGTTTTGAAATGAACTAGACCCGACCGAAAAGATTCAACTTCTCACGACCACTGGCCGCGCCATCCTACTTCGTTGGTGAATTGTCCTTGATGGTCCGAAACATGGCCGCGGCATCGGGGGCTTCTTCAAGTGCCGTACGGAATTCTTTTCGGTGAAGTAATTTGGCGATGTCGGCGAGCGTGTGCAGGTGCTTTTGGAACTGGCCTTGCGGAACCAGAAACAGCATGACGAGGTTGACGGGCTGATTGTCCAAGGCGTCAAAATTGATGCCCTTCTTCGAACGACCCAGCGCGCCCACCACTTCGTGGATCATATCCGTCGAGGCGTGCGGGATGCCGACGCCAAAACCGATGCCAGTGCTCATGGAAGTTTCCCGTTTCTTGACAACGGCGGTGATTTGCTCGCGGCATTCCGTCTTGATCGTGCCGCACTGCACGAGGTTGTTGATCAATTCATCAATAGCCTCCCAGCGATCCGAGGCCTGCATTTCGGGAATGATCTGCTTTTCATTAAGGATGTCGCTGAGCTTCATAAAGTCGATTCGAACTTCCGCCATTCGGCCTCAAACCTCCGGGCATTTCAAGCGCGATTTCTGTGGCGCGCTATTTCCTCTTAACGTGGACGCTTCACAGCAGATGGCTCAGGCGTTGAATGAGCGCGCCGGTCTCGCGCAAGCACAGTCCAAACGCCGAAAGAATGTTTCCCTGTCCCGTCAACAGAGGGATGCCGACGAGGAGCACGCTGGCGTTGCCGAGGAAGATGATCACGGCCGAAAAGAGATACCCCTGTTGCGTGATATCCGACTGGCGTGACTTCAAAATGTGCCAGGTCAAGGTAACATGAAACGCGTAGGCCGCGCCCAGCAGCAGATGAAACCACACCACATACCGCGCCCACCCCCAGATCAAATGTCCGGTCTCGAACACTCCCACCACCAGAAACGCGTAGAGCGGAAAAAAATACGGTGCCAGCGCAATGAGAAAATTATTCTTGGTGATGATCACGTGGCCGCCGTTGGAGGTAGCTTTGAATTTTTTCACCTGTCCGCCAAAAATCCAGGTCCAGAGCGCGTGCGTCAGCTCATGGCCGAAGACATAAACCCACATTGGTTTCGGCAACAGCAGATAAATCACCACCCAGCACGCCACGCCTCCCAGCGCCGCGGCCCAGATCGTGTCCGCGTGTCCGCTTCCGCGCAGCACCGCGAACAAGGCCTTGGCCATGCCGACGCACAGCGGCAGCAACAGGAAGGCGATCACAGTCTTGACCCATTTGGGCATCGCGCAGAGAATCAGGAATCACCCCACCGTAAGCCAGAAGTATTTGCCGCCCGTTTCTGCTGGATTCTCGATTCTGGATTCAGGATTCTCAGCCCCATGACGAACGTTGAAGCTTTGGAAATCTTTCGCGCCACCGGCGCGCTGCTCGAAGGTCATTTCGTTCTGCGCAGCGGACTGCACAGCCGTCAATTCTTCCAATGCGCGCTGGCCTTGCAGCAAATGCCCGTCGTGGAAAAACTCGGCGCGGCGCTGGCGGAGAAAATCCGTCCGCTCGGCGCCATCACGGTGATTTCGCCCGCGATGGGGGGATTGGTGATCGGTCAGGAAGTGGCGCGGCAACTGGGTTTGCGTTTCATCTTCGTCGAAAAGGAGGCCGGCAAGCTGGTGCTGCGTCGCGGTTTCAAAATCGCTCCGGAGGAAAAGATTCTCATCGTCGAGGACGTCGTCACCAAGGGTGGACGCGTCCAGGAAACCTTGGACATTGTTCGCGCCGAACGCGGTTGCGTGGTCGGGGCGGCGATGGTGGTGGATCGCACGAACGGCACCGTGGACTTGGGCGTGCCGCTGTTCAGCCTCATCAAGCTGAACGTCGAGACGTTTGAGGCGGATAAATTGCCGCCGGACCTGGCATCCATCCCGACCGTGAAGCCGGGGAGCAAATGATCCGCAATTCCGTCGCACCCTGAACTTGCGGGGGACTGACATTTCAGGCACATTGCGGCCATGAAAATCGCCCACTGCCAATTTGAAACTTGGTGCGGAGACTTCGAGCACAATCTGCAACGCTTCGAGGAGGGACTGAAGCGGGCCGATGCGGAGCGGGTGGGAATCGTGTCGTTTCCAGAATGTTTTCTGACCGGGTATCCGGACAACGAAGAAGGGGCGCGGCTGGGAGCCTTCGCCGCAGACTCGGACAAAATGATGCGCGTGCTGGACGTGACAGGCCGGCATGAGGCGCTGGCCATCGTCGGATTCAACGAGACGCGCGGAGCCGATTTGTTTAACACGGCGTTGGTGGCGCATCGCGGGCATTTGCTGGGAGTTTACAGCAAGTGCGCGGCTTACATGAAATTTCACAAGCAGGGCCGGACGTTTCCAGTTTTCGAGCATCAAGGCGTGAAGTTTGGCGTGATCATCTGCGCCGACGGCGGCTACATTGAACCGACGCGCATCCTCGCCCTCAAAGGCGCACGCATCATTTTTGCCCCGCATTACAATTACATCAACGCTTCGGGCTTGATCTCGCACTTCATGAAAGTGCGCGCGGACCACACGGCGCGCGCCAGCGAGAATGGCGTCTTCTTTGTGCGCGGCAACAACGTGGTGCTGGATCAAAAGAAAAGTGGGATCAAGAATTACGAAGGCGTCGGCTATGGCGACAGTTACATCATGGACCCGCAAGGTGAGATGCTGGTGCGCAGCCGCCGGCATGAGGAGGACTTCATCGTCGTGGAGGTGAATCCCAGCCAGGGACAGGATCGTGCGTGGGGAACGACCCGATCCGCGTGGAGTTATCGCGAATTTGGAAAGTTCCTGGAGGAAGCGCTCAAGGAAAAATAATGCCTCAAGGTTTCGTGGCCGGGATGGGTTCTGCCGCGTAAGCCGGCCGGCTGAACCCCGCTGTTTTGAGTGTTTGGAGTCGCGCCGCCATTTCTTTCACGCGCCCGGACTGTTCAACCGCTAGGTTCTTCGTTTCTCCGGGATCGGTGGCCAGATTGTACAATTGGTCAGCGGGATCGCGGCCCATTTCAGTGTTGGTGTTGGCGTTGATCTTTGCGCCCGGGCCGGGTGGAATGTATTTCCAGGCGCCCATGCGGAGTGAAGTCTGGCCGGCGTGTTCGATGAGATGATCACGGCCCTGCGGTGAATCGCCCAGCAGCGCAGGCAAGAGATTGAAGCTGTCCGGCGCAGTGTTAGTCGGCAAGACCTGGCCGGTGAGCGCGGCGAAGCTCGCGAGCAAATCGATCTGGCAGACCAGGGCCGCCGATTCACCGGGTTTCACCCGCGTGGGCCAGCGCACGATGAACGGCACGCGGGTCGCTCCCTCGAAGTTGCTGTACTTGCCACCGCGCCACGGGCCGGCGGGCTTGTGGGCGCCGAGTTTCGTCACCGCGTCATCCTGATAGCCGTCGTCCACCACCGGGCCGTTGTCGCTGCTGAAAATGATCAGCGTGCGGTCGGTGAGCTTGAGACGGTCAACCAGGGCCACCACTTCACCGACCGACCAGTCGAGCTGCGCGATAGCGTCACCGCGTGGCCCCAAGCCGGTCTTGCCGGTAAAGCGCGGATGAGGCACGCGGGGAACATGCGGTTCATGCATCGCGTAATAGAGGAAAAAAGGCTTGTCCCGGCTGCGTTCGATAAACTTCAACGCCTCACGCAGAAAAGTGTCCGGCAACTCCTCGTCCTTCCAGCGCGCTGTGCGTCCGCCGGTCATGTAGCCGATGCGGCTGATGCCATCGACGATGGTTTGGTCGTGACCGTGGCTCGGTTTCAGGCGCAATAGTCCGGGGTTCTTCCGGCCGGTGGGTTCCACGCCAACTTTCGTCTGGTAGTTGACTTGAATGGGATCCTTCGGGTCCAGCCCGACCACGCGGTGACCATTCACATAGACGCACGGGACACGGTCGCCGGTGGCGGCCATGATGAACGAGTCGCTGAAACCGATCTCGAGCGGGCCAGGTTTGACCTCGGCATTCCAGTCCACTGTGGCCTCGCCGAGACCGAGATGCCATTTGCCGACCACGCCAGTGTGGTAGCCGGCTTTCTGCAGCATGCCCGGCAGCGTGAAGCGCCCCGGCTGGATGATGAGGGCCGCGTCACCCGGCAAAACACTCGTGCCTTTCTTTCGGAAAGCATACTCGCCCGTAAGCAGGGCGTAGCGGCTCGGCGTGCACGTGGCCGAAGGCGAGTGGGCATCGGTGAACCGCAAGCCCTGCGCGGCGAGACGGTCGAGATTCGGCGTTTTCAGCGCCTTGGCTCCGTAACAGCTCACATCACCGTAGCCGAGATCATCGGCGTAAATATAGATGATGTTCGGCCGGGTGCCGGCCGCGTGGGATTGAACGCCAGCAATGCCCAGCGCGGCGACAAGGGCGATGAAAAGTTTCATGGAACCGGATTGATCGTCATTTGCTCTGAGGATTCGGCTTTCGTTCCAGCAAACTCAGACTGTGCATCCATTCCGCGCAACGTTGTGGCCACTCGTTGATGGGATGTTTGTCTTTCCTCATGCCGAAGCCGTGCCCACCCTTCGCGCATATATGCAGCTCCGCGGAGAGGTTGCGCTTCTTGTATTCTAGATAGAGCATCGCCGCCTCGATTGGGTTGCTGCCGTCATCGTGCGCCACGAGAAAGAACGCGGGCGGGGCGTCCGCCGGAACGCCGAAGCCTTCGCGAAACTTCGACTTGTCCTTCGGATCGAGAAAACCGCCACCGTAAATGAACACCAGAAAATCCGGCCCGCGCGAATCGTCCAGTTTCATTTGCGGATACGTTCGTGCGCCACGATCCCACGCCGTATGGCCAGCGAGGTTTCCTCCGGCGGAGAAACCAAGCAGTCCCACGCGCTGGGGATCGAGTTTCCATTCTGCCGCGTGATGCCGCACCAAACCAAGGGCGCGCTGCGCATCCTGCACCGGCAAGGTGAACATCTCTTTTTCGTCGCGCGTTGGTGTGCGGTATTTCAATAAAACCGCCGTGACGCCGAGCGAGTTGAGCCATTCGCACACCTGCGTGCCTTCAAACGAATACGAAAGAAACATGAAGCCGCCGCCCGGCGCGACGATGACCGATGTGCCATTCGGTTTCTCCGGCAAATACACCGTGATGGTCGGATCGGTGACATCACTAAGTCGCGTGGCGTTGGTTCCGCCGTAGGATTGGATGAGCTTCGTCGTGGCCTCGGACTTCGGCACCATCGCGCTGGGTGGTCCGTCAGGCCAGAGCTTGAGCGTGATGGGTTCCGATGCGGCGAACGCTGATCCGCCGAGGATGCTCAGAGCGCAGAGGGAGGTGACGAGGATTTTCATTTCGCAGGATTCTTCTTCGCCGCTGGAGACTTGAGTTTTTCGATGAGGTAATCATGCACCTGTGGATGTTTCACATCTGGCGCGCCGGGATAGACGAGTTCGCATTCGACGCCGATGCGCTTGCAGTGATCTTGCAACTTCACGCCGAAGTTGGACGTATGCGTTGGGTCCTTCTGCTCCTGGCCCAGCGCGGGCGGCGCGGAGTAAATTAGGTAGATCGGCGGATCATCCGACGTGACGAGCGCGTAGGGTGAATATTCGGCAATCCAAGGCAGAATGGTGTCGCGCTTGGCGAGGAATTCATCGAACTGCGAAAGATTCTTCTCCTTGTCACCGACAAAGCCGAACGCGTGGCCACCGTATTTGCTGTTGGGCGTCCATTCTTTCATCTGCTGCGGATCGAGCGTGGTCTGCGCGCCCGTCACCGCGGCGCACCACAGTCGGGTCGATTCGCGCGCGACGGGGTCGGAGTTTTTCGGGTCCGCCAGATCGTTGTGAAATGCGAGCCACAAACCCGAACACGCGCCCGCCGAACCACCGCTCGCGCCGATGCGCGCCTTGTCGAGGTTCCACTGGGCGGCCTTGCTGCGGACAAATTGCAAAGCCCGTGCGGCGTCGTGCAGCGGAGCCTTGACCGGTGGCGTCACGCCAGTGGCTTTGGCCTGGGGCACGTAGCGATAGTTGATGGAGACGACGGATATTCCCGCCGCGAGATATTTGTCGAGATTGGCCACGCGGGCCTTGTCGCCGGCATTCCAGCCGCCGCCATGAATGAAGAACAATAAGGGCGTCGGCTTCTCCGATTCGACCTTCCAGAAATCCAAAACGTTTCGTTCGTGCTCGCCGTAACGGACATCTCCCATCGTGGGCTTTGGCAACACAGGCGCGGCAGCCTTCTTGGCGGGATCTGCGAGTTTCTTGGCCGGCGGATCAGCGGCGAAGGTGTGGGTGTCGGTAACGCAGAGTGAGGTGAGCAGGGCGAGCAGGATGGTTTTCACAATTTTGTTTAGCTTGGCAGCACTTGAACACCATTGATGTCGGCCCGCAAGCAAGCAGAGCGCGGAGGTTCAGCCGTTTGACTTCGGAGCATTGGGCAACTGGTTTGTTCGAATGTCCACGAACATCTCATTTCCCCTTGGCGAGTTCAGCAAGCATTTCGAGCAGGTGCTTGGTGAGGATCACCGAGGTGTCTTCCTGCACTTTGTTCGTGCCGAGCCACGTCTCATAGCCGCCCAGCAAATGTTGTTCTGGTGTGGGCAGGTAGCCGTTGTAAGCGTTGGCGAGGCCGATGACCATGGTGCGGGGAAAGGGGCTTCGTTTTTTCAAATCGAGGCCGATCTCCACAAAGGTCTCGAACGGGATGGCGCACACCGCGAGGTCGCCGATGCGTAGGACTTGCAACGGCACGCTCAAGGTCTCGCTGGCTTCCGCGAGGGCGAGTGTGCGGCGCGCGTACGCATCGGCCAGGGCCGGCAGCTTGGCGATTTCGGCTTTGTCTTTGAACGCCAGGACGGCCTTGGCTTCGGCGATCTGCTCGGCCGTGGGGCGGCGCACGCGCAGAGTGATTTCGCGCTGGATCATGCCGAGGCGCGCGTCGGGACGGTGGGCACCGATTTTGTTACGCGCCATCCACGCGGTGTCCGCCGCCTTTTGGGCAACGATGCGAATTTGTTCAAACGTCTCGCGCGGTGGCCGGGTGCTGCCAAAGGGGATGTTGTTGATGTCGCCGGAGGTCCCATTGGACATCATGGCTACAAAGTCCTCGCTCCCGCCAACGCGCGAAGGCATGAGCCGCGCGAACTCGCCGAAGTAATCCGCCGAGACTTTGGCCCTGGCCGTGCCTCCGACATAATGGAGTGAGTAATTGGCATAGAGCGCGAGCGGTTGGCGCGACTTCGCGTCCTGGACTGAAAGGACGGTGATGTCGGGATCAGTGGGGCCGGCGGGACGGTCAAGAACGTCCGGGCTGTTGCCGGGATTCATCTTCACCTTGTCCATGCGAGCGAAGGGATTTAACGGCATCTTGCCGGGTTTGAGATACCAACGGCGGTTGAAAACTTCCTCGGGCAACGGATGGGAAGCCGCCCCGACGGCGGCGGGTCGGAGCGCGGCATGGGCGCGAGTGATGGCCTCGGCGATGCCCTCGACCAAAACCTTGCGATAGGCCACGGCGGGAACGTCACCTTCCTTGATGTTCGACGGCGGCGCGCTGTGAGTGTGAGTTGCAGATACCAGCATTTTCTCCGGCGGAATGCCGCACCGCTTGGATGCGAGCGCCTTCGCCTCATCCGCAGTCTCGCGGGCCACGCCGAGATTGTCCACCACGACGAGAGCGAGCGTGGTGGTGCCATCATCGAACACGAGCGCGCGGGCATGGAGCGGATCGTTCGCGCCGTCCGCCATGTTCGTGCTGAAGCCGCCCGGCATGTTGAGCGGAAACAATCGTGGCGTGATATCGACGGCGGCGGCTCCGGCGCGAAGTGGTTTGGCTTCCTGGGCGAAGGCGACGGAGTTGCAGGTAAGCGCCAGAAGAAAAATCAATAGCACGTTTGCCAGTCGCACTGTGACGGCGGTATGTGACCGCCGAATTCCCGTGGCGTTTTGCAAACCACTTCGGTCATAGACCGCCGCTACAAGTTTTTGCAGAGCTTTCATTCCATCACTTCGCTGCTTTCTTCTTCGTCGTGGGCACGTTGAGTTTCTCGATGAGGTAATCCTGCACCTGCGGGTGTTTCACGTCGAGTGCGCCGGGATAGACGAGTTCGCTTTCGACGCCGACGCTGCGGAGTTTCTCCTGCAACTTCACGCCATAATTCGCCGTGTGCGTCGGGTCTTTCTGTTCCTGGCCGAGTGCGGGCGGTGTGGCGTAAATCAGGTAAATCGGCGGGTCATCGGCGGTGACGTGCTCGATGGGAGAATATTTCTTGATCCATGGAAGAACCGATTCACGCGCGGCGAGAAACTCGGCGAACTGCGTGTCGCGCGTCTTGTTGTCCTTTGGGTCGGGCATGAAACCAAATGCGTGCCCGCCATAGCGGCTGTTGGGCGTCCACTCCTTGAGCTGCTGCGGGTCGAGCGAAGTCTGCGCGCCGATCACGGCCGCGCACCACAACCGCGTGGATTCACGCGCGACGGGATCGGTGCTTTTCGGATCAGCCAGATCATCGTGAAACGCGAGCCACAGACTCGAACACGCGCCTGCCGAAGCGCCGCTTGCGCCGATGCGTTGCTTGTCGAGGTTCCACTCCTTGGCCTTGCTGCGGACAAATTGCAACGCCCGCGCGGCGTCGCTCAACGGCCATTCCACCGGCGGCTTCACGCCTGCGATCTGCGCCTGCGTGCTGTAACGGTAGTTGATGGACACGACCGAGATGCCCGCCGCGAGATACTTCTCCAGATTGGCGACGACCTTCTTGTCGCCCGCCACCCAGCCGCCGCCGTTACTTTTTCACATCCACGGCGGCG
>JBKJSC010000284.1:0-17917 GCA_046593035.1 Limisphaerales bacterium | reverse complement strand
TTGGGCGGTTAAGCGTCCAAGAACGCATCACCACAACTCGCATGAACCTCATCAATTTCACGATCGACACTTCGATTGAGATCGGTTTTGGTGGTCGCCATCGCTATCTCGACCTTCACAACTGTTTTGACTGGCAATCTGTTGACTATCATTCAGAGCGACGTTGCCTCAAGTTGTCGTGGATTCGCTCGGCCGGAGATTGGGTATCACCAGATCTCCCAACCGTTGTCGAGTTGGAGTTTCGCGGTGTCTCTAAATTTGCAGCGCATCCTCGTAATCCTGCCTTGCCATACTCTGAGGACAGTTGTTTAGACTTTATTTCCTTCACTCCGCCGGAGTATGCCGCGAACTTCGAGTCTGAGTGCGGAAGCTATCGAGACGCTGCAGAGCACCTTACATTTGCTTTCATGTCCGGCCTCGGACTAAAGATTTGGGCAGATGAGGTGGAATTGACGACACGACCTTGAACGGGACACCAACACGGAACAGAAGCCCCTTCGAGTGTATTCAAACACAAAAGGCCTAGTCCGTCCCCAGCTTTTCGATCACAGGCCAGAGCGGTTTTAGATCGTCATCACTCAACGCCATCGCCTTGATTTGCGATTTGCCGCCAGCGGCCAACGCCTTGTCCAGCCAGTCTTGGGCCTGTTCCAACCGACCCAACTGGCAGGCGTAGCAAGCCAGGTTGTACGGAATGATGCTGACCTTGGGAAACTTGCCCGCCGCTGGCAACAGCCTCTCCCACGCCTCCTGGGTTTGCTTCAATTCGTGCAGACAATACGATTGGTTGATCCATCCCGACACCCGGTCAGGATCAACGTCAATGAGGTTGCGGGCGATTTGCAGCGCGCCGTGCCATTCACTGCCTTCCACCGCAATTTTCCACCGCGCTTCCAGCACGTCGGGGTGGGAGAAATTGCATTTTGAAATCTGGTTCAACTCCTCCTCCGCCTCCAGTGGTTTGCCCAAGTCCAACCAGCCGTGAGCCGCACGCAAATGATGCTGATCCGGAAAATCAAGTTGCGACATGACCAACGCATATCGCTTGCAGTCTCGTTTGGCAAAATCCTTTTCATCTGACCACAAACTTCTATAACTGATCCCGTCAAGCCACGCTGTTTGTGACAAAGAAATCGCCCATCCTGATCTGCCCCGCCGTGTTGATGGCGGTGCTCATCGTTTTTCTCCAGCTTGATTCGTCCGCCCAACAACCGGACGCGAAGCCGGTGGAGACGCTGACTTCGCTGCAAACGCTCCTGAGCAATCACGTTGCCCAGCCGCGTCTCAGCGCGGCGGCGCTGGGCGTGAAGGTCGTCTCCCTCAACGCCGGAAAAACCATTTTCGAGCACCACGCGAACAAGTTGTTGAAGCCTGCCTCCAACGCGAAACTCTACACCGGCGCGCTCGCCCTCGACCGCCTCGGCCCGGATTACCGCATCAAGACGTCACTCTACGCCGCCTCCAAACCGACGGCAGACGGCACGTTGGAAAGCGATTTGATCGTGTATGGCCGGGGCGATCCGTCCTTTGCCGCGCGCTTCCATGACGGTGATTACGCGAAGCCGTTAGCGCCGCTGATCGACGCCCTCGCCGCCGCCGGTGTGAAGCGGATTAACGGCGATCTGGTCGGCGATGAGAGTTTCTTCCGCGGCCCGCCCTTGGGCGAAAGCTGGACTTGGGACGACTTGCAGGAGTATTACGGCGCGGAAGTCTCGGCGCTCACGATCCAGGACAACGTGATTGATCTGGTGTTCAAGCCGGCGGCGGAAGTCGGCCAGCCCTGTCAAATCAACACCAAGCCGGCGACCGATTATCTGACGTTCATCAACCGCACGACCACCGTGACGAACGGCGGCAAGCGCAGTATTTCCCTTTACCGTCCGATCGGCGAGAACACTGTGTATGTCCACGGCAGCCTGCCGCTCGGCGGTGGCGATCAGGCGGAAGCCGTCTCCGTCCATCAGCCCGCGCGGTGGTTCGTCACCCTGTTCAAAGAGGCGCTGGCCAAACGTGGCATCACCGTCACCGGCAAAGTCCGCACCGTGAACTGGCTGGAACGCGAAGCCTCACCCGTGGACTACACGAAGGTGTTGGAAATCGCCACCGTCGAATCGCGCCCGTTGTCGGAGATTCTCGCGAAGATGATGAAGCCGTCGCAAAACCTCTACGCGCAGTTGTTACTCCTGCAAGTCGGCGCGACGCAAAATCCAAAACTCGAAACGCGAACCACGGAGGAAGCTGGTTTGGCCGAACTGAACAAGTTCCTCGGCGAACTCGGCCTCAAGCGCGGCGAGGTTTTCTTGCAGGAAGGCTCTGGCCTTTCGCGCACGGCGTTGCTAACGCCCAACGCCACGGTGACGTTGCTCCAACACATGACGAAGCACCGGCACGCCGAAGTTTTCCGCGACGCGCTGCCCATCGCGGGTGTGGATGGCACGCTGCGCTCACGCCTGAAAGGCACCCCGGCGGAAAAGAACGTCCGCGCCAAGACTGGCTCGCTGGGTTTTGTGAGCACCCTCTCCGGCTACGTCACCACGGCGGCCAACGAGCGGCTCGCCTTTTCCATCATGCTGAACAATTACAACTCGACCGACCCCAATCATTCCGGCCGCGCCGAAGTGGATGCGCTGGTGGTGATGTTGGCGAGATTCAGCGGGCGCTCGGATGAGAAATGACAACGGCTTGGGAGGGCACGATTCCACCCGCGCCCCATCTTTCCGAAACAAATGGGCTGGGGTGGAACCCAGCCCTCCCGGATTCACGGGTGATCGACTATTTCTTCGATAACAACCGCCACACTCGCAACGCTTCCGTCGCGCTCCAAGCTTGCGCGTCGCAACCGCGCTGGGTGTGCGGTGCGTCGCCATCTACGATCTCCGGCAATTGGCCGAGGCAGCCTTCGGCCAGCAATCGGTCGAGGCTACCAAGATAAGCCCGCGCCGCCGCGACGGCTTCCGGCGCGAAATCCCACGCGCGTGCGAGCGCTTCGCAGAAGACCGGAAAAGTCCAGACCCACGCAGTGCCGTTGTGATAGGCCGGTTTACGGTGCGTGTCTTCATCGCCTTCATAACGACTCCAATACGGATGGATCGGATCGTTCAACAACTGGCCGTTGTGGCCGTGAATCGCCAGTGGCGGGGTCACGGGCAATGGCGCTAGCGAACGCAACGCCCCCGGCACGACCAGGTGGCGCAATGCCGCGTCCACACAGCGTTGGGCACGCTCGCCCTTGACGAGGCCAAGGCTGATGGCGAAAAGCATGTTGCTCCGCAGGGCCGTGTCCGGAGTGGCGTCACGGGCCGACCCGCCCGGCTTGGCGATGAGTTGATCGGCGAACCAGCCTTGCTCCTCCAGCCAGAAGAATTGTTGGAACGATTTCTCCACGCGCGCCGCCAGTTCACCCCACGGCTCGCCGTCCGAGTTCACGCCCAAACGGGACAGTTGCCGTAACAGGCAAATCCAGAGAATTTGAATCTCGACGGGATACCCTTCGCGCGGCGTGCCGGCGGGATAATTCGTATCCATCCAAGTGAAGTGACTCGGACTCCAAATCAAACCGGACGCTTCATCCATGCGGATGCCATTCGGTGTGCCGTGACGATAGTTCACCGCGATGCTGCGGAGCACTTCGGCGAGGGTGCGGCCCTTCTCGTCAACCTTCGTCGCGAAGAATTTCTTGCGCGCCGCCTTTAACTTGGAAACCGGAACCTGGAACTCGCAACGTTCCTCGCACACGACGCCAAACCACAGCGGCGCGTCGCTCGTATCACGGTTGGAAACGTTGTCGCCGTGAATGGTGTTGGGCAGCGTGCCGTGTTCCTCGAAGCGCGCGAACGTGAGCAGGATTTCCCGCACTTCATCCGCCATTCCCGCCGCGAGCAGTCCGCGGGCGCAGATCAACGTGTCGCGTCCCCAATCCAGAAACCACGGATAGCCGGCGATGACCGTTTTGCCTTCGCCCCGGTGCACGACAAATGCGGACGCGGCGTGAAGTAACTGTTGTTGAAAGGCGTCTTCGTCGTCGCTCGCCAACTTTGAACTTTGAACCTTCACCTTTGAACCTTCAACTTCTCCGGCCAGTTCCGCCGTCGCTGTGAGTGTAACTTCGCTGCCAACAGCCAGCGGCAGTTCAAACCAGCCCGGACTGTAGGCATCGCCGCTGCCGGTCTGTCCCCTGCTCTGCTCGACGGGGTGCGGGATGTTTTCGCACCACTCGGCTTGCGGATGGAAATTTCCGTGGTCGGCGAATACGCGCAACTGGCGGTCAACCGCAGGTGTAAACTCGAACCCGACCGACAGATCGCGACCGCGACCACGCGGCAAGGGCCGGCAGTTGCTCTCGAAATGGTGCTCCGCGCCGCCGTTCCGCTTGGTCTCCGCATGGAAGCTTCGATCTTCGATGTCCACGCGAACAGTGAGGCTGACGGGCAAAGGCTTCCCGGGTTTCGTCGGCGCGCCAAATCTGAACTCATCCTGGCCGCGCGAAAAGCGGAGGATGGTGGTGTTTTTGCCTTCCAGCATTTCCGCAGTGAGAAAAATCTCCACGGTACGTCCATCGCCAGCGCTCGCCACGAAACGCCAATGGGCTGACGCACCAGCGGTGAATGCAGCGAGGTTCTCGCGATTGAGCTGCGTGATGAAGCCGTCGGCATTTACCCAGACACGCGCGCGTTTGGCCAAGACGTGGCGATCCACCGGAAGCGTCTTGTGCAGGTTCGCACCGAGCAGGCAATCGTATTTCGAGGTGATGCCGCCGAGGTCGGCGCACATCCGCGCCATGCCGCCGCAACCATTGGTCAAGAGAGCCAGCGTGGCGGGCGATGTCCGGCGGGCGGCGTGATCCGTCAACGGCTCGGCGGCGAGGAAACGCACGGCTGCGGTGATGTGACGATCTTCAGCAGTGGAACGCTCCAACTTCAGTTCAGCATCGCCCGCCGCTTGCGCCCGGGAGAAACAGGCGATGTGTCGCCCACCTGCCGCGATGCTTTGAATGTGCTGCAAACTTTCGCCGTGCCGCAACGTCGCGCGAAAAGGCGAGGGTTCTTCAATCAAAAGCCAATGCTTCGGCGGCACAAGCAATATCCGCGTGCAGTCGGCAAATCGCCACGTCACGACTTGAGGGAAAACCGTTTCCTGTTTCAAGGAGCGCACCGCCGCCAGCACGTCCACTATTTCATTCGTGTCAGGCAGGCGTGAAAGCTTGGCTAGGAAAGCAGCGGGGGATGCGTCCACCTCGGTGGCCAGCGCGCGCCAATCGGGAACATGGATTTTCTCGGCGGGCAGAACCTGACTAATCGCCTGCATGGCCCAAGCGGCCTGGGCACGCGCACGGCGGTAGGCGTCGCCGTGCAATCCTCGAATCTGCGGCGTGACGGAGAGGCAATAAGCCGCGCCTGGTTCGAGCGAGAAAGTGAATTGGCTGGGCGCGTGTTTCGCTGATGGCGGAGTCTGGCCGAGCAAGTCCAGCAGCGGCGGAGCGGTGATTTCCAAATCGGCTCGCACTGTAGTGGAGCGCGACGCTTCCTTCAGTTGCTGCGGATCGAGCTTCAGCGAGTGAGCGCGCTCCAGGTCGTTATTCACCAACACCAGCACGGTATCCTGGCCCTCCTCCGACTCGCGCAGCAACGCGAAGACGGGCGAACCCGGCGGACTGAGTCGCGTGAGTTTCGCCCCGTCGAAAAAACAGGGATGATCCGCGACGAGTTGATTAAGTTTCGCGAGTTCCGGGACAATGTTTCCCTTGCCGCCCCAGTTAAGCCCGGTGCAGCCGTGGACGCGGATGCGTTCTGCGGCGAGCCATTCCACGCCGCAGGTAAAGCCATAGCCGCCGCTCACACTCGTCAGTGCGCAGAGACGATTTCGCAACAACGACCACGCCCTGCCCTTCTCGCCGAGGCGCAGATTGTCATGCGTTTCGCTGTAGTGAACCAGCACGCCGACGCGCGCGCACTGCTTGAACGCGTGGTCGAGGTAGCCCTGCACATTCGCGCCGGTGAACTCCTGGAACAATTCGCTGTACGCCCATTGCATCCCGCCTTCGGTGAGCAACGCCTCGGTGTCCCACCAGCCGCCGCCGAGTCCTTCGAGCAGGAAGAGCGCGTCGGGAAATTCCTGGCGCACGCGCGCGGTGATGTATTGCCACACCGGCATCGGCACTTTGTACCCGGCATCGCAACGAAAACCATCCACGCCGCGCCGGCACCAGGTGAGAAAGACCTCGGCGAGATGCTCCCACAATTCCGGATGCTTCTGCTCCAGTTCGACCAAGTCAGCCCAGACCACACCCCACGCGCCGGGCGAAACGAAGTTCCCCTTGTCGTCGCGCAGATACCATTCGGGATGATTCTCGCGCAGCGGTGAGTCCCAGCCGGTGTGATTGATGACGAGATCGAGAAATACTTTTCCGCCCAACGCGTGCGCGGCCTCCGTCAGCTCACAGAATTGCTCAACGCCCGTCGTGCGCTGGTCAAATTCGATGAGCGCCGAATCAATAGCCGTCAAATCACCACACGCGTACGGGCTGCCGTAGCGGCCCATGCGGGCGAACGTCGTCGGCGTCGGGTTCACGGGCAGCAGGTGGAGGATGCGGCAGCCGAGCTTGCCGAAGATGTGCGGCAGTTCTTGCGTGAGGTCGCGCAGTTTGCCCGACGGCGGAATCACGGTGAACGCCTGTTCATCGAGCGCGTTCATCTTCGCCTCGAGTTTGGGATCAGCGGTCGCTGCGGCGATTTTACTCGCGCCGAACAAGCGCGGAAAGGCGCAGTAAATCGTATTGGCCGTGCGATAGGCGTCGGGATGAATGCTCACGCCAAAGTCCGGGCCGTCGGGCCAGACTTGATAGCCTTGCGGATCGATGAGATAAGCCTTGGCCTTGAAGAAGCCTACTTCCGTGAGGGGCAGCGTGAGCGACCATTCGCCGTTTTCCCAGCACATCGGAATGTCGCGCCACGACGCGCCGGCAAACGGCACGTTTTCAAAATGCGCCCGGATGATTTCCTCCCGCAACAAAGCGGCGCGGCCCAGATTCGTGCGCAGCTTCGCCTGCCAGCCGCTCGCGGGTGAAGGCACCGTTTGCGCATCGCGCAGAGTGAACCGCACGGTGTCGCCCACGAAACGCAACAGCCGTTCACCCGGAGAAGGAGTCATCACCACTTGTTGCATAGCATTCGATTCACTGTCGCCACCGACGCCATTCCGCCGGGTGAAACCATTCTCTTACCCGGCAGCCGAAGTCAATCTCGCAAGGGAAACATCACGGCAGAGTTTTGATTTGGTTGAAGCGACGCGACGGGATTGTTTGCTTCACACCGTCATCAATCCGCAGAACCAGCGCGGCCACTCCGGGAAGTGCATCCGCCACCGCGAGACCGCGCTTCGCTCCCAATACGCAAACTACTTTGGCCAGTGCGTCACTGGTCGTGCCGTTCGGCGCGATCACGGTTGTCTGAATGCGCTCGGTCAGGCCGATGCCCGTGCGGGGATCCACGATGTGCGAATAACGGATGCCGCCGATCTCCACGAATTGTTCCGCATCTCCGGAAGTGGAAACTCCAACATTGTGGAGCAACAGCATTTTGGTTGGTGCCGATTCCGTGACCACAATCGAAGCCACAGCCACCGTCCATCCCGCGCGGCCCGGCGGTGGGTCGCCAATGGCAAGGTCGCCACTCGCAGCGACAAGGGCGTGGCGAATTCCCAGATCGCGCAATACTTTCAAGGCCGCATCGGCGGCGTAACCTTTGCCGATCCCGCCCAGGTCGAGCTTCATGCCGGGCACGGCCAGCGTCACGGTTCGGCTGCGCGCATCAAGCTTCACTTTCTGCCAGCCAACCACCCGGCGGGCCGACACGATTTCCTCCGGCGACGGCAGGATGCGGCTTTTGCGCGCCGTCCGCCAGAGATGGACATACGGACCGACCGTCACATCGAAGGTGCCTTCGGAAATTTCAGAGATGTGGCGCGCGCGCTGGAGAACATTAAACAACTCCGCGCTAACCTTCACGGGCACGCCGGAAGGACGACGGCATAATTGCATCAATTCACTTTGAGGATCGTAATCCGTCATCATCCGGTCGAGTTCAGCCACACGCGCGAACGCGGCGTCAGCGGCGCGTTTCGCGACAGTTTGGTCGGCCGCGTAAAGGGTGATGCTGAACATCGTTCCCATGTGCGGCGCGCTGAATTGGAACCTTTGCAACGCCGCGACGTGGGATGTCGATTTGCAACCCATCAGCAACCACCCGCACAGCATCGCGACGAGGCAGTGGAAAAACGTGTTCCCAGCCCGACGATGAAGCCATTTGAAGTTCATAACGAATTTATGGAACCGACCAAACCGGTGAAAATAAAAGGCCGGCCAAACCCTTGGCCGGCCAGATGAATTTGGTTCGCGATGAATGTTAGATCACGACGGTCTTGCCGGGCACCGCGAGTTGATACATCCCATTCGCGTCGGGCAGGGATTTTGGATTTGCGTCCCAGGCGAGGTTATCGGGGAAGAGGTTGATTTTGGAATTGAACGCGGCGTCCCACTCAATGTCCTTGCCCGAGTAGGTGGCCATGCGGCCCATGATGGCGGTCATCGTGCTCGTAGCACCGTATTCGGCTTCGCTGTACGGCTTGTCGTTGCGAATCGCGTCGAACAAATCGTCGTGCTCCTGCTGATAGGCATCACGCGCGCCCGGGGTCTTGAAGCGCCAGGCATTTTCGCCGCGGATGGTATGGCTGCCGATGTTGCAGTTGCCCTTGGTGCCGATGGCGTGCTCGGAAACATCATTCCAACATCCCTGCTGGTGGCGGCACTGGCTGAAACAGGTCGAACCGTCGGCGTACTCAAACTCGACCACATGATGGTCGAAGATTTCGCCGTAGTCCTTGCCCTTGCGTGTTTCGCAACCGCCGTTGCCGCGCGCCTTGACCGGGTGGCCCTTCTTGAGCCAGTTGATCACGTCCAGATTGTGGATGTGCTGCTCGTTGATGTGATCGCCGCAAAGCCAGTTGAAGTAATACCAGTTGCGCAACTGATATTCCATTTCCGTGAGTTTGCGTCCGGCCTGCTTCTCCAATTCCTCGCGCGGATGCACCCACGGAGTGTTGCCGTTCCAATAGCAGCGCATAGCCACGATGTCGCCAATCTGGCCGTCGTGCAGCCGCTGCATCGTTTCGAGATAGCCGAGTTGATGATGACGCTGAAGGCCGACGGCGACCTTCAAATTCTTCTTCTTCGCTTCCTCGGCGGCGGCGAGCACCCGGCGCACACCGGGCGCGTCGGTCGCCACCGGCTTTTCCATGAACACATGCTTGCCCTGGCGCACGGCTTCTTCGAATTGCATCGGACGGAATCCCGGCGGCGTGGACAGGATCACGACATCCGCCATCGCGATGGCTTTTTTGTAAGCGTCGAAACCGATGAACCGGTTTTCCTCCGCCACATCAACGCGGTCGGAATGCTGTTGCTTGAGATTGTTCAGGCTGCCGTCCATCCGATCCTTGAACACGTCGGCGGCAGCCACCAACTTGACCGCACCGCTGGTGCTGAGAGCCTGGTTGGCAGCACCGGAGCCGCGCCCGCCGCAACCGATCAACGCCAGCTTCAACGTGTCGTTGTTCACCGCGCCGAGGGCAAATCGCTCAATGGGCAAGCCACTCAGCAATGACCCGCCGACCACGGCGGAGGAAGTGGATTTCAAGAAATTCCGGCGCGTGACGGCCGGTTGGAAGGATTGTTTGTTGGGCTGGTTCATAAAGTTTTGTTCGTCGTTGTGGTTGTCTGAAAAATGTCTTTTACATTCTGGTGCGAAAAATTTGGGACGGCGCAAACTAGTCTTTTTCCACGCCGCTTGTCCAATATTTAGATAACTCCTCCGCCGAAGGAATTTTCAACGGACGGATCACGCGGAAGCCCAGGAACTGCGCGTCGGTAAGATACCAGATGCTCTTGGGCAGTTGCGGGTCTTGAATCTTCCACGTTTTGTCTGACGCCCGCCGGGCCGCGCTGCGCAACGTCTTCGGATCACTGTCATCCCACGAACCGCCGCGCGCGACGTGCGGATACGGCTTCGTCGCCTTCACCCACGGGTTCGCCACAACCGAGCCGACGAAATTCTTGTAGCTGTCGGGCGCGTATTGATCGAGCGTCCATTCCATGACGTTGCCGTGCATGTCATGCAGCCCCCAAGGATTCGGCTTTTTCTTGCCGATCTTTTGATATTTGAAATCACTGTTTTTCTCATACCAGGCATATTCGCCGAGCTTGCTCGCGTCGTCGCCAAACGAATACGCCGTGGTCGTGCCGGCACGACAGGCGTATTCCCATTCCGCTTCGGTGGGCAGCCGGTAGAAGTGTCCCGTTTTCGCACTGAGCCATTTGCAATACGTGTTCGCGCCGTGCTGCGTCATGCTGATGGCTGGATAACCATCCTTGCCCATGCCGAAACTCATCTCCACGTACGGCTTCGTGGGCCGGGTCACCGCGTCGGCCACGTTTTCACATGACAACTTGGTTTTGTTAAGGAGCGGATTCCTGTAGCCCTCCGCCGGATACATGAACAACTCGTATTCGTTCCACGTCACCTCACACTTGCCCATCCAGAACGGCTCGATCTTCACTTTGCGTTGCGGGCCTTCATCGGGTTTGCGACCCGCCTCGCTCTCCGGGCTACCCAACATAAAAGTACCGCCGGGAATTGGCAGCATGTCAAAGGTGATTTCCGTGCCGGGAATCTGGCCGGTGTACGGCTTCATGGCGGCGGGCGATTTCTCCTTCAAGTTCGCCCGCAGCTTCTGGTGAATCTCCGCCATTGTCGTCGGATCATTGCCTACGGTCGCCTGCTCGACTTTTTTCGCCACCAACGCCAGGCCGTCGGGCCAGTGTGCGCCTTGATTGATCCAGTCGCGCAACGCCTCGGCTTCCGCCTTGGTCAAGCGGAGGTCTTTGGCTTTCGGCGGCATCACCTCGTCGTTTGCGTCGGGCAAAATCGTGCGGGTGTACGAGGAACTCTTCTGCGCGTTGCCGGGCACGATGGACACACCGCTGTCGCTCGGCTTGAACGCCTCGGCCTTCACATCCAACCGCAAACCGCCCTTGGCATAACCTTCGCGATGGCAGGCCACGCATTTGAGTTCGAGCAAGGGCTGGATTTGTTTGACGAAGTCCACTTTGTCCGCCGCGTGTGCGGGCAGCAAGGCAGAGGGGCAGAGGGAAATTCCGGCGACGGCCAGATACAATAAGCGCGGTTTCATGTTGTTCATTAATGGCGCGGGCAACTGTTGACGTTGCCGCTTTTTTTGTCAACCTGTTGGACGAACATGGGCAGGAAAACCTTCATTGCACTGGCTGGATTGGTGGTCGTGGTGATCGCCGGATGGTTGTTCTTTTTCTCGGCTCCCCCACCGCCGACTGTGCCAATACCGAGTCCGAATGGTTATGATGATATTGTCGAAGCTGGCCGATTGTTGGTGCACACGGAGCCGGGTTTTTGGGAGCTCGATCATGAAAAGCTTCGCGCTTATGTGCTACCGAATGCCGAAGCATTAAAATTGGCTCGCTTGGGATTAACCCGGCAGTGCCGTATTCCTGTCGAATATACGCAAGCTTATTTAACGCCTCATGAAGTCGAGAGGTCGAAGATTTCGGGACTTTTGAGGGCCCTAAGGGCAGAAAGAACTTTGGCTGAAATGGAGCATCGCACCCATGATGCGGTCAACGCCAATTTGGACATGGTGCGTTTGGGCCACGAGAGTTCTCGAGGCGGCTTCATAATCGATGCGTTGATCGGCTTGAATCTTGAAACCAGCGGCCTTGAGGGGTTGCAGCGTTCATCCGCCAGTATTGATGGCCCCGTCTGCCGCGAAATCATCACAACCTTGCAAATTCTTGAAGCCAAGCGGGAATCCCCGGAAGGCTTCATGCGTCGCGACAAAGAACAATCGCGAAGGACTTCTAGCGTGAAAGAACGAATCAAACAAATGATTGAGGCAAAATCATTCGACGAAGACGCCTACGTTAAAACCAAATTCCCCAAGATGGTCAAAGAACGACAACACCAAACCGGACATCTTCTGATCGACCTCGCCGCACGCGCCTTTGAACTGGAAAAAGGCCGGCGTCCCCAAAGCATCAAAGAACTCGTGCCGGATTACCTCAAAGCAGTTCCCAAAGACCCAATCACGGGAGCCGACCTAACCTTGCCTCGCTGACCCACACGGCTCTGAGCCGGAACTATTCTTTAGCCACGGATGGAACACGGACGAAACACAGACAGGATGGGCGGTTGGTTTTGGCGGTAAGTGTTGATTCAAACTCACCAACCGTTGAGTTCCACGCGGACACTTCTTGTGCCCGGCAGATCGGTCATCCGTGTTCCCTCCGTGTTTCATCCGTGGCAAAACTTAACGTTCTGTATTTCCTGCTTTCATGCGGCCTCGTTTCATCCCATCTTGTAGCCCGTTCGCGATGAATCCCGACAAACTAAAAGAGCTGCAAATCAAATCCGCAGCGAAATCACGCCCGCAACGGTCGCTGTGGGTCATCTTCCTCGGCGTCGCGGCGGTGACGGGCGCGGCCATTTTCTTTGCCTGGCCCCGACTGGAGGATCAACGCCGCCTCTCGACCGGCAGCGCCTCAACCTCATTGCCCACGAATTCGCCCACCACGCCTACCCAGCGAACGGCGGCGGTCAAAGTCGATGGCTCGGTGCTGACCGTCAGCGGTTACATCGTCAACCGGGAGCGGATCGAATTAAGTCCGCGCTTCATGGGCGTGGTAAAGTGGATTGGCGTGCACAAAGGAGACACCGTCACCAACGGACAGGTCGTCGTCCGGTTGGATGACTCTGAACAAAAAGCGCGGTTGGCCGAATCGGAAGCCCGGCTGGCCAACGCCAAGGTGGCCGTGGCGAAGGCAAAGCTTGATTACGACCGCGTCCTGAAACTTCGCCGCAACGAAGTGGAGTCCAAGCAGACTGAGGACGAAATGCGGTTGCGGCTGGAGGCCGCCGAGGCAACGGTGCGCGAAACGGAAGGCTTGGTCGATTTGCAAAAAACTTATCTGGACTGGACGATCATTCGCTCCCCCATCAACGGCGTGGTGCTGGAGAAATTGGTCGATGCCGCCGAGTTGGTGGTGCCGCAAAGTTTCGGCGGCGGGCGCGGTCCCAGCACCGCCTTGATCGCGCTGGCGGACTTGAAAGATTTGCAAGTGGAAATTGATTTGAGCGAGTCCGATCTGGCGAAAGTATTTTTGAAACAGAAATGCCGCGTCAGCCCGGAGGCGTATCTCGACCGCGTTTACGAAGGTTACGTGGCCGAAATCGCGCCGGAGGCCAACCGCCAGAAAGGCACGCTCCAGATCAAAGTGCAGATCGTGAATCCGGACCATTATCTGACGCCGGAATTGAGCGCCAAAGTGGATTTCCTGGCGAATCCTCGGTCTGCGGAGCAAACGATTCACTTGCCTCCGGCGCAAAACCGGGAATAGGATGCGCGCGCTGGCTTGGCGTGGAAGGGTGGCTGAGTGGTTAAAGGCATCTGACTCGAAATCAGAAGTAGTCGCAAGGCTACCGCAGGTTCGAATCCTGTCCCTTCCGCCAAATAAATTTCTGATCAAGTCGTGGGCCACTGCGGTCATCAATCCGAGATAAATGGCGTGACGATGAACGGTCGATAAATCACCGGTTCAACTAGTTTGGTCTTCGTCCGTTGTAGATCGACTTCAAAGGGCCGCGCCAGACTGTTGCCCGCCAGATCCTCCAGCACGCTCCCCGCCGCTAGCCGATAGCTTCCCGCCACCCACGCTTGCATCGGCTCGAAACTCCAACTCGTTTCTCCGGCTCCAATTTCGATGCGACCGAGCACGCGTTTGCCCGCCGCGGTTTCAACCCACAACTGGCTTTGCAACAGCGCCCAGTCAAACGCCTCGGGAAAAGTCACTCGCAATTTCCCGCGTGCGTTGACGGGCGGATCGATCCCCCAGCTCTCGGCGTTGGGCTGTGTGTGATCCGCCGGGCCGGCGCGAAACGATTTTTCGATGGCTCGGCCCAGCGGAACACCGCGTTGCGACGGCCAATCGCCGGAGATCACCAAGGTGAAATGCTGTCCCTCCACCAGCACCGGGCCGAACTCGACGTTTAGGTTTACGCCGGTTTTTTGCCGGCCAGGATGAAACCAGAGCGTCAACCGGCGTCCGTCCACCGACCAGAGTTCAGTTTCTCGAAACGGCTCCGAAACTTCTTCGCCGCGCGCGTTGAGCAGCTTGAAGTATTTGAAGATGTTCCCCGGCTGCATCGGCTCGGAGAAAAGCAGATAGAACTTCAAGTGATTGGCCGGCACTTCGGATCCGGATGGATAAATAGCGGTGATGCGCGGCGGCGCGGCTGGCTTTGTCGACGTGACCTGATAATCGCGGACGATGGGCGAAATGCCGTGAATGGCAATGCCGGGCAGCTTTGTTGGATCAAATCGCGCTAGGTATCTCTCACCCGGAAGCAATGCGAAGCGGGGTTGGAAAATCAGTCGATTTCCAGCGACCGAATAAGTTCCGAAAATCGGCGAAGCATTCGGATTCCCTGCTTCCGAATTCGCCGGCACAAACCGAAGGGAAAGGATTGATTCCCAAAATGCCATCGTGCTCGCGGCTGGAATCCTGGACCAAGCGGATGGATGAGATGCCGTCACCCAAACTTGAATCTTGGCGGGGTCGGGGTCGCGGGTTTGAATTTCCAATTTGAAACGAACCTCTGTGGAATTAGGACGCGGCGTGAGTGAGTGATCTTCCTGCGACGTGGATTGACAACCCAGCACCGCCGCCAGGCAGAGAGCAACGAGTCCGAGCAATACTAACCGATTCACAGGAAAGTCGGTAATCCGGGCGAAGCGGGATCACGCACGCAAAGCAATTCCATGCCTCATCTTTAGTTTCAGTTGCGATTTTTGGAAAGCGAATTACAAATTCCTCCGTGAAACCTACCGTCCCGAAAAGTAAGCCGGCACACACAATTCTCCATCGCGCTTACACCCTGATGCGCGCGCGCCACGGGCATCAGCATTGGTGGCCGGGCGAAACGCCGTTCGAGGTCTGCGTCGGTGCGATCCTCACGCAAAATACGAATTGGACCAACGTGGAAAGAGCGATCGCTAATCTCAAATCTGCGCAGGTGTTGGAACCTCGGCGGCTGTTCGACCTGCCGGAAGCGCGCCTGGCGCAATTGATCCGTCCCGCCGGATACTTCAATGTCAAGGCGCGCCGGCTGCGTTCGTTCCTGAGAGTGCTCGTCGAACAGCACGCGGGAGATTTATCCAGTTTGATTGCCGGCGACACCGCCACCGTACGCGAACGCCTGCTTGCCATCCACGGCATCGGTCCAGAAACTGCCGACTGTCTGTTGCTCTACGCCGGTGGCCACGCGAGTTTCGTGATCGACGCCTACACAAAGCGCATCTTCGCCCGGCACGGCTGGTGTCACACGAACGCTGGCTATGACGAGTTGCAAAGTTTGTGCGCGACATCGCTGAACCAAAAACCGCGCGATGAAACCTTGGACTATTGGCAGGATTATCATGCGCAACTTGTCCGAGTCGGCAAGGAGTTTTGCCGCCCGCGTGAGCCACGTTGCGCGCAATGTCCGCTGAAACCGCTGCTGCCAATCTGAAGTGATTTTTCAAAGCTGGTTGATTTGGCGGTTTAACGCGTTGGAGTTCAACCTTCAGGTTGTTTCCGGCGGGAACAAGCTAAAGCTTGAACTCCAACTTCCTGCGTTCACCGCCGAAAGACCCTCCCCCGTTTTCCCGATGCCACACTTGAACCTTGAACTTTGCCGCCGCCTCGGCTTAGTTCTCATCGCAACATGGCACCCGCATGAACGGAAAAACTCTGGTCATCGTTCCCACCTACAACGAGCGGGACAATCTGCCGCCCTTGGCGAACCGGCTGCTGGCCCTGCCCGCGTCCGTGGATTTGCTGGTGGTCGATGACAATTCTCCGGATGGAACGGGAAAGCTGGCGGATGAACTGGCCGCCAACCATCCCTCCGTCCACGTCCTGCACCGCGCGGAAAAGAACGGCCTCGGCCGCGCCTACTGCGCCGGATTTGCCTGGGCGCTGGAGCGCGATTACGAATTCATCATGGAGATGGACGGCGATTTTTCCCACAACCCGGACGACATTCCCGCCTTCCTCGCCGCGGCGCAAAACGCTGATCTCGTCCTGGGTTCACGCTACTCCAATGGCATTCGCGTCATCAACTGGCCGCTCAATCGTTTGATGCTCAGTCTCGGCGCGGCGAAATATGTCCGCATCATTACCGGCATGCCGTTCAGCGATCCCACCGGCGGCTTCAAATGTTTTCGCCGCCGCGCGTTGCAGTCCGTCGATCTGCAAGCCGTCCGCTCCAATGGTTACAGCTTTCAAATCGAGCTGACCCACAAAATCTGGCGGCAAGGGATGAAGGTCGCCGAAGTGCCGATCATTTTTACCGACCGCTTTCAAGGCACCTCGAAGATGTCCGGCCATATTGTCTGGGAAGCTGTCTGGATGGTCTGGCGGCTTCTCTTCCAAAATGGTCTGCGCCGTTGGCCCCGGAGTTAATTGACCGTTCGGTTTCATTACAAAGGGCAAAAGCGGCTTGTTAAACATTCATATCTTCATATCCAGATACATTGATTTTTTAGTTTGCATCCTCCATGACCCATGGTAAAATGACCGCGTGAATCAGAGTGCCAGTCTGAAACCGAATCAAATCGACGCGCTGCAAAAGATGCTGCGCGAACGCATCGTCATCATCGATGGCGCGATGGGCACGGTCATCCAGCTTCATTGGAAGTCGCAGGACCTGGGCGAGGCCTGGTTTCGCGGGGAGCGGTTTGCCGATTGGAAGGGCAAGGACCTCAGGGGCAACAACGAATTGCTTCAGCTCACGCAGCCGCAAATCATCGAGGACATTCACCGGCGCTACCTCGAAGCCGGCGCGGACATCATTGAGACGAACACCTTCTCGGCGACGACGATTGGGCAGCACGATTTCTTTTTCAAACATCACGAAGGGCGGAAGGACCAGGCGTTCTTCGATCAGGTCATCAACGACCCGACGCTGCAAGGACTGGCGCGCGAGTTGAATCTCGCGGCGGCGAGTGTCGCCCGCAAAGCGGCGGATGAAGTGACGAAGAAGACCGGCCAGCCGAAATTCGTCGCCGGGGCCATCGGGCCGATGTCGGTCACGGCGAGCATTTCCCCGGATGTCAACGACGCGGGCTTTCGCTCGGTGAATTTCCAGCAACTCGTTCAGGCTTACACCGAGCAGGTTCACGCGCTGCTCGACGGCGGGGTGGACTTGCTGCTCGTCGAGACCATCTTCGATACGTTGAACGCGAAGGCCGCGCTGTTCGCGATTCAGGAAGTCTTCGATTCACGTTTCACGAATCACGCAGCACGTCCGCCGCTCATGATCTCCGGCACCATTACCGACCGGTCGGGCCGGACACTCACGGGGCAAACGGTCGAGGCGTTCTGGAATTCCGTGCGTCACGCGCAGCCGCTGACCATTGGGTTCAATTGCGCGCTGGGGCCGGACCTGTTGCGCCCGCACGTCGAGGAAATTTCCAGGCTGGCCGACACGTTTGTCTGCATCTATCCGAACGCCGGACTGCCGGAGCCCTTGCTGCCCACGGGCTTCTCTGAAACACCCGCGACACTCGCGCCGCAAATCCGCGAGTGGGCGGAGCAAGGTCTGGTCAACATCGTCGGCGGTTGCTGCGGCACGACGCCGGAACACATCAAGGCCATCGCCGACGCGGTGCGCGGATTGCCGCCGCGCGTGGTGCCAAAAATCGAACCCTACCTGCGCTTGAGCGGCATGGAGGCGTTCAGCCTCACGCCTCAGACCAATTTTGTGAACGTGGGCGAGCGCACGAACGTCACCGGCTC
>JBKJSC010000163.1:0-22247 GCA_046593035.1 Limisphaerales bacterium | reverse complement strand
AACAACAACAGCGGGGAAGATTACGAGAACGCGCAAGTGCGGCTGGTGGTGGGCGTGATCCGGCTCGTCGAGAACATTGCCGATCTTGCCCGCCGAAGCGGAGAAAAGGGCGAAAGTAAAAAGAATGTTGATTGGTTTCGACGTGACGAAGGATTGGCGCTGCGCAAATTGGCCGAGAAGGAAATGGACAAGAGCGATACCGCCGAGTTTAGAGGTCCCGAACGCCAGCGCGAAGTGGTGAAGGAAGCGCTGGGCGAATATTTCCTCTACACGGTGGAAGGCCGGGACACGATCCCGACGGGCTGGGCGAAACGGATGCCATCGTTCAAGGCGGCCGAAGTGCCGGTGGTGAGCTACTACAAATACGAGCGTGAACAGTGGGGTAATCAAGTCATCCGTTATTATCGCTTCACCAACTCCCTCGCGGCCAAGCTCGGCAAAGAGCCGCTGCCCGACGGCGAGGTCAAGGCGTTCCGCTTCGTGACCAACGACAAGCTCTACGCCTTCGTGGGCCGGACGAGCGTGAAGTACATCCCGATCAACGAAGCGGTGGAGCTGGAGCTGGGCAACGATTTGGAAGTGCTGGTGAAACCTGTGTTGAAAGACTGGACGAAGACCGAGATCAAGTTCGACGCGAACGGAAACGTGGTGGGCTGGACGACGAAGGAGACGTGGGAAGTGGAAGTGCAGAACACGAAGGAGATCGACGTGGAACTGGACATCCGGCGGAACTTTGCGGGCGACTGGACGCTGGTGACGACGGCGAAGTATGAGAAAGTGGACGCGAACAAAGTGAAGTTTGTGCTGCCGTTGAAATCGCGGGAGCAACAGAAGTTCAGCTACGAATTGACCACCCGTCACGGCACCAATGCCACGCGGTGAGTCCACGCAATTCAGCGGGAGCTTGGTTCGCCGACCATCGAAATGAAGCAAGCACTACGGTTTTCTTGGAGGCTTTGCCCTTGGAAACTAACTCCGCTTTTGACACGCGAGCATGGGAAAGGCATCCTCTTGGCATGAGTTCCGAAATCATCTTTGAAGTGACCGAGGCCGAGGAGGGCGGTTACTGCGCGTCCGCGCTGGGCTACGGCATCAACACGCAGGGCGAAACGCTGGAGGAGTTGCGCGCGATGGTGCGTGAGGCCGTGGCTTGCTATTTCGACAGTCCCGAACAGGCTCCCAAAATCATCCGGCTCCATTTTGTCCGCGACGAAGTGCTGGCACGATGAAGACGCCGCGAGACGTCTCTGACCAGGAACTAGCAAAGGCCTTGCGGACGCTCGGATACGTCGTGACCCGTCAACACGGTTCCCATCTACGCGTCACCACGCAACACGGCAGCGAACATCACGAAGTGATTCCCAACCACCGCCCGGTCAAACTCGGCACGCTCAAAGGCATCCTCCGCAACGTGGCCCAACATCACCAGATGAGCGTGGCGGAGTTGCTGACCGCACTCGATTTGTAAGACAATCACGTCGGATTCCATCGTTGACAGACCGCCGCCGCTTCGCCGAAATTACCGAGACTCAAAAATGGTGACACGCACACAACGATGACCACGGTTTCCAGCAACAAGTCCACTCGCTTCGCCCACCGGTTCGGTCGGCGCGAATTCCTGCGCGCGGGCGTGCTGGGCGGATTGGGCCTTACCTTGCCTGATCTCCTGGCGGCGGGCGGGAACGGAATCATTTCGAACGCGGACTCGTGCATCGTACTTTTTCTCAACGGCGGCCCCAGCCATCTCGACATGTGGGACATGAAGCCCGACGCGCCGTTGGAAATTCGCGGCTCGTTTCGCTCCATCCCCACGACCGTGCCGGGCTTGCACCTGTGCGAGCACCTGCCCCGCCTCGCCCGGCAGATGCATCGCTGCACGCTCGTGCGGTCGATGAATCACAGCGTGAACAATTCGCACGCGGCGGCGGTGTACGCCGCCTTAACCGGGCATGATCGCGGCGAGCAAGGCGGCGGTGCGCGACCCGAAGATCATCCGAACATCGGCTCGATGCTGGCCAAACTGCGGCCCAGCGTGCGCACGGCCTTCCCGTATGTGGCACTTCCCTACAAGACGAAAGAAGGCGCGGGCGGGCCGCTTCAGCCGGGTTTCCTCGGCGGAATCATCGGCGCCAACCACGACCCGTTTTGGGTGCTGGAGGACGCCAATGCGCCGAGCTTCCGCGTGCGCAATTTGACTTTGCCGGAGGACGTTTCCACGTCGCGCATGGCCGAGCGCGGCCAGTTGCTGACCAGTTTGGAACAGCCGTTTGAACAGCAACAAGGTCGAGCCACCACCGGCTATGAAGTGATGACTTCGTTTCAGCGGCGCGCCTTCGACATGCTGACTTCCGACGCCACGCAGCGCGCCTTCCAGATCGACCAGGAACCGGCGAAAGTGCGCGATGCGTATGGACGAAATATTTACGGCCAAAGCGTGCTGCTCGCCCGTCGGCTCATCGAAGCAGGCACGCGCGTTGTCACGATGTCCTGGGCACCGGACGCGAACGCCACGTGGGACACGCACGGCAATAATTTCACCACGCTCAAGGACACGTTGTTGCCGCAGTTCGACGCCGCTGCCAGCAGCCTGCTCGCCGAACTCGCCGAACGCGGAATGCTGGAGCGGACCCTCGTGGCGGTGCTGGGCGATTTCGGGCGTTCGCCGCGCATCAATGCCGGGGCCGGGCGCGACCATTGGAACGCGTGTTATTCCATCATGCTGGCGGGCGGCGGCATCAAGGGTGGCCTGGTGTATGGTGCGAGCGACCGCACGGGTTCCGTGCCCGCCGAGCATCCGGTCTCGCCCGGCGACATCATCGCCACGCTCTACCACTTGCTCGGCGTCAATCCGCAGATGGACATTCACGATGTACTCGGCCGCCCGCATCCGCTGGTGCCCACCGGTCGCGTGATGAGCGAATTGTTTGGTTAACGGTGAGGTGTTCTCGCGCCACTTGACAGAGCGCACGCTTTAACGCACGCTTTGGGCATGACTTCACTTCCCGTCACGCAAGCCCGCTCCAAGCTCTACCAACTCCTTGATGAGGCTGCCGATTCCCACGAACCCATCCAGATTACGGGCAAGCGTTGCAACGCCGTCCTCGTGTCGGAGGAGGACTGGCGCAGCATCCAAGAGACGATTCACCTCCTCTCGATTCCTGGCATGCGCGACTCCATCCGCAAGGGCATGGCCGAGCCGCTCAAAAAATCCTCCAAGAATCCCGGCTGGTGAACTGGTCCATCGTTTACACCAGGCAAGCCCAGAAGGACGCCAGGAAAATTGCATCCTCAAAGCTCAAATCACAGGCTCAACGTCTGCTCGACCTCATCGCCAGGAACCCTTTCCAGAACCCGCCGCCCTACGAAAAGCTCATTGGCGATTTGGCGGGGGCCTATTCGCGCCGCATCAACATTCAGCACCGCTTGGTGTATCAGGTCTATCGCGTCGAACGCACCATCAAGGTTGTCCGAATGTGGACTCACTACGAATGAACCGAACTCCACGCCCTGCATTGAACGGCTCCGCGAGATGAGCGAATTGTTTGGTTAACGTGACGCTGCCAGGTTAGGTATCAGTAGTTAGGCAAAAAATATGAAATGCTATTACCATCATCAATCAGACGCTGTCGCCATATGCAAATCCTGCGGAAGGGCGTTATGCCCCGAATGTGCTGCCGATGTTGGCCCTGGGACAGCTTGCAAACAAAGGTGCGAAACAGATGTCGCAGATTTGAATACCATAATCGAAAGAAACAAGTCGGCGTATGCGAAGGCTGGAAGTGCATACAAACGAACTGGCACCTCGGTTTTAGTCATGGGAATTACATTCATTATTTTTGGCGTACTGCCGATATTGGTAAGTGGAAATTATGGGTCATCGTTTATGGCTGTTCCAGGGTTGATATTTGTTTTTTGGTCATTTTTTCTGTTTAAGAGCGCACGCCAAATCACATCGGTAAAATAAAAAAGGAGACCAACGAGGCGTTAGACTAAGCGTTCATCCCAAAACCACCTTGACGCGTAACCCGAATCAATTCTGAGTGCCACATCTACCGTTTAGGTTAGCGACTATCGTGTTCCACCCTCCATCACCCACGCTTCATTGAAGTGCGCATGTTTGATGGATTTCGCGCGGGGTTTGCCGTCGGCGTCGCGCTCGAAATCCTTTTCCAGATGGTAGCTGTAGCTGGCGTGTAGCGTGCCGTCTTTCGCCTGAATAATACTGGGATAATGGAAGCGTGCGCTGTCTTCGGGCGCGAGTTCGAGGGCGCGTTTCCACTTCCATGACTTGCCCTCGTCGTCGGAAATCTGAACGGTGAGGCGGTGGCGACCGCGCTCCGTGTCGTTGCCGATGAGCGCCCAGTGGCCGTTGCGCAGCGAGATGATCTCCGCGCCGGAACCGGGATTGGGCAGATCAGTATCCGTCACCGGCGACCAGGTTTCGCCGCGATCGCAGGATTCACTTTGCATCAGCCGTTTCGGCGGCGGGCCGTTGTCGCGCATCAGTGTGTAGAGCGAGCCGTCCTTGCGCCGGACGAGGCTGGGCTGGATGTTACCCGCGCCGATGAGCGGCGCGCTGGTGTGCCAGGTTTGTCCCCAGTCGTCGCTGATGTTCATCAGGGAAAAGGAGAAGCCATCCGAGTAGAGCGGCACGATGAGCCGCCGTCCGTCGAGCACGAACGGATGCGCGCGCGTGAACCAGCCGAGGCGGCGCGTGAGTTTGTCCGCCGTCTGCGTACGCAACGACGCGAGCCAGGCCGCGACCCGCTGGCCGCGTTCCACGCCGGGCGCGGCCAAGTCCAGCGTGGCCTCCGCGTGTTGCGTGAAGTTGCTGACGGCGATCTCGAATTCCAGTCCCGGAGTGACGTGCATCACTTCGTTCACGTCCCATTTCGGCGGGCCGTTGCCGGAGTATTTCGTGGCGATGCGATATTTCATCAGCGCCGTTTCCCATTTGTTCGCGAGAATCGTCGGCCACATCAGCCACAGGCGTCCCTGCGGATCGATGAACAGGCAGCAGTTCGTGTCCGGATAACCGGGCGTGTCGGCCATCGTGAAACGCAGGCCCCACGACTTCGCGCCCTTGCGGAGACGCGCGCCTTCGATCTTCACGTCATCCGCCGTGCGTTCGCCGGAGCCGTGAAACCAGCAGACAAGAAGATCGCCGTTCGGAGCCTCGACGATGCAGGAACCGTGGTTGTGCCAATGCTCCAGTGGAAAAATAAGTTCGCTGGTGAGGAAAGGTTTTTCGGCGGCAAGCACCAAGCCGGTCGTCGCGCTCAACGAAACCGCGACGGCGGCCGCGAGGAGAAGTGAACGAAGTGGGCGCATGGAATTTATTTCAGTTTGCCTTGCAATTGGAAAATCCACGTCAGCGCCGTGTTCATCAATTGTTCGCCAGCACCGACCGCAGCGATGGCGACCTGGCCATCGGCACCATAACCACCCTCGGCCACGGCCTCGATGGTCGGGAAGTATTGATGATAGCCGTTGCAGTAGCCGAAGAAAAACAACTGTCCCACGCGCGCCCGCTCGCGCAGCCGGTTCGCGTGCTGGCAGAAGAATTCTCCAGAGCCGCCCACGAGCGCGACGTCGCTGTTGAGCAGCGCGACGGTGAGACGCGGGCGGACACCTTCGGCATATTCATCCACGAAATTGGCGACGAGTTCCGGGAAGAACGCGAGCGAGTAGGCCAAGCGCGTCAGCGGATTTTTCAAGTCGCTGCGCGCGTCAAAGCGGAATCGTTCCTCGCGCACGGCGAGCGAAGGTTTCTCCACCTCGACGGGCTTGAGTGACGACGCGAGCTTCACGACTTCGCGACCAAGTGATTGGCCGAAGCCGACGTGATCCGCATTCGTGCCTTTGTTGATGGAGAGGTCACCGGAAGCGCCCTGAATGAAGACAGCAGTGCCGCCGAATTCTTTTTCGACGGTCGTCTTCATCGCACCGACGTAGTCCGCCGAGAACTTGAGCGTCTGCGCTGGAAGGGACGTCGGGTGGCCGGAGAAGTTCACGAGCACGGCGAGCGGCTTGCCCGCCGCGTCGTCGAGACGCATCACGGTCAGCGCGCGATCCACCGGCTTGGGCTGAAGCTTGGTATGGCGGTTGCGATTGAAGCCGTCGAGATCAATCGAGCCGGTGGCGAGTTTGGCCGGTGCGAGTTTTTGATTTGCTTCGATAATGGCGGCGACGATGCCGTCCTCCAGTTGCTGGTAGTAGCGCAGCGCGGCATCGAAGCGTCCTTTGCCCTTGCCGTCTTCGTCGCTCAATTCGAGCACCGGCCCGTGATGCGTGTGCGAACCGGCAATGAACGAATGCTCGATGCCCGCCTCGGTTTTGATGCGCTGGCGGATGTTTTGAAGCGATTTCTCCGACGGTGAACGGCCGAGATCAAGACCGACGATGGCGATCTTCTTTTCGCCAGCCTGAATGACCACTGCCGCCGCATACAGCGGGTCGAGCGTGCCGGTCGAGAGCACGTCGTGCCGTGCGCCGTAGCCCCACATGGGCAGTGCTTCCCGTGGAGTGATGTCGCGTTTGGCGGCTCCGGCCTTGAAGACAGCTTCCGCTGCGGAGACATCGACAATGAGCAACAGGCAAAGACCGAGCGCGAGCCAGGTCTGGTGAAGTCGGCGAGTGTGCATGGACGCAATTGTTACGCTTTGGCGGGCCGTCCGCCAAGCGGAGAGTCCAGCTTGCTCCGGGCTTGCGCGTTGACAAGCGGCGAGCGCCCGTTCGAGACTTCGCGCCATGAGCAACGGGTTGTTTGTCCGACTTCGCACCCGCGTCGTCCTGGGATTCGTGGCGGCGTCTTTCGTTGTTACCATCGTCGGTGCCGCCGAGGTCAACCCACCGCCGCCCAGGAAATACAGCAACCTTGAACGCCTCGCTCTCTCCCGGCTTAAGGCCGTCCACGACGACGTGCAGAAAATCAAAACCCAGCGTGTCGAAATCGCGCTCCGGTCCGGTTTGCACGATTACCGGTGCATCCTCCACGCGCACGCCGAGGACTCAACGCACACGGGCGGCACGTTGGCGGAGATGCTCGCCGACGCGAAGAAAGCTGGCATCAGCGCGATCCTGCTGACCGATCATTTTCGCCCGCCGCGCGATTTCATTGAGGGTCGCCGGCGCGGAATGAAGGACGGCGTGCTGTTTGTTCCCGGCTCGGAGATTCGCGGATTCTTGATCTACCCGATGGCGTCCATCCTGGACAAAATGGAATTGCCGGGGCCGGATTTTGTTCGGACGGTCACCGCTGGCGATGGCATGATCTTTCTTTCTCATGTGGAGGAACGACCGGAGTACCCGGTGGACGGTCTGACGGGGCTGGAGATTTACAACCGCCACTGGGACGCCAAGCGCGATCTGGCGTCGCTCCTCGCGTTGGCGTTCAAGCTGACCGACGCGAAGCAACTGGCCGAACTGGAGGAGGCGCTGCGCTTGTACCCGGATGAATTGCTGGCGTTTCAGTGCGACTATCCGCAGGTCTATCTGGACAAATGGGATTCCGGCACACGAATCAAACGGCTCACGGGCGTTGCCGCCAATGACTGCCATCACAACCAAATTCTACGGATGAAAATGGTGGACGCGGAAACCGTCCTCATCGGTACAAACGTGGACGCGGACGAAAAGATGCGCCGAGTCAGCGCCGGCTTACGCCCTGGCATTCGCGAGTTGACAAAAGGCCACCAAGCGGGCGACGTGGTCGCGCAGTTGGATTTAGATCCGTATTACCGGTCGTTCCGGAACGTCAGCACGCATGTGCTCGCGCCGAGTCTCGACGAAGTGACGATCCGCACCGCGCTCAAGGCGGGCCACGCGTATGTTGCGCATGATTGGATGTGCGACGCCACCGGATTTGATTTCGCGGCGCTGACGGGCGACGGCCAACGCCGGGCAATGATGGGCGACGAAGTGAAACACACCGACGGACTAAAACTCTCGGCGAAGCTGCCAGTGACGGCGTTTGTCCGGTTGCTGCGTCACGGAGAGGAAGTCGCGAAGTCGGTGGGCGAATCGGGCTTCACATTTGCTGTGAAAGAACCGGGCGTCTATCGCCTCGAAGCGTGGCTCAAGCTGGATGACGAACTGCGCCCGTGGATATTTTCCAATCCCATCTACGTGCGCTGACGGGCGAACAGAAGCGCGGCTTCAAGCGTGACGTGGTGTCATGCCAATTCCCAATGAGGAACGGTTATTTCGTCGCCAGTCCCCCTCCTCTCCCCATCCCTCTCCTCCACTCGAAGTGGAGGAGAGGGATGGGGAGAGGAGGGACCGGGAAGCATTCCACCGATTTTCACCGCGAATTGGTATCAGACGGGGCAAATGTTCCCGAAGGAATTTTGTGCGGGTTGTCACGCCGCTCAGACAGGGCCGTAACGTATCGGCCGGACTAAGGTTCACACCCCAACGATTTGGCCGTCCGCATCGACATCCACACGTTCAGCGGCGGGTACTTTCGGGAGCGCGGGCATGCGGGTCATGGCACCGGTGAGCGCAACGAGAAAGCCGGCACCCAATGCGGGTTCAAAATCGCGCACGGTGATGTCGAAGCCGCGCGGTCGGCCCCGTTTCGATGGATCATCGGAAAGTGAATTTTGAGTTTTGGCCACACAGAGCGGCAAATGAGTGAAGCCCGCCCGATCAAAGGTGGCTAGCTTCTCATTGGCCGCATCAGTCAGCTTCACTCCGTCAGCGCCATAAACTTTCGTCGCGATAGCGTGAAGTTTTTCGGGAACGGATTGATTGAGGTCGTAGAGAAAAGGGAGGGCAGGGGATTCCGTCGCCGCAGCTTGGACAACCAGTTCCGCGAGTTGCGTGGCTCCCGCTCCACCGGCACCGAAGACATCGGCGGTGGCGCACTTCACGTCACGGGCAGAGCAGAAGCGATGCACCGCCTCCAACTCTTCTGCGGCGTCGGTGCAGAATTGATTTATGGCGACGACCACGGGACGCTTGAACAATGCGGCGGCATCCAGGTGCGCGGCAAGATTGGCGAGGCCATGTTCGACGGCCGCGACATCGGGTTGCGTCAAGTGATCCAGCGCGACACCGCCGTGCATTTTCAACGCGCGCACCGTGGCCACGATGACGATGGCTGCCGGGGCGAGGCCGGATTGACGGCACTTGATGTGCATGAATTTTTCGCCACCGAGATCAAACGCGAAGCCCGCCTCGGTGACCGCATAATCTGCGTGTGCCAGGGCCATGCGGGTGGCGAGCACGCTGTTGCAACCATGCGCGATATTCGCAAACGGTCCGCCATGCACGAAGGCGGGAACGCCGTCCGTCGATTGGACGAGATTCGGCATCAACGCATCCTTCAGCAAGGCGACGAGCGCACCGGTGACACGGAACTCGTCCGCCAGCACCGCATTGCCCTGCAAGTCGAAGCCAATGAGCATGCGCTGGAGCCGGGCGCGCAAATCCGCCAGCGATTCCGCCAGACACAGCACGGCCATGACCTCCGACGCGGCGGTGATGTCAAACCCGCTCGCCCGTTCCACGCCATCTTTTCCGGTGCCAATATGGATGTGCCGCAAGGCGCGATCGTTCACGTCAAGGACACGCTTCCACAACACTCGGTTGGCCGCGAGCCGCGTGGTTTTTTGAAACAGGGCGTTGTCCACCACGCTGGCCAGCAGGTTGTGCGCGGCAGTGATGGCGTGGAAGTCGCCCGTGAAATGCAAGTTGATCGAGTCACTTGGCGTGAGCCGGCTCTTGCCTCCACCCGTGGCTCCGCCTTTGCGGCCAAAGACCGGACCCATCGAAGGCTCGCGCAGGGCGAGGGCCACGCTGCGGCCAATTCGCTTCATCCCCGCCGCCAGGCCGATGGAGACGGTGGTTTTGCCTTCGCCGGCCGGTGTGGGTGTGATGGCGGAAACGAGGATCAGCCTGCCGCGCGGCGATCGGTCCCGCAGGGCGTCCAGGCTGACTTTGCATTTATCCGTGCCGTACGGAAGAAGGTGGTGTGCCGCGATGCCCAGAGCGGCGGCTTGATTTGCGATCGGTTCCAGAGAAGCCATGGGCGCAAAGCATGGCGGGGGATTCGGACGATTGCAACCATGCCTTGCACGGCGCGTTTGCCCCGCAGTGACTCGAAATTAATGTTCCGTGGCTGACTGGAACCAAAGGCGTGTTGCTCAATCAGCCTCGCGCATGGTTAGCGAACCAACCACTTCGGGAGTGGAGCAATGACGTAAGAAACAAGAATTGGCCGCTTCGTTGCATCTCAATGGTTTGCGCGTCTAGTTTCTCAGGAGGCGTTGTGGTCATTTCGGATTTGTTGGTGCTCCGAGCACGTTGGTAGGCTGGGACCAAGCAGGCGTAAACTGCTCGTCGATGACGAATGCGAACCGGCTGTTGACGCGCAGAAAGAATCGTCGAGGGCCAGTCGTGCTGAACTCGTGTCGGTAGCGGTGCAGCGCCGAAAAGTCGTGGTCTGGAGCAAAGCGAGCAATCTCGTCGAGGCTGTTCGGGGGTTGGCCGCGCTCGTCGGAAAAGCGTTTCATCTCGCTTGCCATTGGCCAGATGACCTCGACTAGCGGCTCCGCCTCTCCGTAGTCGTGTCTCCACGCCAACCAAGGTGAGACTGCTAACCACGCCACAAGGCCGAAGAACACGTCGACGAGTAATAGAACGCCTTTGGTTCGGTTCTTCATGGCTTTCGTCCATGGGAGACGGGTACCAACGCCTAACGATTTATATACGACACCTGTCGTATATTTTTCCAATCTACGAGCAGCGTATCGGATGTTGCTGACGGATTGCAGCCGTCAATCAACCATCGTCTCCGTGGCAGAATCGCGTTGACCCAACGCCGGAGATTTTAAGCGAACAGTTTCGCCACGGCCTTCGCCTTCACCAGCTCGCGCGGTTGCTTGAGGTGGTTATAGACGATGGTTTCCGGGTCGATGCCGAAGGCGTGGTACATCGTGGCGAGCAACTCGGTCGGATGCACCGGGTCTTCGGCGGGGCTGCTGCCGGTCTTGTCCGACTTCCCGTGGACGTAACCGCGCTTGATGCCCGCACCGGCGATGACCGAGGTGTAGCAATACGGCCAGTGATCGCGGCCATCCGCGCTGTTGCTGTTGCCGGACGTGCTCACGCCCTTCTCCGGGCTGCGCCCGAATTCGCCAATGCAGACCACGAGAGTTTCGCTCAACATTCCGCGCTGATCCAAGTCCTCGATGAGCGCGGCAAGGCCGGTGTCCAGCATGGGGCCGGATTGCGTCTTCATCCGCGTGCTCAGGCCGGTGTGGTGATCCCAGGAATGGTTGTCCGAGTTGGCCACCTTCGGCCACACCACTTCGACGACGCGCGTGCCGGCTTCGACAAGGCGGCGCGCCAGGAGGCAGCTTTGGCCAAAGGTATTGCGGCCATAACGGTCGCGCATTTTTTCCGATTCCCGCGTGAGGTCAAACGCTTCGCGGGCCTTGCCGGAAACAATGAGGCTGAGCGCCTGGTTGTAGTAGGCGTCCAGATTGTATTGCTCGGTGGCCTTCTCAATGTCCGGCATCGCTTCGCTGATCGCCTCCCGCAGCTTGGCCCGGCGTTCGAGCCGGACGGAGAAAACTTCCGGCGGCAGCTTGAGGTCGTCGGTCTTCACGTTGTCCATTTTCGCGAGGTTCATGTCGTCGCCGTCCGGATACAGCGTGTAGGGATCAAAGGCCTTGCCCAGGAAACCGGCACTGCCGCCTTTGCCGACGACGTTGCTCTCCTGGAGCGGACGCGGCAGCATGACGAAGGGCAACATCGGCGCAGTGGGCGGCTTGAGGCGGATGATGTTCGAGCCAAAATTCGGATAGTCTTTCGCGTTGGGCGGTTCCAACTGGCCCGATGGGCTGACCTTGTCGGTCGTGTAGCCAGTCATGATCTGGTAGATCGCAGCGGTGTGATTGAACAGGCCATTCGGCGTGTAGCTCATCGAACGGATCATCGTGAACTTGTCGTTCACCTTGGCGAGGTTGGGCAGGATTTCAGTGAAGTTGATGCCGGGAATCTTGGTGGGGATCGGTTTGAACTCGCTGCGCATCTTGTCGGACAGGCCTTCTTTCGGGTCCCACAAATCAAGATGGCTCGGCCCGCCTTGAAGATAAACCATGATGACACTCTTGGCCTTGCCCCAGCCGGGGCCGCCGACCTTTTTGCTTTCGCTGGCCATCGCCTTGAGCTGGAACATTCCGCCTAACGAGAGGCCGAGGATGCTGGAGCCGCCGATGCGCAGAAGATCGCGCCGCGTCAGCTTCAGGCTGGGAGTGCAGAGGTCAGAGCAGGTGCCACCGGGGATGCGTATCATAATAGTTTGCCTTTCAGTGTTGAGTCTGAGTTATCGGTTAATTTCTTTTTCCGGTCAATGGTTAAACAGGAACGACGGGTTGTTCACGAGCGCCCAAACGAGATCCTGCGCGCCGGTGAGCCGCTTGTTTTCCAACTGTTTGGTGCTCGCCGCCACGTCTTCTCGGAGTTGCACGAGCTTGGGATCGAGCGGCACGGGCAGGTTCGCCTTGGCCAGCACGCCTTGGAGTTCGACGAGCTTGGGATCAATCGGCAGCGGCACCTTCGACGTCACCGTCGCTTGCGCGAGCTTCCGCAGTTCCACATCCACGTCGCGAAATTGGGCGATGAGCGTCTCTTGTTGCGCCTTCGTGCGATCCGCCGCAGCGACGGCGAGCGCGTCCAACACTTCGCGCGGGTAGCCGTAGTCCAAGGGCTGCGCGCCAGTCATGACCGAGATGCGGAAGCGTCCCAGCGTGTAGGGGTCGGCGTATTTTTGGATGAGTTGAAAACGAATTTGTGAACCGCTCTCCTCCACAGCCGGCTTGGCCAGTTGGAAGATCGCGACGCGTGGTTCGCTGGTCTTGGGCGAAACGGCCCAACCATTCGCGCCGGCGACGACCTTGCCGTCAATGGCGTTCGTCACGGCAAAATCCGCCTGTGAAAAATCCGCCTTCGCTTCCTTGAATCCGATGTCCATGAACTTGTCCTTCGCCGCCTTCGTGCTCCAACCGAATTGCAATTCCGTCAGCACGAAATTACCATCCGGCGCGCGACCGGGGCCGAAGTTCGGGAGACTCAAGTCGGGGATCGCTTCGATCTTCACGCCCGTGATATTTGTCAACGTGGTGTCCGCAGTCAGGGTGTAATCCGCATTGCCCGCCGCGCCGGAAACGAGAACGGAACCGTCCGGCAATTGGGTGAGTTTCGCCGCCGTGGTCGCCTTCAACTCAGTGAATTTGAGCGGGTGCCAGGCCGTGGCTTTGGCGACATTCGTCAGGCCCTTCTCCCAGACGCCGGTTTTTTCGGACAGCGACTTTTCATAGGCGTCGAGTCTGGCCGCGCTGGCAGTAATGTTGTCCTCCCACGCTTTCTTCGCGGCGGCCACCTTCGCGGCGTTATCCTTCACGTACGTGTCGAGCGTCGTCTGCGCGAGCGTAATGGCCGTCGTCCGCTGACGATCCTGCTCATTCATCAACGGTGCCAGTTCCTTTTGCTTCGCGTCGAGGGTGCCGAGAAGCTTCTTGTGTTCCGGCTCAATCAGCCCCGCCGTGTTGAGCGCGGACTTGACTTCCTTGTCCGTCACCGGCCGGTTGAGAACACGCAGGAAAAGTTCGTTGATGAGCTGCCGGTCGTCGGCATTCGCCTTGACCAGGCCGGCGATGGCGTTGTTCGGATCGTTGATCGCGCCGCTGACCGTCGGGCCACTGAGCAAGGCCATGACGGAACCGAGCCGGATGTCATTGCTGCGTTCGCATTCACAGGCGCTCTCGCGCGGTGGCCGGCCCAGGCTCGCGAGCAGGCCGCTCGCCACGTCCTGCGAGCTGTCCATCAACTGCGCCGCCCGGGTGCCGGGCTTGACGCCGGGGATGTTCGGCATGGAGCCGGTGACTTTGAACACGGCATCGAAAAGCACTTCCGCCGGCAGCCGCCGCGCGAGCGCATGGGAATAGTTGATCTTGTCGTCCTCGTTCCATTTGTTTGTCCCCAGCGATAACTGATACGTGCGCGACTTGCAGATCGTCGCGATCAAGTGCCGCACGTTGAAACCGTTCTTGATGAAGTCTTGCGTCAGCCATTCGAGCAGCTCGGGGTTCGTCGGCGGATTGCCGGCCCGGATGTCGTCCAGTGGTTCAATGATGCCCGCGCCCATCAGGTACCCCCAGATGCGGTTGACGTAGCTCGCGGCGAAATAACGGTTGTCCTGTGAGGTCAGCCATTCGGAGAGTTGCTCGCGGCGGGTGGCTTTGGCCTTGGGTTCAAACTTCGCCGGGAACGGGAAGTCGGGCGGCGTCACCTTGCCGGTGCGGTCGTGCTTGACGTCGCCCGAGGGCATGTCGGAAACAATCTCGAACAACGGCTTCGCGCCTTCGACCGCCGTGCCGCCAATGTTCCGGTCGCCGCTCACCGGATCCTTCTTCAATTCGACTTGCGCGAAGAACGCCGCCGTCTGGTAATACTGATCCTGCGTCCAGCGCTCGAACGGATGGTCGTGGCATTTATTGCAACTGAAGCGCGTCGCGAGAAACAGGTGCGTGGTGTTTTCCATTGTCTCCGCCGGAGTGCGCAGCACTTTGTAATAGGAGGCCGGCGGATTCTCCTTGTTCGAGCCGGTTGCGGTGACGATTTTTTGCACGAATTTATCGTACGGCGTATTCTTGGCGACTTCCGCGCGAATCCAGTCGCGGAAAATCGTGGCTCCTTCCTCACCGAGGAACTTACGGTTGACTTGCAGCAAGTCGGCCCATTTGCTCGTCCAGTGATCCACGTAATCTTCGCTGCCGATCAATTTGTCCACCACTTCGGCGCGTTTGACGCGCGTTTCCCGCGTGTCGGCGGTAAATTTCCGCACATCCTCCGGTCCGGGCGGCAGGCCCGTCAAATCCAGATAAACGCGGCGAATGAAATCCGTGTCCGAGCACAAATCCGACGGCAGCATTCGCATCCGTTTCCACTTCGCGGCCACGAGTTCATCCACCTTGCCCCAGGCCATCGGCTCCTGCCACGCGAAACCGGTCCGGTCGCCCATTACGGTCACGGTCGTTGCGGCATAGGCTCCTTCAAAGCGCGCCAGCACCGGCGCTTCGCCACGGCGCAGCGTACTGATGAGTCCGCCGCCTTCGGCTTTCACCACGTCACCGTTGCCGCTCTCCACGAACGCCTCAGCCGTCACGTCGCGGGTCGCGCCGCTCGCATCGGTGGCCAAGACCCGCATTTGCTGGCGGGAACCAATCACCTGCACGACCGGGTTCTTCGGGAAAATTTCAATCTTCGTCACGCGCGGTGTGGCGGGGTTCAACTTCGCGCCCTCGGCGATCCACGCGCGCATGATCTGGTAATAGCGCGAATCGCGCGGCGTGCGCCGACCACCTTCATGCGGCACTTCGGCGACGGCTTTGAGCAACATCAAACTGTCATCCGGCGCAGCGCAGTTGACGCGGCGGGACGCAAGATCGTCCGTGAACGCCCGCACATCCATTTCATGATCGTAGCCGCGCAGAGAAAGCTTGAAGCCGCTCCTGCCGTCCTTCGAGCCGTGGCAGGTTCCGGCGGTGCAGCCCAGCTTCGAGAGGACCGGGTTCACGTCGCGGATGAAATCGGCGTCGTACGTCTCCTTCACGCCCGCCACTTGCACGGGCACGGCGACCGATTTGCCGCCAAAACTCACCTTCAATTGCCCGGAGCCATTACGCCGGGAATACAACTGACCACGCGGCGTCAACTCCGCCAGTTGGCTAGGCGGGGAAAGTTTGGCGAGCCGCGTCACGTCCACCGTGTCGCCGGAGTCGAGCTTGGCGGAGACGATCAACTGGGCGTAGTCATTGCGGCTGCCGAGTTTTACGGTCGCCGGTTCCACTTCCAGGGACACGACCTTCGCCCCTTTTGGCAAGGTTTCTTTCTCTCCAACCTCTGCCGCGATGACGCCGGCTGCGGTCGCCGTCGTATTTTTTGCGAGCGGGGCCTTGCCCGTCGTCAGCGGCGCGGCGGCGACGAGTTTCGCCACTTGGCCGTTCGCTGCTTTGATGAAACGGATGCTTCCGTCCTGACCCGCAGCGGCAACGGTTTTGCCATCGGGGCTGAAGGCAACCGCATAAATGCCGCTGTCAGCGACGTCCAACTTGGACTCCAGCGTGAAGCCGTCGGCGTGGAATTTCTCCAACTGGCCTTTCTCGTCCGGGGTCCGCTTGTCCGCCGTTTTTGCCGCGATTGCTTTGAGCGCGTCGGACATGACCGCATTGGTGGCGGCGGCGTAGATGACCACCTGGCCGCGGTTGTCGAGCGAACTGCTCGCGGCGAATTGCTTCCCATCGCGACTGAAGCACACGCTGAAAATGCGGCCCGGCATGTCGGGGAATTTGCGGATGAGATTCGCGTTGTCACCAATGACCCGCACGCTCTGGCGGTGAATGCGGTAGATCTGAGGCGCACCGTCGGAGCCGCCCACAAGCACATGATCCTCGCCGGGAACCTGGGCCACGGCCGCCAAGCCACCCTTGAGCGCGCCGGGAGTGATGGAGGTAATGTTGTCCACGAACCGCTGTGTGGCGGTTTCCGTAAGCTTCGCTGTCATGTCGCGGCCCACGGAAATAATGTGGTCGCCCTTCACGGAAAAAGCGGTATCGAGCACCCAGTCGCTGTGGGAACCAAGCTTGAACACTTCCTTGCCGGTCTTCACCTCGATGGCGCGCGCAGTGTTGTCCGGGCAACCGAACGCAACCATCGTTCCGTCCGGCGACCAACTCGCACCATAAACCGTGTCGTAGCTGACGGGAACGGACAGCGTGAGCTTGCGCGTCTCCACATCCCAAATCTGCACTTCACCGAGCCGCGCCGGAAGGCCGCCCGCCACCGCGAGCGATTTGCCATCGGGCGAAAACCGCACCGATTGGATGCGTTCCGACATGCCCACGAGCCGGGCCACAATGCCGGAGCCATCCGCTTTGTGCAGCAGCACTTCGTGGAAACCAGTCACGGCAATCAGGCTGCCGTCCGGGGAATAGTCCAGTGATGTGACCACAGGCAGGCGCTGGTATAGCGGCGGATGTTCCGCGTCGTAGTGCTTCACCGCGTCCGCCGGCGTGTCATCTCTGGCCCCCTGTGCAATCCACGCGCGAATGAGTTCGATTTCCGGCTCGGTCAGCGCCGGTTTGCCCTTGGGCATTTCCGCCGCGCCATTGACCGGCGTGATTTGCTTGAGGAGATGACTGGCGGCGGGCTTCTTCGGGACGATGGCCGGCTCTTTGTCCTTGTTGTCACCGCCGGCCAGCATCTTTTTGAAATCCGTCATCACGTAACCGCCCTTGGCCTTGGCAGGTTGATGGCAGCCCTGGCATTGCGCCTGGAAGATGGGCCGGACTTGCTTGAAATAACTGACCTTTTCCTTGGACTCCGCGCCGGACGCGCCCGGCAAAAGGGCAAAGCTGACAGCGGCAACGGCACCCAACCCGATCAGTCTGGCTACAATGTTTTTTGTCTGCATGGCATCAATCGAAACGACGAGATGTGATTTGACCCCGAAAATAGCCACGTTATTCACGAGATGCAATGGAGGATATTGCCAATTCCCATGTAATATCCTACTCCCGTCCGGGCGATTCCATCGTCACTTCCGCCTTGAATGCAACGCGGGGGAGTTGTTCTATTGCGCCATGCCCTATCGCGTGACTTTATTGCTGGCTGCCGCTTTGGATGCAATATGTCCTGCCGCGCGGCCAGCGGCGGAGACCCATTCGCCGGTCGCCACCTGATGAATCGCGTGGATCGCCGAAGAATTATCGGTGGAGCAGTTGCGTGATGGTTTGGAAACCGACATGATTCAGGCACCGTGCGCCCCGATCAAAATCATTCCGAAGCGGAAGCCGCGCCAGACCGAAACGTGTTTGTCACCACGCGCTGGAGCGTTGTGCTGGCGGCGGGGTTGGAGACCGGCAGCCGCGGGGCCGACGCCCTCGAATCACTCTGCCGCGCCTACTGGTTTCCGCTCTACGCCTACATCCGGCGCGAGGGCCGCTCGCCGGAGGATGCCCAGGATTTGACGCAGGAATTTTTTTCCCGATTGCTCGCCCGTGGCGATTTTGCTGTCGCCCGGCCCGAGAAGGGCCGCTTCCGCTCCTACCTGCTCGGTGCGCTCAAGCATTTTCTCGCGGATGAACGGGACCGGGCTTCCGCAGCCAAACGCGGCGGTGGCGAGACCATTTTCTCCCTTGATGCTGAAAATCCCGAAGCTCGTTACGCGCTGGAAATTTCCGGCGGCGAACCAACGGAACGGGAATTTGACCGGCGCTGGGCCACGGCGATTCTGGACCAGGCACTCGTCCGTCTGCGCGCTGAGTTCTCGGACGCGGGCAAACAATCGATGTTTGACGTGCTGAAACCGTTTCTGTCCGCGCCGCCGGGCCGGGGAGAATATGACGACGCGGCGGTGCGATTGGAGATGAGCGCGGGTGCCGTGGCCGTGACTGTGCATCGGTTGCGTCAGCGCTACGGGGAACTCGTGCGCGCGGAGGTCGCCGAGACTGTGAGCGACCCCGGCGAAGTCGAGACGGAATTGCGGCAACTTTTCGCCGCGCTGAATTGAAGCGGGGTCAAGAGCGGGAAAAGTGGCGGCCAAGTGTAATCCGCGCCCGTGTTTTCCTCAGTATCCAGAAACCATGAAAACTTTGGACGGAACTTCCAAGTGTCCTCGCTGCGGAACGCCCTTGAGCGCCGCGGCCGTGGAAAACTTGTGTCCGCGTTGCGTGATGGAGCAGTTGATCCTTCCGCCCGAACCACCGTCGAGCGGCGCGGAGCAACCGGTTGCGGCGGCCCGACCGTTCGGCAGCCATGACTTGATCGAGATCATTGGCACCGGCGGCATGGGTGTGATCTGGCGGGCGCGCCAACGGCAGCTTAACCGCATCGTGGCCCTCAAAATGATTCGCAGCGGACTGTTCGCCTCCGAGTCCGATACGAAGCGCTTTCACGCCGAGGTGGAGTCGGTGGCCAACCTCGATCATCCGAACATTGTTCCGGTCTTTGAAGTCGGCCAATGCGACGGAAACTGGTTTTTCTCTATGCCCCTCATCGAGGGTGAAAGCCTGGCCCAACGACTGGATCGCGCCCGCCGATCCGCGCAAAGATCGAAACACGATTCCCCGGCCACCCCGGCCACCCCGGGCTATGATTCGCGCGCCGCCGCCCGCCTCATCGCCACGCTGGCTCACGCCGTCCACCATGCGCACCAGCGCGGCATTCTGCACCGGGATCTCAAGCCCGGAAACATTCTCCTGGATCGCGAAGGCCACCCGCACATCACCGATTTTGGATTGGCCGGACGAACGAGCGGCCTCAGCGACCTCACCGTGAGCGGCGCGGTGCTCGGGACTCCCAATTATATGTCGCCCGAACAGGCTTCCGGTAAGAACCGTGAGGTCACCATCGCCAGCGACATCTACGGGCTTGGATCCATTCTCTACGAATTGCTGACGGGTCAACCTCCCTTCCGGGCGGAGACACCCCTGGCCACTTTGCAGAAAGTAGTTGAAACCGAGCCGTCGCCCCCCAGCAGCATCAATCACCGGGCGGACCGTCAGGTGGAAATTATTTGCCTCAAATGCCTGGCCAAGGACCCGGCGCGGCGTTACGCGACGGCGGAGGAATTGGCGGAAGACCTGGAGCGCTGGTTGCGCCACGAGCCGATCCACGCGCGGACGGTTTCCACCCGCGAGAAGTTAATGCTGTGGGCGCGGCGGCGGCCTGCGGTGGCGGCGTTGGCGGGACTGGCGCTGCTTTTGTTTCTGGGTGGCATCGCCGGCGTGGTGTGGCAATGGCGCCGGGCCAATCGTCATGCCACCGAAACCGAGACTGCGCTGGGACGGACGCGTGAGGCCTTGTGGCAGGCCAACTATGATCGCGCCCATGCCTTGCGCACCAGTGGCGGCCTGGGCCGGCGGGTCAAAGCTTTGGAGGCCATTCGCGCCGCCGCCGCGATTCGGCCCACGCCGGAATTGCGCGAAGAAGCCATTGCCGCGCTCGCGCTGGTGGACTTGGAGGACACCGGGCGCTGGCTGACGCTGCCATCCAATGTGACTTCGCTCGTGGTGGATGCTTCCCTGCGTCATTACGCCTACAGTCTCGGCGCTGGAAAAGTTGAGGTGCGCCAGTTCACAGATGGCCAATTGGTGTTCAGCGCCGGCGCCAGCACGCTGACGAACCTGGGTGACAGTCCGACGCTGGCGTTTTCCACCAATGGAATGCGCCTGCTGGCGAGCACGTCGCGGGGTTTCCATGTCTGGGACCTGACGGACGGACGGGAGTTGCTGCGCGGCGACGGCACCGGGCAGATGGCGCTCAGTGCCGATGGCCGGCGCGTGGCCATCGCCAACCTGGATCCTTCGAATGTGCTCATCCGCGCCGTGGATGAGGGCGCGACTCTCGCCCGGCTGCCGGTGGGCGAACTGACCGGACTCATCGTGTTTTCTCACGACGGGCGACAACTCGCCGTGGCCGCGACGAAGCCGCAGGGCGTGCAGATCTGGGAAATTTCCTCCGCGCGCAAAACCGCCGAGACGCACGCGGTGCAGTCCACCATCGGATTTGCCTGGAACCAGGACGGAACGCAACTGGCCATCGGTTCGGAGGATTCCATGGTTTACCTGTGGTCCGGGGGCACAAGCACGCCCGTGGCGTTACGTGGGCACCTCCGCGAAGGCGTGCGGCCCTTCTTCCATCCCGGCGGGGATCTGCTGGCCAGTTATTCGTGGGACACCACCCTGCGCCTGTGGAGTGCCGGTGCGGCGGTTCAGATTTTTGAGAACATTTCGTATCGCCCGCTCCAGTTCAGCATGGATGGGCAATTCCTCGCCGTTCAAGGTGCGCGCGGACTGGGGAGGTTGCGGGTGCATCTGCCCGTCGAGTGCCGCGTGCTGCCGGCGGACCAGCAGCAGAAAATTTTCATCCATTTGTCATTCTCGCCGGATGACCGCTTCATCGCAGGTGTTCGCGGCGCTGAGTTGCGCATCTGGGCGTGTGAAAGCAGCCAGCCCGACGCACGCCAGTCGTTCCCGAGACACGAGGGCGTGCAGTTCCTTGATGCGCGCACCGTGCTGACGGACGCCGGCAATTCGATCCACGCCTGGACCAATCTCGGCCCGGATGCCGCGTGGCAATCGGCCCTCCCGGTCGAAATTTTCCGGGCCGAAGGCGGGGTGCTGGGCGGTGCCTTCAACGTCAGCCGTGACCACGGGAAAGTGGTGGCGAACCTGAACGGTGTTCCCTCGGTGTTCGACCTGACCGCCAACCCGGTGGGGACGAAGCCGCTGCTTCGGCTCGCTGGCCAGGCGATGTCGTCCGCGCCGCGTTTCAGTCCGGACGGGCGGTGGATCGCTTCGGGCTACTGGAACAACCGGGGCGGCTATGGCTCCGAGATGGCCCTCTGGTCCGCGACGGATGGACGCCCGTTGCGCCGCCTGCCCATGGGCAACTGCCACCCGCACTTCAGCCCGGATGGCCGCTGGTTCCTCGGTGCCGCCGACGCGGAATACCAGCTCTACGAAACGCGCGGCGAACCGGCGGACTGGCCGCTCGTGTGGAAACAAGCCCGCCTCGTCAGCAGTTTCGTCCAGGGTGCCGCCGCCTTTTCCCCGGATGGCACCCGCGTGGCCGTGCTCGCGGACGAACGGCTTGTGCGCATCCTCGACACCGCTTCCGGCCGCGAACTGGCCCGCCTCACCCCGCTGGCCTCGCGCATTGCCTTTCTGGAGTGGAGTCCCGGCGGCCGCTGGCTGGCGGCGGCGACGCAGATGGGCACGCATTTATGGGATCTGCCCTTGCTCCGTGTGCGACTGCGGGAGATGAACCTGGACTGGGAATAATTGTCCTTTTTCGGGTCAAATCGCTGGTTCCGCAAGATTGTTTGTAATCCCGCCGCAATTATTCCTCAGTAATGGTTCAGAAGCCGCCAGTGTGACTTGCGGCGGTTCAACTCAGGCCAATTTATGAAAATGATCGATGCTCTCAAAAACTCTTCCGCCTGGCCGGTCAGCTTCCAGCGAAGCCACGGGCTCCAACGCCTGCCTTGGATTCTTGGCCTGGCCCTGCTCCTGCAATTTCAGAGCGCCACCGCCCAAGTGCCGCAGTTGATCAATGATCAGGGTAAAGTCCAGGTGGGCACCACCGCCGTCAGCCTTCCCGACACGATGTTGATGTCGGTGCCGTTTGCCATGGTGGCCGGAGGGGTGCCTAATCAAAGCATAGGAACCCCTGAA
>JBKJSC010000147.1:0-45928 GCA_046593035.1 Limisphaerales bacterium | reverse complement strand
AAACCCGCACCGCCATCCCCCCCAACTCCCACGACCTCGCCCTCAACCCCAACGGCGAAATTAAGGTCGAAAGGTAAAAATAAAACTCTACGGCTGGCGAGCGGTTGCGTGAGCAATGGCACAACTTCAGCGTCGCGCGTTTTTCAAGATCAACACCGAAGGCCCCATGGTTTTCCAGCCCTCCACGAGTGGAGTGGGAACGGAGCCAGGCCCGTTGTTGAATGCGCCCAGCACAATGTCGGGTTTGCCGTCGCCATCCAAGTCACCGACGTCCATGGTCATCCAGCGCCCGGAGAAGCTCTCAGGAATGGACACCGGCTTGAATCCAAGCTTGCCTTTGCCGCCGATATTTTCGAAGTAAATGAAACTTTCCCGCGGCGAGTGCAGATAATCGGGAAAGAAGGAAATGGCGGCGATGTCCAGGTCGCCATCGTTGTCAAAATCCCGGGCCATCGCCTTGTAGGCTCCGTTCATGGCGTAAAACCACGATTCCTTGAACTGGTTTTTTCCGTCATTCAAAAAGATCCGGACGCCATGATATTTTTTATACGGCGCGGGTAGGCTCGTGAGATCGCCGTTGTCGCCGTTGGTGACCAGCAGATCGGGGAATCCGTCACCGTTGAAGTCGGCCATTTCAAAATAGGACGATCCCCAGGAAGGTGGAAACTCTGCGACGGTGGTTTCGCGGAAATTGCCATCCCCCTCGTTGTGTAAAATGTAAATTCCCTCCCGTGCTTGAGCCATCAGCACGATGATGTCCGGGCGTCCGTCATGGTTGAAATCGTGGACATACGCTTTGATGGCACCGGGGCGGTTGATCAGGATGTGTTCCTTGTACTTTCCGTCGCCCAAGTTCTCGTACCAACTGAAATGACCCAGCAGGTTGCCGTATTGACAGACCAGCAGATCTTCCCGCCCGTCGCCGTTCAAATCGGCGACCACCATATCGCTGGGACGGTGAAGTTCCGTGAGCATCACGTTGGTACGTATGGAACCGGTCGGGGCGGTTGGGAGGGAAATTAATTTGCCCTGCGCCAAATCTGAGGGGTGAAGATCGCCGATCAGGGTCACATACAGGCCATCCGGACGGAAGAGCACGGAAACCGGTCCACTTTCCACCGGGGACTCGGACATCACTTCGCCACGGGCACCCAAGACGCTTAGAGTTTTTGCCTCCACGTCACCCACGTAGAGCTGATGCTTGTTCGTATCGATTTTCACCAGAGTGGTGGCGGGGACAGTGTGATGGTATTTTGTCGGGACAATCTCAAATTGTTTCAGACTTGCCTCAAGCTTGGGACGGTCGGTCGGCGGCAAGAACCGCGCGGGCGCCGCCTCGAGGTAATAGCTGCAAACCGCGCGCCATTCAGCAGCGGACATCACTGGCGAATCTGGAAAAATCTTCGCGGCCTTCACGCGATCTCCACCGGGCCGGCTGGCGAAATCTGGCTCCGCCATGCCGAGCCACGATTCCATCCCAGGCAGGACCACCATGCCCCAGGTGACCCGATCCAGCAGTCCCGGCTCCGGGAAGAGGTGGCAACTGCCACAAACCGCGCGCGCGATTTTCTCACCGCGCATGTACTCGTTCGTCGCGTCCCATATTTCGCGGGCGGGCGCGGCCTTGGCGACTTGGTTCGTGCCGGTGGCTGATACCGATGGTTCCGGTTTTTCCGGCAGGAGCAAGATCGCAGCGATAAACACTCCTAGGCCGAACAACAGCATCAGCACCAGTTGAACGCCCGTCACCCGTTTTGGGCCTGCGCCAGCGCCAGATTTGTTTTGCTCTTGCGGACGTATTTGCATCGAAAGTTTTTAGTCGTTTGGCTGCATTGCGGCAACATATCTTCCGGGGCCTGTCCACAGCAGCGGGAGAAACCGAGATGGCCAAACCAATCCAATGCTGGTTGGCCCCGTACGCGCCGGCAAGCCATGAGGTGAAATCCCGTAATTGCGGATTGACGCAAACGCAAAATCATCGAAGGTCGGTGACCAGCCAACTTCAACGGGTTTGAACTTATGAGCAACGTGAAAAACTTTGGCGCGGTCGGTGACGGCAAGAACGACGACACGACAGCGATCCAACATTGCCTGGAACAAGGCGATGGCCAGGTCGTGTTTCCGCGCGGAGCGTACCGGTTGACGCGGCCCATTGAAGTCGATTTGAACCGGCACGGACGCACGGCACTCACCGTCGCGGGCGGCGTGGCCAAACTCGTAATGGCGGCCGCCGGACCGGCCATTCACCTGGTGGGCACCCATGACAAGAGCGCGGATCCGGAAAGTTTCCGGCCGGTCGTTTGGGAACGGGAACGCATGCCCACGGTGAGCAACTTGGAAATTGCAGGCGAGCACGAGCAGGCCGATGGCATCCAATTGGAAGGCACGATGCAGCCGACCATTGACGGTGTGCTCATCCGTCGCTGTCGCTATGGCGTGCATCTGGTGAAACGAAACCGGAACGTTCTCCTGGCCAACTCGCACATCTACCACGGGCGCGGCGCGGCCATCGGGGTTTATTTCGATGGCGTGAATTTGCACCAGACCAACATCGTTGGCTGCCACATCAGCTATCACCGGCACGCGGGAATCAAAATTGAACGCAGCGAAATCCGTAACTTGCAAATCACCGGCTGCGACATCGAATACAACTTCGATCCCGACCGGAAAGACTGCGCCGATGTGTGGATTGATTCACGCGAAGGCACCGTTCGCGAAGGGACGATCGCCTCGAACACGATTCAAGCAAAGCTCAGTCCGGGCGGAGCCAACGTCCGCATCGAAGGACTGGACACGGAGTTTTCCCAGAAGGCCGGACTGTGGGCCATCACCGGAAACATTTTGCAAAGTCAGGCGATAAATCTGCTGCTTCGCTCCTGCCGCGGAATCGTGGTGAGCGGCAACTCGTTTGCCTCGGGTTACGACCGATCCATCGTGCTCGACAAATGCCGCCACGTGGCCATTGGCATTAACACCTTCGACTACAATCCCGATTACACCGGCGACCGCATTGATGGCATTACGATCCGCGATTCAGCCGGTTGTTCGCTGTCGGGACTGCTGCTGGAAGCCACGCGCGCCGGCAGTCCGGAGGCGGGTGGCGCGATTGAAGTGTTCAACTCCCGCGAGATCGCCATCACGAACTGTCAGGTGCTTGATCCCGGGCACCGAGGCATTTATCTGGCGAATGTTTTGAACTCGCGCGTGAGCGATTGCACGGTGATTGATCGACGGGCCAAGCCGACGATGAGGTCAGCCATCACGCTTCTGGAAGCGCGCCGTGACAACTTGATTTACAACAATCTTATCAGCAAAGGAACCGAAGGCGATTTGGTAATTCAAGGCGGGTCGGCCAGCGTGGCCGGCAATGTGGTGGTGGGCTGAAACGCGGCCCGGCCTTACCAAATACATTTCTTGAGTGAACTTCACCGTGTGGAACACGTCACTCGACTGGTGGAGCTTGGCGATGTGCATGACAGGATCAATTTGGCAGGTCAATATCTGTTGACGCATGGAACGCCCGTTTGTAGATTCCGACTCCCTTTGGGATCCAAAGTAGCTCAATGGTAGAGCAATCGGCTGTTAACCGATCGGTTGTAGGTTCGAGTCCTACCTTTGGAGCCACTTTTACTGAGGAAATCGTTAAAAATGAGATTCACCGCACAAATCCCGCACAGATTTTAGCGGCTCCTGAAAGGCTAAAGGTGAGGTTCCCAAAGACCATCAGTTTCCGGCGCATCGAAGCGACCATCTACGGGAAGCAGCCCAATTATCCTTTCTACCGACTGGCCTACTATGTCGCGGGCAAGCGGGTTGTCCGCAGCTTCAAGACCTACACTGAGGCCAAAACCGAAGCCGAACGAAAGGTTCGTGAGATCGCGGACGGCTCGCAAGCCGCCGCGCTGAATGGCGCACAGTCACGCGACGCGCTGGCCGCGCTGGAAAGGCTGGAAACTTTCCGCCAAGCCAGCGGACGCCGTTTTTCGTTGCTCGCTGCCGTGTCGGAATTCGTCGAGGCCGTGGACAAATTGAACGGGCGCAGTTTGGCCGAGGCCGTCGAGGGATTTAGGCAAAGCGTGGTATCCGTCAAACGCAAGGAACTGGCCCAAGCCGTCGAGGAATTCATTGAAGGCCGGAAACACAAGGCCGAAGCCAAAGACGGCAGACGGGCGCAAATGTCGCCCGTGTATGCCAAGCACGTTGCCGCTTGGTTGCGAGAATTCGCCCGCGCGTTTCCGGCGGCTGCCGTTTGCGATTTGACGAAGGAACACGTCAACCTCTACATCAAGGCGCATACCGACGTTTCCGCCAAGAGCCGCAACGACCGCCGGGCCACAGTGAAAATGTTTCTTACCTGGGCCACCCGCCAAGATTATCTGTCAATCCAACATCGCCTGTTTGAAGCGGACGGCATGGCGCGCGAAATGGTCGAATCCGCCGAAACGGATTTTTACCGGCCAAAGGAGTTGCAATGCCTTTTGGAAAACGCCCCCGCCGATTTGTTGCCGGTAATCGCGCTGGGTGGCTTGGCTGGTTTGCGTGTCGAGGAAATCTTGCGTTTGGAGTGGGCGGACGTGTGGCGTGTCGAGGGACACATTGAAATCACCGCCCGACATGCCAAGACGCGCCAGCGGCGGCTGGTCGAGATTTGCCCCGCGCTCGCCGCGTGGCTTGCCCCATACCGTGCCATTACCGGCAAACTCTGGCAGAAACATCCCAATCTCATTTATGTCGAGTTCGCCGCGTTTCGGGACACCTTGAACATTCCATCCCGGCGCAATGGATTGCGTCACGCCTTTTGCACGTATCATTTCGCGTTGCACGCCAACGAAAACTTGACCGCCGCCCAAGCTGGAAATTCACCCGCGATGATTCACGCGCATTACAAGGGGCTGGCGACGAAAGCCGACGCGGAAAAATGGTTTGCTGTTCACCCGCAAAAATAATGTCTATGAGCGTTCGGTTTCCATATCGCGCCGTTATTTTTGGCGAGGAACACATTGTAAAGGGCTGGCAAGGCCGAACACTTCTGACCGACAAGGGAGGTTTCTTTGTCCAGCAACTTGACGGCGATTTTCAAATCCAAGCCGCACGACTTTTAGAGGTGGCGTGGCTTCAACCCGGCGAAAGCCGTCAATGGTTGCTTAACAGAAGAAACCTTCATGCACTGCAATTGATGCCGTTGGGCAAGAGGTTGGAAAGTATCACATGCGATGAAGATTTGCGGACGCAAAAAGGGAAGATTTGCGCCGTCGCTTGGTTTCATCTGCTCAATAAATCAACGAGTTCAATAACAGAATTACTGGATAAAATTTTGACCTTTTGGGAAATAGCGTCAGAACTCGACCCGGAATCCATTTCCGATGGGGGAACACGCATTGTTAAGCTTTGGCGGAAATCAACACTTGACCTTGATTATCACAGAATTTTTGTCGGATGGAGCAAACCGGTTTGGCTGACAGAATTTCGCCCGGCGGGTCAAAACATTCCAATCTTGCCAGCAGAAAAAAGACTCGCCAAAACCGACGCTGAATTACAGGAAACGAAGGCGCAACCGACAAATGCTCTGGTCGAGACCGTTAAGACCACAAAGCACAAGGCAACCAAAACGCGCCAGCCAAAACCAGTCGCTAGGGTAAAAAACATTGTTGCCCCCACTAAATCACCGCCGGAATTTTTCACAAAAATCGAAAATGCTGCTGACTACATCGGCGTAGTTCCCCGGACAATTCTAAATTGGAAAAAGCGCGGCTGGTTAAGGGTTGAACAGAACGGCAAACTAATCCGAATCGCCAAAACTGACTTGGATAAGTGCAAAAATCGGCAGTGACGCGCTCGATTGAGAACTGCGTCAAATTCTTTTTTCAGGAAAGTTTTCACCCGGCTTTCACCCAAGTTTCACCGAGCTTTCACTGTCCTTTCCGTTTCGTTGTCTTCTGCATTTTTCTAATAAAACCACGTTTATAGTTCGACCTACGCGAGCGCAAAGCGCGTTTGCACATCGAGATTATGAACGAAATAGAAAAGCAACAACAAGCACCGTCGGGCGAGGCGGGCTTCATTGATGAAAAAGAACTGCTGAAACGTCTCCCCGTTTCGCGTCGCACGCTGTTTCAATGGCGCGAGACTGGCAAAATCCCCTGCGTGCGGCTTCCCGGCGGCAGGCGCGTCCTGTTCCACTGGCCTTCCATTGAAGCCGCCTTGCTCCGCAGGCAAACCGGAGGCGCGCGATGAAAGGTTTGATCTATCGCTCGCCGTGTGACGCCAACGGCGAATTTGCCGCCTGGTTGAATGCGCTTCGCAACCAGTCCGGCGCATACATCATCCGCAGCCGCCAAGGATTATTCAGCGGGCCTCAATGTCTCTACGTAGGCGAAAGTCATTCGGGCAATCTCGCCAAGACTTTGAAACGCCATTTCTACGCCTGGAACGATGACCCAGCACGGAAGCACAACACCTACGACCGGCACGCCGTCGAAGTTGCCGTGCGGTTGACGCCCCCAACCACGGCCGTAGGCGCGCAAGACAACCTCATCCGCCGACTTGAGCCGAGAGACAACGGTTATGTGCCGGTCGAAAGGCCGTTTTGAAAACGGATAGCCCGCAAAGTAGTCGCCCTAAATGCCCGTGCGGATACGGACGAGAACGCTTTCGCCCAAAGGAAAACACATGGACTTGAATTTGGTTCAGCCGATTGCAACGCCCGTGGAAGCGAGTGAATACTCGGCTGACAATGCGGCCTCGCTCACAAGGCCAGCGACCAAAGCAAAGCCCGCCCGGCCTTCCACCGGGCGGCATTTTCCCACAAGTGCAGTTGCGCCGCCATCCGAAGCGGAGCAACCCGCCGTGCCAAGGCCACCGGCAATTGAGTTCTTCAAACCAACCGACTTGCGCGATTACCAGCCGCTTACTAATACGGTTTTGGTGGGGGATTGCCACATTACGCAAGGTTCCGTTTTCGTGATTGGCGGTGCCCCTGGAGTTGGCAAGAGTCGGGCGAGTGTTGCGTTGGCAATGGCCGGGTCAACCGGCCAACAATGGTTTGGCTTAACCGTGCATCGGCGTTTTAAGACGCTCATAATTCAAAATGAGAATGGCCGCTTGCGCTTGGGCAAAGAGTTTGCCGACCTTCCCTGTGGCGAACTGGTTGACTGGATTCTCGTTTCTGCGCCCCCGCCTTTCGGCTTGGCCTTTGACCAGCCCAATTTTTGCACAACACTCAAAACTTGCATTGCCGACTTCAAGCCAGACGTGGTTTTGATTGATCCTTGGAACGCTGCTGCCCGTGATGAAAAGGCCAGAGACTACTTGGAAGCATTTAACGCGATTCGTTCCGTAATCCCTGCCGGGGATACCGGCCCGGCCTTGGGCATTGTGGCCCACACTCGCAAGCCAACGGCAAACGAACGCGCCACGGGGCGCGGTTTATTGAATCTCTTGGCGGGTTCCTACGTGCTTGGTTCCGTGCCGCGCTCCGTGTTCGTTCTACAAGCGGCATCCGATGCCCCGGAGGATGACCGGGTTGTTTGGACGTGCTGCAAAAACAATGACGGTGAATTGGGCGCACCGTCGGCTTGGCAGCGGCGCAATGGGGTCTTTGCTCCCGTGCCCGACTTTGACTGGCTGGCATTCGATAAACCCGGTGAGGAACGCCGGGGCGTTACCGAGGAGGATGTGGCCGCCTTGTTTCAACACGGCAGGCGGAAATGTGCCAAGAAGCAAGCGGTTGAAGGTTTGATGGAATCGACCGGTTTTGGGCAATCCGCCTGCTATACCGCCCTGAGTTTGACCGGCAAATTTGCCGCTCATCTTGTGGAGGACGAAAACAGACTGCTCATTTGGAAGCCATGAACTATTCCACCAAAATTCCGTGGAAATTCCGTGGAAAACCGATGGAAGGATTTCCATTCCACCAATTCATAGGGGATTTCGTGGAATGGAAACCAAGAAATGCCCCTCAAATGTCCAAACCTGCCAGCCCGGAACCAGTCAGTTGTCCGGCAAAGCGTCCGGCAATATCCCCAATTCCCGCAAACCATCCCGGTTCGATGGTGTCTTTCCCGCCCTTTTCCCGGCTTGTAGGCACGGGAAACCGGACTTGCACCCCTTCCTTTCCCATGTTGAGTGCGGGAAAGATGACATTTTCCCTCTTGGGCAACTCTTTTCCCGCTCACAACTAACCCCCTCACATTATGAATCCCATCCTGATACTCCTTGGACTCGGCGCAATTCTTGGTTGGCTGATCTCTGACGACGACCAAAAACCCGCGCCGGACGCACCACCGGACGCACCCGACGGGAATTTTGAGCCGACACCTTTGGCGGAAGTCACCGCCGGGGCGGAAATTCCCGTTTCCCAGCCCGTAACCATCCTAGTTTTGCGGGACATTTTTCAGAACGGGGCGCGTCCCCTTCGGCGGCGGGACGCGGCGGAACTCCTGAAAGCCGCGCCTTACCACGTTCCCAAGAGCAATGCCTATCGCGCGCTTGCCCCTTCCCGGCGTTTCGCGCTTTGGTTACGCGAAGATGAAAACGGCTGGTTGCACTTCACGCCCTGAAACTATTATTCAGTTGCTTAGGTCAACTGCAATTCCCGGACGTGGTTCACGTCCCGTTTGCCGACCGGACGCAGATTGCCCGCCTCTACCGTGGCCACTGCAATAGTTCTGCCCGCCAGCGTGACGAACTCGACTTCATAAGCCGCGCCGCCCTTGTGAATGTGAACCACCGTGCCGACATCACCGGCTTCCAACCCTTCGCCCGGAAAACCAGCGGTTAGCACCACGCAATCATGCTCTTTAATAATCATGTTGCTTTAGGGAAGGAACAAATCGGCAGAGACGTTGAAACGTTTCGCCAGCGTGCGGACGTGCGCCAGCGTCAACTGCCGTTCGCCGCGCAAAATCATCGCGCCGAGCGTGCGATGAACTTCGAGCAATCGCGCCAAGTCCGCCGCGCTCATGTCGTGCGCGTCCAAAAGATGTTGCAATGCCTCCAGTCCGGTCACTTTGGGCGCGTCCAATTGCGCGTGCTCCTTTTCGTAATCTTCAATCAGGCGGCAAAGCAGGTCGAAATAATCCTCCTGGTCAGTCGTCAGCTTGTGTCCGGCCATTGCATCGGTGATTTCCGTCACGTTCTCAAAATCCACCTTGTCGTGAATCGGGCGCGGCGTGAGCAACCGGCAAAGCCCGGCGTAGTCTTTGGGCAGCCCGGCAAATTCAATTTTGGTCGGTATCGTTTTCATAACGTGTCTTTCCAGCGGTCTTTGCTGTATTCGGCGTGCGTCATAAAGCGCAGCGTGTAGGCAATCTGGCGGTTGAAATGCGCCGCCGCAATCAGCCGGTAATCGTTCCGGCGAATGTTAAACACCAAGACCGTCCGCCCGCTGCGAACTTTCACGGCGTCCGTGTCCGGGTAACTTTTCCGCACGTCCACCAAGTTGCGCCAGGTTGCGGCCTTGACCGTCTTGCGCCACAAATCCAAGTGGCGGGTCGCCGTTGGATGTTTCTGCCCTGCCGCCACGAGAAACACTTCTTTGATAATCCGCACGGATACAAATTGTATCCATTTGTCGGGCTTGTCAAATACGAAGGACATTCCTTGAAGCCAGCATTTATATTGCAATTTGTATTACACCCAACTAGGTTCCGAGCGGATTACAACTCCGGCTCGAATTGTCACCGTATGGTGTGCGTTCCGAAAGGATAGAGCCGGAGTTTTTCATTTAGGCCAGAATTGGACGTAAATTTCCCGGTGCGAAATCAAACTTCGGTAAGCCTTGGCATCATCCTTCCCGCTGTAACTCCGCGCCACGGCCCCGCAAACCATGTCGGACACGATGAAGTAATCGGTGGAACCTGAGCCGAGCTTCAACCCCGGATCGCCTGATTCATCAATAAAAACAAGCATGGCAATTACACAAGTTCGCCTGCTTCCTTCGCCCGCTGCGCTTTGGGCTTCTTCACCTTTGCGGCTTTGGCTTCGTCCGCTGCGCGTTCGAGGTTCAAGGCCAGCAACTTTTCTAAAATCTGTTCGTCCGTCAGATTGGCGGGGAAGCCGTAGGCGGCGGCGACGGCGGCATCCAGTTTCTTGTGCGCGAGGTCAAGCCAGGCGGGGCGTTCGTTGTAAAGTTTCGTCAGCGTGCGCGCTTTGAGTTTGGCGGCGCAATCGGCGTCGCGCGGTTCAAGGCGCGGATAACGCACCATGCCGATGCCGTCTTTGACAGGATTTACAGGATGGACAGGATGTTTTTTGGAGTCCTGTGAATCCTGTAAATCCTGTCGAACAATGTAGCGCGCCCACGGGCCGTTGATGCTGCCGGGGAATTCCAGAATTTTTTCCACCGTCCATTCCGGCGGATTGAGCCAGCGTTCGCGCAACGTGTTCAACTCTTTGGCGGCGGCGGCAATGGCGGCGCGATGCTCCTCAATTTTCAATTGCGGACTGGCGATTGCGGATTTGCCGGTGCGATACGGCACGGGTTCTTCGTGCAAGGTGATGTGCGAATAATGTTTGGCGGCATTGAGTGCGGCCTCGGCGTTGTCGAGCGGCTCTTCCAAATCATCAGGAAATGGAAACGGAAAAGTTTCAAAGCAAGTTGTCGGCGTGTAACGAAAGCCGGATTCTTTTTCGCGTAACTGTGTTCCTTGCGCTAATGACCAAACCTCGTGAAGTCTCGAATGAAGAATTCCAAAACTATAATCATCATCTTTGGCGAATACTCTCGTTTGATGGTCGGCAAGATTGGCTGCGTCCAGCCAAACAAAAATGCGATGCTTTGAAATTTCCGGTGTAATGATAAAGCGATTTAGGCCGGTTAATTTTTCCCTTAAGGCTGGACGCGGTTCGCCGTGAATCCACCAATAAACCGCAAGGCTCTTACGCCGATTTTTAATACGCTCTGGTTTTACATTTATCTCAAGGTGCTTAAACGGCATTTGAAATTTTGCAGCGGCGTCTAATTCTGAATCACACCCGAAATCAATAATCCACCCGCCTCCTGTTCGTTGAAGAATGTCTCTCGCCGTGAATCTTGGCCGAAGCACATCACTGTTTGGAATTCCGTGCGGATTTGGTGCAGCAAGCATCTGCAATACGTTTTGCTCTTCAATGTCAAACGCGCCGGCTTTCATCACTCCAAGAAAACAAACTTCTGAATTTTCTAGGAGAGGTTGCGCGCTTGGCATACCACCATCTTCTGACAGATTGATTTCAATTACAGAGACAGGTTTCCCATTGAGTGATTTAACCGTTTCGCTCCCACAGTCAAAACCAACCATGCTGACGTGAACATTTGCGCCGTTAAGAATCCACTCGCGGTCACTCTCGGCAAAAAATATGTCGCCAGTTTCTTTGATACGTTTCAACACTTCGCGGTTTGCGCCGCCGCGAATTCCCTGTGTCGCCAGCAAGCCCGCGCGTTGGCATTTCTTTTCTTCAATCAGTTCGCGCGATTTTTCAAACCAGTAGCAGCACAAATCAGATTGGCCGGGAATTCTGTCGCCGTAAATTTTCCGAAGTTCTTCAACGTAGCCGTCACCAAGTTCGCCGCGCATAAGCTTGTCACCCAAAAACGGCGGGTTGCCGACAATGACATCGGCTGCCGGCCATTCGCGTTCGGTGTAGAACTTCAAGGCATCGTCGCCCGCGTGTTCGCCCGCTTGCGCTTCTTTCAACGTCTTGGCTTTGCTTTTGAAATGCGGCACAAGCAAAGCGTCCTCGTTTTGGAAGCCGTCGAGATTTTGCAAAACCGGCGTGCGGTCGTTGTCAAAACCGTTGTCGCGCCGCCATTGCAAGAAACCGATTTGCACGGAGACTTGCGCCAGCTCGAAAGCGTAGGGGTTTAATTCAATCGCGCGCAATTGCTGGACGTTCGCCAGCGGCTTGAACGCAAAGCCAAGTTGCGTGGCGTAGGCGATGACTTCTTTTTCCAGACTCAAAAGCAATTGCAGCGAGACGTAAAGAAAGTTGCCGCTGCCGCACGCGGGATCAAGCACGGTGACGGTTGAAAGTTTCTTTTGAAACGCGGCGAGCTTATCGCGTTGCGCGGCGTTGCCCTTGCCCTTTTTGTAGGCGGCGGCGAGTTCGTCCTGGAGCGTCACCCATTCGCGGCGGAGCGGAGCCATGAGGACGGGTTCAACGAGCGTCTTGATGTCGGCTTCGCTGGTGTAGTGCGCGCCAAGTTGCGAGCGTTGCTCCGGCTCTAGGGCGCGCTCGAAAAGCGTTCCCATGATGCTCGGCTCAATGAATTGCCAATCCGATTCGCCAGCATCAGCCAACTTTTTCAATTCATCTTCCGTGAGTTCAAAGACGGTGGACTCCTCAAAAAGATGCCCGTTGAAGTAACGAATCTTGTCTTTGCCAAACGTGCCGCCGGTCGCCATGACCGCAAAGAGCTTTTCTAACGTCTCGGCAAACAGTTTTGGATCATCAATGTCGGACTTGGCGATTTCGGAAAAGAGGTTTTTGGGCAAAAGCCCGGTGTCCTCGGCAAAGAAGCAAAAGACGATGCGATTCAGAAAGCGGGCGATGCGGAGATTTTTCTTCTGCGCGAAATTCATTTCCTTGCGCGTCCTGGCGTCGGTCAATTCCACGCTCTCGCGGCTTTGCAGTGACTTGGCGATTTCCGCGATTTGCGTGGCCAGGTCTTTGGTGACTTGCGCCGTGGTGCGCTGCGGCTTGAGAAATTCCGGCTCGCTGAAAAGGGCGCGGAGAATCCGCAGATTGTCCGGGCGGTCAATTTCGGCGTTGGTGAATTCGTGCGTCTCTTGAACCGTGCCGTTGAAATTCGTGCGGATGATGTAGCGGTCAAAATCGCAGACCACGAGCAACGGCGGATTCAGCAGCGATTCACGGTAGCGGAGCAATTGCTTGTAAGCCTCATCGAGGTTCTTTTTCTTGCCCTTGTATTCCCAAGCGAAGCAACTCTTTTTCCACACGTCGGCAAAGCCGCGCTCCGTCGGCTCGCTGGCGTCCGGCGTTTCCACGCTGAAAAGTTCCGCGTCTTTGACCACGCGCTTTTGAAAACAGAAGAAATCGCTGCCGCTGGGATCGGCTTCATTGGGCGTCGGCTGTTCGAGCAACCGGCAGAGGTCGTCAAAATGCGATTGATAGGCAGAAGTTTCCTTGCCCTGATAGCGCGACCATTTCTTTTTGAATTCGGCGGCGGTCATCTTGTGTCAGCCCTTGGCCTTGCCTTTGGGTTGGGAAGTTGTAGCCGAGAGAAACCCACTAAACAAGCGGAAGGATTCAAAAGAGCGGCCAGACAATGCCGGACAACGGAAAGGGCATCGGCGGAAGGATTGGGAAGCCAATTTGAGGGCAATGCCGGAAATCTTCTCCATTTTCCGCCTCATTTGGGGCGGTTTTGGGGTGTTTCCGCCCTCCGCTTTTATCCCGCCCGGAGCGAACAACCAGTTTTTTCCTCTCCCAAGATGCCCGGTGGATTCGCCTTGAAACTAAAGTGCAATATGATAGCATTATGCTTATGGTCACACTGACGATACGAGATGTCCCTGATGCGGTGAACGCCGCGCTGGTTCAGGCGGCGGAAAAGAATCGCCGGAGCAAAGAGAAGCACGCCCTGTTTCTGATTGAGGGCGGAGTGCTGGGGCGGAAGCCCGTCAAGCAGACACTATCCGAAGCCGCCGCGATCCGCGCCCAATGCAAGCGGACGGTGACGATGGCGGAAGTGCTCAAATTCACGGAGGAAGCCCATTGATCGTAGTGGACACCAATTTGATTGTAGCCCTCACGATTCAAACCCCGGAGAGTGCGCTGGCCGACGCGGTGCAGAAAAAAGATTCGGAATGGATTGCGCCGCCCCTCTGGGAAAGTGAGATGAGAAACGCTCTGCTGGGTTTCATTCGCGCGGGCATCATCAACCATCAAACCGCCGTGGCCGCGTTCAAACTGGCGGGGGAGGTCGTGCAAACACAATCCACGGCGACTGCTTCAGTGCTCCGCATTGCTGAGGGAAATCAACTCACGGCTTACGATGCTGAGTTTGCCGCGCTGGCGGAATGGTTGGAGATTCCCTGCCTTTCATTCGACGATCACCTTCTGAAGCCTGGCCTCGCAATCCATCCGAAGGACTTCTAAAACACCCGGCTCGCGTTTGGAGATTTCAAAGACCCAGTGACAAAACCAACGGAAGGCACCCTTCTGCCGCGCTTGGAACATCACGGCGGGATTGAACACCACCCAGCGTGACAGGACTGCGGCCTCGCATTGCGCCGCGCTGCCGCACGGGCGGGCGCAACCGCTTCAGAGTAACTTATATTCCCGGAACGCAAAACCGGAAGCGAGTTGCCCGGAATCCGCTTCCGAAGATGCTCGCTCAAAACGTCCCAAAGTCCCGCACAGATCACGCACAGATTTAGGCCGGAAATAATTACCGCACAGTTACCGCACAGATTAAAAAGGCCCGCACAAAATCGCACGGGAAATGTTTCGCAAAGTTGCACGTAATTGCGAAATAATCCTTTCAATTAAAGGTTTATGGTGTTCCTCTATGTGTGTTTAACCGCACAAACACGCAACTATGAGCAACCCTGAGAATAGCCTAAAAATAGGTTCGAGTCCTACCTTTGGAGCCATTCTTTTATTCCCTTCAACTCCAGTTTGCTTTGATCTCCCAGCCAAAATCTGTTGGTGCATGGCTCGCACCATACACATTTATTAACAGATCACAAGCCGATCAGACGAACACAATCTCTGTCGTTGCTGCCATTTCGTCCCAGCCGCGCGTCGGGTCGGCGGTGACGGACGAAATGTCCTTGATGGAAATCTGCCGGCCGCGCGTCTTGGGCGACTTGATTTCAATCTTCGCCGGGTCGCACGTTTGCTGGTTGATCTTCTGGTGCGGCGCGGGTTTGTAGCGGACGTAGAGAACCTTCGGTGTGTCCGGCGCGAAATAAAGGATGCGTGACTTGTCGGGAATACAGAGATACGCCTTGTTCATGATTGTCCCGCCGAACTTGAAGCGTTTGAGGTAGCTCGCCTTACGATCCGTGTAGGCGCAGGTGAAAACCGTCTCGCGATCCGGCAGGCTGCAGAAAAATAATTCCGGCCCAACGAATAATTTCTCCGGCAACTCGCTGACCTTGTAGGTGCCGTCCTTGAACACGAGCAGCACTTTGTCAAACTTCGTGCATTCAAGCTTGAACTCCTCGCCGTTGACTTTGTAGCCGACGTAGCCGGTCTCGCGGTCGTAAGAAACTTTGAACGACTTGAATGCCACTGCCTTCACGTCCACTTCCTCGTGGCGCGCGGACTTCGTCGTCAGGCGCGGATACTGCGGGCCGTATTTCTCCAGCAAGGCTTCAAGATGGCCCACGACGTAGCGCGTGAGGTTCTTGAGATTCTTGCGCGTGGTTTCGAGGTCGGCCTTCGTCTTCTCCATCTCCTCGCGGTGCTTGTTGATGTCGAAAAGTGAAATGCGGCGGATGCGAACTTGCAACAACCGCTCCACGTCTGCATCCACGATCTCGCGCACGAGCTGGCGCTTGAACGGTTTGAAGCCGTCATAGACTGCGGCCATCACCGCTTCGTTCGTCTTGCACTTCTCGATGAGCTTGTAAATGCGCTCCTCAATGAAGATGCGTTCCAGCGTGCGATAGTGCAGTTCGTCGAGCAGGTTCTTTTCGCTCAATTCCAGTTCGCGCTTGAGGATGCGGACGAGTTGGTCGGTGTTCTCGCGCAACACCTCGCTCACGGTCAATTCGACCGGGCGGTTGTCCTTGATGACGATGATCCGACTCGAAATCGAAACCTCGCAATCGGTGAAAGCATACAGCGCATCCACGAGCTTCTCCGCGTCCACGCCCGCTGGACATTTGATCTCAATCTCGACGTTCTCGGACGTGAAATCGTTGATGGATTTCACCTTCAACTTGCCCTTCTGCACCGCGTCTTCGATGGACGCGATGAGCGACTCGGTCGTGGTCGTGGGCGGAATCTCTTTGATGACGACGGTGGATTCGTCCTTGGTCTTGATCTTGGCGCGGACTTTCACCGTGCCTTTGCCGTCCTGATAATCGCGCGCGTCCATCAGCCCGCCGGTCGGGAAATCCGGCAGGCATTTGAACGGCTGCTTCTTGAGGATCGCGATCTGCGCCTCAAGCAGCTCGGGGAAATTGTGCGAGAGAATCCGCGCGCTCAAGCCGACCGCGATGCCTTCCGTGCCGAGCATCAACGTGAGCGGCAACTTGCACGGCAGCGCCACGGGCTCTTTATTGCGCCCGTCGTAGGTCGGGATGAAATCTGTAATTTCATCGTTGAACAACTCCGCACGCGCGAGCTCAGTGAGACGACATTCGATGTAACGTGGCGCAGCGGCTGGATCGCCCGTGTGGATGTTTCCGAAGTTCCCCTGACCTTCAATGAGGTATCGCTTGTTCGCTATGACTACAATCGCATCATCGATGGACGCATTGCCGTGTGGATGATACTTCATCGTCTCACCCGTTACGCTGGCCACTTTGATGAAGCGTCCATCATCCAGCGTGTGCAACACATGCATGATGCGCCGCTGCACCGGCTTCAAGCCGTCCGCGAGATTCGGAATCGCGCGGTCGCGGATGACGTAGCTTGCGTAATCCAAAAACCCGCGATCCACCCGCGTGTGCAAACCAACGCCGAGCTTCTTCGGATCAAATGGCCGGTGTGTGATGCCCTCAACAGTTTCGGCAACGATGTGATCTGCGCCATTGCCGTTGGTGTCGACCTTCTTGGCGGGCTTGGCTTCGGCGGGCGCGGGTTGGGGCGCGCCTTCGATGGGCAACTTAGGTTGGGCGGAATCTTTTTTGCTTTTGGCTGACATGGTATGAAATGAAAATTATTCCTCCACCGGCACGACGAGGCTATCCATGATGTAATCCTTCCGCTCGGGCGTGTTCTTGCCCATGTAGAAGTTGAAGATCGGGCCGGACTCGGCGCGCGGGGCATATTCCACTTTGCTCAACCGCATTTCCTTGCCGATGAATTGCGCGAATTCCTTCGGGCTGATTTCGCCCAGACCTTTGAAGCGTGTGATCTCCGGTTTGCCGCCGAGTTCCTTCACCGCGTTGTCGCGTTCGGTTTCGCTGTAGCAATAGATCGTCTTGTCCTTATTGCGCACGCGGAACAACGGCGTCTCCAGCACATAGACGTGGCCGTTGTGGACGAGCTGCTCAAAGAACTTGAAGAAATACGTGATCATCAGATTGCGGATGTGTAATCCGTCCACGTCCGCGTCGGTGGCGAGGATGACCTTGTCGTAGCGCAAACCCTCGGTGTTGTCCTCGACGTTGAGCGACTGCATGAGGTTATACAGCTCGTCGTTCTTATACATCACGTCGCGTTTGAGATCCCAGACGTTGAGCGGCTTGCCCTTGAGGACGAACACGGCCTGATTGTTCACGTCGCGGCAACTCGTGATCGAACCGGCGGCGGACTGGCCTTCGCAAATGAAGACCATCGTGCCCTTGCCCTTTTCTTTCTTCGCGTCGAAATGATTTTTGCAATCCTTCAACTGCGGGATGCGCAGCGTGATCGCCTTAGCGCGTTCGCGCGCGAGCTTCTTCACGTTCTGCAATTCTTTCCGCAACTCCTGCGTGTCCTTCACCTTCGCGATGATCGTCTCGGCGATCTGCTTGTTGCGCTGGAAAAAATGCAGCAACTCCTCGCGCACGTTGTTCACGAGTTCGGTGCGGATTTCCGTGTTGCCCAGTTTGTTCTTCGTCTGCGACTCGAACATCGGGTCTTTGAGCCGGATCGCCACCGCGCCGACCATGCACTCGCGCACGTCGTCGCCCTCGTATTTGCCGCCGCAATACTCGTTCACCGCCTTAAGCAAACCCTCGCGGAACGCGCTCAAATGCGTGCCGCCGTCGCTTGTGTATTGGCCGTTGACGAACGAATAAAACGTCTCGCCGTAACGCGAATTGCTGTGCGTGAAACAAAACTCCAGCGTCTTGCCCGCGTAATGCAGCGGCGAATAAATCGGCTCGCTGCCATCCGTGCCGAGGTCTTCCATCACGAGGTCCATCAAGCCGTGGCGCGATTGGAAGACTTTAGGTTGGAGTTCACGCTTTAGCGTGTCCCCCGCCTCCCCCGAACAAGCTGAAGCTTGAACTCCAACGTTCTTCCAATGCAAAATCAACTTCAACCCCGTATTCAGGTAGCTGTAATGGCGCAGGCGACGCTCCACGTATTCCTGTTTGAATTCCGTGTCCTTGAAAATCTCCGGGTCCGGCTCGAACTCGATGAACGTCCCGTTCGGCTCTTTCGTTTTGCCCGAATCTTCCTTCTTGAGCTTGCCGATCTTGAAACTCGCGTCAGCATATTCGCCGTCACGATGACTGCGGACGAAAAAGTTTTTGGAGAGCGCATTCACCGCCTTCGTGCCGACGCCGTTGAGCCCGACGCTGAATTGAAACACGTCGTCATTGTATTTCGCGCCCGTGTTGATCTTGGAAACGCAATCCACGACCTTGCCGAGCGGGATGCCGCGCCCGAAATCGCGCACGGCCACGCGCGTGCCCTCGATCTTGATCTCGACCTCCTTGCCGTGGCCCATGATGTATTCGTCCACCGCATTATCAATGACCTCCTTGAGCATGATGTAACAGCCATCGTCGTGATGATTGCCGTTGCCGATGCGCCCGATATACATGCCCGTGCGCAGCCGGATATGCTCCAGCGAACTTAGAGTCTTGATCTTGCTCTCGTCGTAATTGTGTTTGTTTTTTTCGGCCATAGAAAATTCGTGGCGGGAAGATGGAAGAAATGGGAGTGGATGAAAATGCGAAAATAAGCATCCAGCGCCAACGCATCGTGAACGGGCAGAAATCAAACCTCACTTAAACTGGTATCCGATCCGAAGTCCCATCGCTATCCCCGTGGAATTGCCTGGTGCAAATGGCGTCCAATCGGGAGTAGGATTTTTTTCACCGGCAGGCGCAATGAACCGATGCCTACCACTTGTCAGCAACCACTTGTCTTCTATGTAGGTAAGCTCTAACTCGCGGCGAGAGAATTTTAGAAAAGGAGTTCCATCAGAAAAATCCTCCTCATAAACCAACGATGCTGTGATTGCTCCTTCGGCATCTCCACTTTTGATTTCATAATGCAGATTGCGAATCGCTCTCCACCTAAGGATTCCAGTTTCACTCTTACCTGATTTAAGAAACTCGATGTGCTCTTTCAGGTTGCTTTCAGCTTTTGCGACGAGTTTCCGATCCAACTCTTTACCATTTGGAAGCTGTGCCTGAACGGTCACAACACGCGACTCGCTCATTCTCTTGATTGATTCGACAGCAGTAATCGCCGTTGTAACCACTGCAATAATGGAGACTATCATCCCCGCGATTGAAATTTGGAATAAACGCTTCGCTCGTAGCTGATCCTCCAAATAATCTTTTTGAGTTCTCCACGGGTTTTCAGATGGAGGGTTCACCAAGTAAACCTTTAATGGTTCTTTTTTTTCGTTTTCCATAGAATTATGAATTCAGCGTGCGCCTCGTCTCTCGGCAAGTCAAATGGGAACACCCTTGCGCCGTAATTTCCGGAGCGCGAATCGCTGCGCTTGCGCCTCGACTGACCGCAAATCAAAACTGGAGGAGACTATTTCACCTTTGAGCCTGATCTTTCGCGTTCCCAATGCAGTAGAGAAATTCCTGCCGCGTGTCCCCGTTCTTCGCCGCTCGAAGATATACGCGGTCGCCGCAGATCACCGGGGACGCGTAGGCTTCATCACCCAGTTGATTTTCCGCCACGCGCTTGAACGCTTTCGGTGTGGCGTCGAACACAAAGGTCTTTCCGTTCACGTTCGACGCATAGATGCGGTTGCCCACCATGACGGGAGACGAATAGAAGTCGCCGCCCAGCCGCTCCTTCCAGAGTTCATCGCCGGTGTCGGACTTCCAGCACACGGCCAGGCCGGCATCCATCACGGCGAACAAGTGGCCGTCCTTCGCGATCATTGAGGGCACGTAGACGCGCGCGTTGTTTTGCCAGGCGACTTTGCCGGAGCCATCCGCCAGAATCGCCACGGTGTGATTTTTCGGATAACCGCCACCCGCGAACACGCGTTCGCCATCGCTCACCATCGTCACCACGCATTCCTCGGTGGAACCGTTGATTTCCCAGAGCGTTTTGCCGGTCAACGGGTCAAGGCTTGAAATGAGATTGCAACCGGCCAACACCATTTGATCACGGCCGTGGGTTCGAATGATTGACGGCGTGGTGTAGTTGGCAATCTTCGGCCGCGCCACGCTCCAAACCACCTTGCCGGTACGGCGATCCAAGCCGGCAAGGTTGCCGCCGCCTTTGTGATCCGCCGACACCAACACCAACGGCCCGTGCAGCACCGGTGACGAACCGAAGCCCTGATGCGTGACGAAGTCGCCGACCTTTTGCTGCCAGAGTTTTTGGCCGTTCAAATCCAGCGCCGTGGTGTGGATCGCGCCGCCGTTCAAAAAATTGATGTAAAGCCGTTCGCTATCGCATGTCACCGTGGAGGACGCTTGGGAGGTGTTGCGATGTCCGGCGGTGTCGAGATGGCCTTGGTGAACGATCGTCTGCCAAAGCTCCTTCCCGCTCCGGCGATCCAGACACAGCACCGATTGCGTCTGCTGCGGCTGATCCGCTGTGGCCAGATAGATGCGGTCGCCGACGACGGTGGGTGAGCCGTGGCCGCGACCGGGGAGGGCGGCCTTCCACAAAATTTTTTCGGTCTCGTTCCAGTAGACGGGCGGGTTTTGACCCGGCGCGGCAATGCCGTCGCGCGTCGGCCCCCGCCACGCGGGCCAGTCCTTGGCCGGATCCACCGCCGGGGCAGCGGCGCTGGCGGAAAGCACGAAGGCGGTTCCTGCGCAGATCAAAGCCGCAAACCGACTGAGCGGAATCGGATTTTTTGCCGCTGCGTGGTTCAGGGGAAATTGTTTTTCGTCGGGAATCATGCGGTGAAATTGCGCCGAGGTGTTTTCGCCGTCAAGTCCAGTCCTTCGCGGGCTGCCGCTTCGGCGTCATGGGACAGGTCTCGCGTGGTTGTGGGATCAGAAAAACATTTGTGAATTTTATTTGGCGCAGGTAGTCTGAAAGGCTGAAACACCACCGGAACTAGGAACAATGAAAGTGCGAGCATCGGGCCTGATCTGATGCTCGAATTTGACTATTGAGATCATGCAATTCGGAATGAAAGCGTTCGCCAACACACTATTCGTATGGCTGTCGCTGTCGCTCACCAGCCAGGCGGCCGGCACAAATCGTCCGCCCGGTTCCGCGAGTGGCAGCGCGTCCGGTTCCAAGTCCGCGCGCACGTTGAGTTTTGTGAACGACGTTGTGCCGATCTTTACCAAGGCCAGTTGCAATTCGGGCGGCTGTCATGCGAAGGCCAGCAATGGGCAGAATGGATTCCGGCTTTCACTGCTTGGGTTCGAGCCGCAGGAAGACTATGAGCATGTGGTGAAGGAAGGTCACGGACGACGGGTGTTTCCCCCCGCACCGGATCAGAGTTTGTTGCTGATGAAGGCGTCGAACACAGTGCCGCATGGTGGCGGCAAGCGGCTCGAGCCCAGCTCGGCAGGCTACAAATTGCTCCGGGAGTGGATTACCCAGGGCATGCCTTATGGGCAGGACTCGGACGCAAAACTTGTGTCCATCGAAGTGCAGCCGAAACGAAATTCGATGAAGATCAAAGGGCAGCAGCAACTCAAGGTGCTGGCTCATTACTCCGATGGCACGACGCGGAATGTCTCGCACATCGCCCTCTATGAACCGAACGACAAAAGCATGGCGGAGGCCGACGAAGCGGGGTTGGTGAAGATTCTCGACATTCCCGGCAATGTGTCCGTGATGGTGCGTTATCAGGGCATGGTCTCGGTTTACAGCGCCTCGATCCCGCTGGGAGCGAAGGTTGGGACATTGCCGGCGGCGAGGAACTTCATTGACGAACTTGTCTTCGCGAATCTGAAACAAATTGGTGTGCCGCCCTCGCCGGTCTGCGATGACGCCACGTTTTTGCGCCGCGTTTCGCTCGACATCGCGGGGCATCTGCCGACGGTGGAGGAGACAACAGCTTTTTTCGCGAGCAAGGAACCGGACAAACGCGACCGGTTGATCGAGAGTTTGCTGAACAGCCCTGATTACGCGGATTACTTCGCAAACAAATGGGCGGCGGTTCTCAAAAACAAACGTGACGATACTAGCGACATCACGGCGAATTTCGCTTTTCATTCCTGGTTGCGCGACGGACTGCTTGCGAACAAGCCCTACGACCAGATGGTGCGCCAAATTTTGGCGGCCACTGGCACGATTGTGGCGAATCCGCCCGTGGCCTGGTACAAGCGCGTGAAAGAACCACAGCAGCAACTCGAGGATGTGGCGCAGCTTTTTCTCGGCGTGCGGATGCAGTGCGCGCAGTGTCATCATCATCCGTTCGAGCGCTGGAGCCAGGGGGATTACTACAGCTTGTCAGCCTTCTTCAGCCAGGTGGGACGCAAACCCACCGCCACGGCGGGCGAGGATGTCATCTTCCACAAGCGCGGCGTGGCCCAGGCGGAAAACAAGAAGACCAAGCAGCCCGTGAAGCCGGCGGCGCTCGGCGCGCCCGCACTCGAAATTCCGCCGGATGAAGACCCGCGTCTGCAACTCGCCGACTGGATGAGCAGCAAGTCGAACCCGTTTTTTGCCAAGGCGCTGGTGAATCGTTATTGGAAGCATTTTTTCCGGCGCGGTCTGGTGGAACCGGAAGACGACATCCGGGACACCAATCCGCCGACGAACCCCGAACTGTTGGAGGCGCTGGCGCAGCATTTCATCACCAGCGGCTATGATTTGAAGGCCATGGTTCGCGTGATTGCCCAATCTCAAACCTATCAACTCAGCGCGATGCCGAACGAGCACAACGCGGTCGATCGGCAAAACTTCTCCCATTATTATCCGAAGCATCTGCCCGCCGAGGTGCTGCTGGATTCCATCGATCAACTCACCGGCGCGCGCACGGATTTCGCCGACATGCCCCCCGGCACCCGCGCCATTTCACTGCCGGACAACAGCTACAACCGCAGCTCGCCTTTCCTGAAGGTCTTCGGCCGGCCCGAAGGCGCCAGCGTCTGTGAGTGCGAGCGCGTCCAGTCCGCCAGCCTTTCGCAAAGCCTGCATCTGATGAATGCTGCGGATGTGAAGGCCAAGCTCACCACGAGCAATGGCCGCGCCGAACTGTTGGCGAAAAGCACGAAGCCGGAACCGGAGAAGCTTCGCGAACTGTATTTGGCCGCCTATCAGCGCGAGCCAACCGCCGAGGAAGTGAAGATCGCCGAAACCCATCTCGCCCAACCCCGCGTCGATGCCCAAGGCAAACCGCTCGATCCCGGGGCGGCGAAACGAATGGCCTATGAAGATCTCCTCTGGGCGCTCATCAACACCAAAGAATTTCTCTATAACCACTAAAATTATGTCTCGAACATCTGTCTCCCGATTCGTTGTTGGCGTGGTCGCCCTGTGGCTCGTCTCCGCGTCCGTCGCCCAGCAAGTGAGTCTGCCCGCCCCGCGTTTGCTCACGGTCATGCCGATGGGCGGGCGCGTTGGCACTCAGGTTGAAGTCACCATCACGGGTGAAAGCATGGATGACTCGTACGAACTGCTTTTCTCCCATCCCAAGATCACCGCCAAACCGAAATTGGCCGCCGACGGCAAAGCAGAGCCGAACAAGTTCATCGTCACGATTGCGGCGGATGCGCCGCGCGGTGTTCACGACGCGCGACTGATGACGCGGCTGGGCGTTTCCTCCGCCCGCGCCTTCGTGGTGGACACGATGCCGGAAGTGATTCGCGTGAAACCGAACACCTCGCTGGAAACGGCGATGGAACTCCAATCAAACTCGATCTGCAATGCGGCCATCACCCGGCGGGCCGTTGACTTCTATTCGTTCCAGGCCGTGAAGGGGAAACGCGTGGCCGTGGACTGCGCGGCGGCGGGCATTGACTCGAAGCTGGCCGCTGTGTTGATCGTAGCCGATGCGCAAGGACGCGACGTGCTGGTGAATCGCACGGGTGGCGTCCTGGACTTCACGCCGCTGGCGGACGGCAAGTATTTCATCAAGGTGCATGGCCTGACTTATCAGGGCGGTGCCGAATATTTTTACCGGCTGGCTTTGCAGGACGCCTCCGGAGCCGAAGCACCGCCGCGCCAGCCTTCGACACAGACGGTGGGTTCCTTTTCCTGGTCGCCGGACTATCAATCGACCGCCGCCAAAATCACGGAGATCGAACCCAACAACCTGCACGGCGCGGCGCAGAAAATCACACTGCCCTGCGACATCACGGGCAAATTTTTCCCCGCCGCCGACGTGGACACGTTTGAGTTCGAGGCCAAGAAATCCGACGTGTGGTGGGTCGAAATCGTGTCCGAGCGTCTGGGCTTGCCCACCGATCCTTTCGTCCTAGTCCAACGGGTCACCAAGGAAGGCGACAAGGAAAAGCTCACGGATGTGGTGGAGTTGAATGACATCCCCGCACCGATGAAGCCCTCCAGCAACGGCTATTCCTATGACGGCCCGCCCTTCGATGCCGGCTCGGCGGATGTGCTGGGCAGGCTGGAGATCAAAGAGGACGGACTCCATCGGCTACAGTTGCGCGATTTGTTTGGCGGCACCCGCAGCGATCCGCGCAATGCCTATCGGTTGATCGTGCGCAAAGCGGCCCCGGATTTCGCCCTCGTGGCCTGGGCGATTCACCAGGAACTCAGAAACGGGGATCGCGCCGCCCTGTCCAAACCCATCGCCTTGCGCGCGGGCAGCACGATGGCGTTTGAGGTCGTCGTCGTGCGGCGGGACGGCTTCGACGGGGAGATCGAACTGGGGATGGAAAATCTGCCGGCGGGGATCAGCGCTACTGGCATTAAGATTCCGGCCGGCAAGACTCGGGGAATCATGCTCATCACGGCTGCGGAAAACGCGCCACGTTCCTTGGCCGTGGCGAAAATCTTTGGCCGCGCGCAGATCAACGGCACCACGGTGAGTCATCCGTGCCGTCTGGCGTCGCAAGTTTGGCCGGTGCGGGACGCAAGCCAGGAGATTCCCAATCCTCGCTTGTTCGCCGATATCCCCGTGTCCGTCGGCGGTTTCGAGGCGGCGCCCGTCACCCTCGCGCCGGTCGAAAAGAAAATCTGGGAAGCCAAGGTCGGCGAGAAGCTCACGGTTCCGCTCAAGGTTTCGTGGCGTGCCGAGTTCACGGGCACTATCAAAATGAGGCCGTTGGGAAACGGTTTCGAGAGCGTGAAGGAGCTTGAAATTCCGCTCAATGCGCCGGTGACAGATGCGGTAATCGATCTGGGGGCGTTGAAAATTCCGCCGGGGGAACACACGCTCGCTTTTCTCGGAGGTGCGGTCGCTAAATACCGCTACAATCTGGCGGCGTTGCAGAGCGCCGAAGACGCGCAAAAGAAGGCTGATCAAGAAGCGGCTACTGCCGCTGCGGAAGCCAAGAAACTTGCCGACGAAGCTGCGGCCGCGCCTGCCGAAAAAAAAGCGGTCGCCGATCAGTCGGCTAAGGTCGCGGCAGATAAGCAAAAAGCCGCCGATGCGGCCAAAGTTGAAGCCGCGAATCGCGTCAAAGCCGCGACCACGGTGGCCACGGCGGCGGACACGGTGGACATTCTTGTGTCGGAACCGATTCGTATTCTCGTCAAACCCGAAGATAAGAAATGATTCGTGCTGAGCGAAATTCTGAAGCCGTCCGCCGCTGGGTCGCGGGAGTTTGTTGTGTTGCTTTTTGGGGACTGTTTCCGCCCAAAGTCGGCAGCGCGGAAATCGATTTTTATCGCGATGTCTATCCCGTCCTGAAGGCCAACTGCATTTCCTGTCACAACAAGACGACGCACAAGGCCAGTCTCAACATGGAGACGCCGGAGCTGATGAAGAAAGGCGGCGATTCGGGGGCGGGCGTCATTCCCGGCAAAGGCGCGGACAGCCTCGTTTTCAAAGCCGCCGCGCAAAAGGGGGAGATCGCGATGCCGCCGAAGGGCAACAAAACGGGGGCGGTGAAATTGAATTCAAAGCAACTCGCCCTGCTGAAATCTTGGATCGATCAGGGGGCCAAACAGTCGGTGCAGCAAGCACGGCAAGTGGTCTGGCAAGCGCTGCCGCCGGGAGTGAATCCGATTTATGCCGTGGCCATGACCAAGGATGGACGTTATGCCGCCTGCGGTCGTGCGAATCAAATCACGATCTATGATCTCGCGACGCGCCAGTTCGTGACGCGTCTCAGTGATGATACACAAATGAAACGGGGCGCTCCGCCCAGCGGGGGCACGGCGCACCGTGGACTGGTGCAGTCCGTGGCCTTTAGTCCGGACGGCGCGCGACTGGCCTCCGGAAGTTTTCGCGAGGTGAAAATCTGGCGGCTGGAAAAAGCAAACTCTGTTTCCCGGAACGCGGATGCGGCGCTCGGCGTAGTCGCGTCGGCCCTGACCAGCGACGGGAGGCAAATCGTTTGTGGCGACAAAAACGGCGCGCTGCTTTTGCTCGACGCCATCAGCGGAAAAACTCTCAAGACCATCCCGAACGTGAACACAGCGGGCATCAAGCTCCTAAGTATTTCGCCTGATTCATCCAAGGTCGCCGTCTATGGAACTGATGGGGAGCTTAGTCTGTGGAGCCTTCCGAACGGCAAGCGCATCACGTCCAATGCCGGTCTTGCCGGCGTGCGCGCCATCGCGTGGATGGGAGATGGCCGGGCCGTGGCGACCGCTGGAGAAGACAAGATCGTGCGCGCGTGGCTATTGCCGGTGGTAGCGAGTTCCGAGTTGGCGGCACCGAAGGAACTCAAGGGCGCAACCGGGGCCATCACTGCATCGGCGGTGGGGGTGAGCGGCGATCAACTGCTCGCGGCCAGTGAAGATGGCAAGGTGCGGTTGTGGAGCATCACCGAGGCGAAGATGGTTCGTGAGTTCAATCTTGCGGGTGTGATCGCGCTGGCGTTGTCGCGCGACGGCAAACAATTCGCCGCTGGTTGCGCCGATGGGGTCGTGCGCGTCTGGGATTCGGAAGCGGGCAAACAAATCATCGAGTTGCGGGGCGATCCGGAATCCGTCCGTCAAATCGCCGCGCTGGACTGGGTGGTCGCTGCGGGAGGGCTTGAATTGACTTTTCAAAATGGAGAATCCGCCCGTCTGGAAGCGGAGAACAAGACGTTGGATGACCGGATCAAGAAGGCGACAGAAACCATCGCCAGCGTGAAGAAGGAACTGCCGGAGAAGCAGACCGCCCTCAAAACGGCGAAGGACGCGAAGGCGGTTGCTCAAAAAGCGGCGGATGACACGGCGGCGTTGATTGCCAAGGCGCCGAATGCCAAGCCTGATGCCGCGCTGGAAAAACAGAACAAGGACGCGCAGGAGAAACTCATGGCCGCCGCCAAAGCGGAAAGCACTGCACAGTCCGCCGTGCAAGCCGCCGAGACGCACGCCAAAGATGCCGAGGCCGAAGTGAAAAACTTCACCGATGCCAAAGGCAGAAACACCAACGCGGTCGTCATCGCAAAGTCCGCTTTGGAAGCCGCGCAAAAAATTCAAATCAAGGCCAACACGGATCTGGCAACCGTGCGACAATCGCTTGCGAAAGAAAACCTGCGCCCGCTGGCCGTTACCTTTTCCGTTGATGGCAAGACGGTCGCCGCCGTATTTACAAATGGCACACAGCGGATTTGGGCCGTTGCCTCCGGCACGCCGCTGGAGCAAGTGCGCGGGACACCCACGACGGCGGCAGCGATCACAGCCGCTGCCGACGAGAGCTTTGTAACCTGCAATGCGGACGGTGCGACGGCCAGCGTGAGTGCTGGCTCGCGTTGGGTTTTGGAGCGGGTGCTCGGTGGCGAGAAAGCGGATTCGCCATTCGTGGATCGGGTGAATGCCCTGCGCTTCAGTCCGGATGGAAAGACGCTTGCTGCCGGGGGTGGTGAACCTTCGCGCTCCGGCGACATCAGTCTCTGGGACGTGGCGAGCGGGAAGCTGGTTCAGGATTGGAAGGAACGGCATTCCGACGCGGTGCTCAGTCTTGATTTTTCCGCAGACGGCAAACTGATCGCCTCTGGCGGGGCGGACAAGGCCGCGCGCGTCACGGACGTTGCCAGCGGCAAACAGGTGCTGTTGTTTGAAGGCCACACTCACCATGTGATGGGGGTGGCGTTCCGCGTGGACGGTCGCGTGCTGGCCAGCGCGGGCGCGGACAGCTCGGTGATTATTTGGGACATGCTCTCCGGCGAGCGCAAACGGAAGATCGCGGGCTGGGCCAAAGAAGTGACGTCGCTCCAGTTCATCGGAGCCACGAATCAAATCCTCACATCCGCCGGCGATAACTTGGTTCGCATCGTGAACGACGAAGGCGGCGAAGTCCGCGCCCTTTCCAAGCTCCCCGATTTCATGCAAGCCGCCGCCAGCGGAGTCACTGCCAGTGTCATTGTCGCGGGTGGCCAGGACAGCATCTTGCGCGTCTGGGATGGCACCAACGGCAAAGAGTTGGTTGTCTTTGGGGCAAATTAGAGCGAATATGGCAGCGTCACAACGCATCGAACTTTTGCGGGAAACGTGAATATCGAAACAGAAGCAACCGTCGCAGAGACGAATCCGATTGGCACCTTGAACAAATAGATTTTATGTCCTCACCAATTATTCCTTGCGCCGGACCCTTGAGCCGGCGTGGATTCATGCGCATTGGCCTGGCTGGTTTTGGCACCTTGAGCTTGCCGGGACTGTTGCGATTACGGGCGGAGAACGCGCTGAAACCCGCCAACGAACGGACTGCCGTCATCATGGTCTGGCTGATCGGCGGACTCTCGCATCTCGATACCTACGATCCGAAACCCGACATTGGGAGTGAGTATCGCGGGCCATTCCAGAACATCCCCACCAAGGTGCCGGGAACGCACTTTACGGAATTGCTCCCGATGCAAGCGAAGATCGCGGACAAGTTCACGCTGCTGCGCTCCATGACCCATCGCTCCGCCGGCCACCCGGCCGGCCATCTGGCTATGATGACTGGCGATCCCGACGAACGCGACAAAACCCAACCGCGCTATCCTGACTGGATGTGCGTGGCCAACTTTCTGCGTTCCAAAATGCCGGGCCGCACCTGCCCGCTGCCTAACAATGTCGGCATCAATCCGGTCGAAGGCGGTTACGCCGGCCCCGCGTATTTGGGGAATGCGTATTCGACGTTTGCCATCACCGGCGATCCGAACCGGCCTGATTTTGAAGTGCCGAACATCGGTTTGTCCAATGCGGCGGAAGCCACACGCCTGAGCAATCGCGTGGTGTTGCGGCAGAACCTCGACAAATTGGAGCGCAAATTCGACAAGGAAGGCGAGTTGGGCGCGCTGGATGAATTCGAAGCGCAGGCGATGACGTTGTTGACCAATTCGCAATCGCGCAATGCGTTTGACTTGAGCAAAGAGGATGAGCGCACCCGCGACCGCTACGGGCGCAACCGCTGGGGGCAGCAACTTCTCCTGGCCCGCCGCCTCGTCGAGTCCGGGGTGGAGATCATTCACAGCAATCTGGACGGCCCGATTTGCGGCACCGCCGGCAACAACTGGGACGACCACGCGGTGAACGCGCATGTGTTTGACGGCCTGCGTTACCGCGCGGGAGCCTACGATCAAGCCGTGTCGGCGCTCATCGAGGACATCTATGCGCGCGGTCTGAGCAAACGCGTGCTGGTGGTGGTCACCGGCGAGTTTGGCCGCACACCGTTGATCAGTTATGACCGCAGCACCGGCGCGCATCCCGCGAGCGGTCCTGCGGGCACCGTGCAGCCGGGACGCGATCACTGGCCGCGGGCTTTCAGCAATATCTGGGCGGGCGGCGGCATTCAGACCGGCGGCGTCATTGGCGCGAGCGACAAACGCGGCGAAGACGTCGTGGAGCGCGCCTGCGGTCCCGGCGACTTTCTCGCCACGATCTATCATCATTTGGGAATTGATGCCGCCAAGATTACGATCAAGGATTTCAACGGACGGCCCACTCCGCTCGTGGACAATGGCAAGCCCATTCCGGAACTGACGAGTTGATTGTATTTTCAGGCAGCGAGCGCCATGAACCCTTTCGTCAATCCGAATAAGCGCAGCATTTCGTTGCCGAACGGGTGCAAGGATCTCGCTGATATTATGGACGATAGTGCCGAAACAGTTGATTTGAGAGAGGTGAAGTTCACGCCCGAATTATTGCGCTGTATTTCATCAGCCTTCGCTCGAAAGCATCGCTTGCTGCCGATTTATGTCACTGATTCTTTACTCGGCGTCGCTTTGGCAGACCCCTCTGATCTGGATACGATCGGTTATCTGGCACACACTTCACAGCGAGGCATAGAAGTACGAGTCGCCAATTCGCGTCAGCTCGACGAGTTTATTTGGCGTCTTTACGGCGGTTGCGAATCATGATTACCGCGCCACGGAGACAATTCTTTTTAGCGCCTTAACCATTTTTATTTTATGTCTTCCGCCATCATTCCCTGCACCGGCCCGTTGACCCGGCGCGGGTTCATGCGGGTCGGACTGGCCGGGTTCGCAAGCCTGAGCTGGCCGGGACTGCTCCGGCTGCGGGCGGAGAATGCCGTGAAGCCGACCCACGAGAAGACGGCGGTCATCATGGTGTGGTTGCCGGGGGGATTGTCGCATCTCGATTCGTATGATCCGAAGCCGGACATCGGCAGCGAATATCGCGGGCCGTTCCAGACGATCGCCACCAAAGTGCCGGGGATGCGGCTTACCGAACTGCTCCCGATGCAGGCGAAGATCGCGGATAAATTCACGTTGCTGCGTTCCATGTATCAACGCGCCGGCGGTCATCCGGCGGGCTCGATGCAATTGCTGTCGGGCGATTCGGATGAACGCGACAAACCCAAGCCGCGTTTGCCGGACTGGATGTCGGCAGCCAACTACCTGCGCGCCCGGAGTTCCAAGCGCACGAATCCGTTGCCGAATTACGTGGGCGTGCGGCCGATCACAAATTACGACGGGCCGGCGTATCTGGGGGACGCGTATTCGTCATTTGCGGTGACGGGTGATCCGAACCGGCCGGATTTCGAAGTGCCGAACATCGGTTTGTCCAATTCGACGGAAGCGGCGCGCTTGAGCAATCGCGTGGCGCTGCGGCAGAGCCTCGACAAACTGGAGCGCAAATTCGACAGGGAAGGGGAGCTGGGCGCATTGGATCATTTCGAAACGCAGGCAATGGCATTGCTGACCAATCCGCAAACGCGCAATGCCTTTGATCTCACGAAAGAAGACGCGCGCACTCGCGATCGCTACGGACGCAATACTTGGGGCCAACAATTGTTGCTGGCGCGGCGGCTCGTGGAAGCGGGCGTGGAGATCATTACCAGTGAATTGAGCGGGCCGCTCTGCGGGCGCACGGGCGTGTGGGACGATCACGCGGTCGATCATCACATCTTCGACGTGCTGCGCTTCCGCATGGGCAACTACGATCAGGCGGTCTCGGCGCTGATCGAGGACATTTATGCGCGTGGGCTGGACAAACGCGTGCTCGTCGTGGTGACCGGCGAATTTGGCCGGACGCCTTTAATCAGTTACGACCGCAGCACCGGCGGCGGCGATGGCAGCGGCCCTGCGGGCACGACGCAGCCGGGGCGCGATCACTGGCCGCAGGCCTTCAGCAATCTCTGGGCGGGTGGCGGCATTCAGACTGGCGGAGTAATTGGCGCCACGGACAAGCGCGGCGAAGCCGTCACCGAACGCGCCTGTGGCCCCGGCGATTTTCTGGCGACGATCTATCATCATCTGGGGATTGATGCCGCCAAGGTCACGATCAACGACTTCAACGGGCGGCCCACATCGCTCGTGGATAATGGCAAGCCCATCCCGGAACTGACGGGCGGATAGGATTTGTTTGAGCCAAGCGCTCGCGGGGAGAAGGTTAAGAAAATGTTTTTTTCAGGGAGGCGACGTAGCGATCAAATCTCTCAGCAAGGGTCAAGAAATACTCACCCCAGCCGCTGTTGATGGATATGTCTTGTAGCGTGCCAGTAGGCGCGAACAGAATCTCCAAGTCACGTAGCTTGGAAAAATCACCCACCTCTATACAGTGTAAGTGTGTTTCCATTTCCGCAACTGCCTCATGAGCGTTTTTATAGCGAGAATATGCGGTGTCTGTATCCGGACGCCGCAACAACACAACCACTTCACGGAGAAGTTCGACAAGGTCAGATTGGGTGGCTTGAGACATAGGCCTGATAGTCTCCAAAGAACGGCACTACAAAAACTCTTCAATAGGCTGGCCGCCTTCGGTGATGATGGGTCTGGGGCGGCCCTGCGGGTCGATCCATTGTGCAAGTGGGTCGATGCCGAGATGATGAAACACCGTCGCGGCCAGATCGGCCGGCCCCACGCGGCGACTGTCGATGTCGTAGCCTTTGCGATCCGTGCTGCCGATCACCTGGCCGTGACGCAGGCCGCCGCCCGCCATCACCATCGACATCACCCGCTGCCAATGCTCGCGTCCGCCTTCTTTGTTGATGACGGGACTGCGGCCAAATTCACCCATCATCAGGATGAGCGTGCTGTCGAGCAATCCGCGCGCTTCCAAATCCGTGACGATGGCGTGCAACGTGCGATCCACGACGGGCAGGAGCGGTTTGAGACCCTTCTCAATGCCGCCCCATTGCACGTTGTCGCCGTGGTGATCGAAATATCCCCACGCACCGCTGACGGTGACAAAGGTGGCTCCGGCTTCAATGAGGCGACGCGCCAATAATGCTTTTTCACCGAGACTGTCGCGACCGTAGGCATCGCGCAGGGCGGGTTTTTCCTCATCCAGATTGAAGGCGCGCTGGGCGCGACCGGACATCAGCACCTCATAAGCCTGCTGGGTGTATTGATCGGCGGCGGCGATGTCCGGGTTGGTGCCGAGCTTTCGTTTCCACCCGTCCAGTTGATCAGCCAGAGCGCGGCGGTTGCCGAGACGTTCCACCGAAAGTCCCTCGACCAAAGCCAGGCGACCAGCGAGTTCCTTGCCGTTGATCGGCTCGAAGGAACTACCCAGGTGACCGGCTCCCCAGACATCCGCTTTCAACGAATCCGCCAGCGCGATGAACCCTGGAATTCCCGGCGCGTTGGAACCGCACAATTTCGCCGCGACGGATCCCATCGAAGGATAACCGTCGCCGTCTTTGCCGTCGTTGGTGCGGCGGGCCAGCGAATTTCCGGCCTGCATGGTGATGGGCGTGTGATCGCTGGCGCTGCAATCCACCGAACGGATCAGCGTCAACTTGTCCATGATCCGCGCGGTCAGCGGCAGATGTTCGCAGACGTGAACGCCGGGCAATTTCGTGGGGATGTGTCCGAACGGCCCGCGAATTTCAAGGGGCGCATCCGGCTTGGGATCCCACATGTCAATGTGGCTCGGTCCCCCCGAAAGCCAGAAGAGAATCACGTTCGCTTTGCTCCTGGCCTTCCCCGCCGCCGAGGCCAGGGCTTGTTGCTGCAACAATGCGGGCAGGGAAAGTCCCGCCAGCCCGGCCAGTCCCGTTTGGAGAAATCCGCGCCGCGAGGTGCCCACGCGAAGCACATCACCGCGCGCCGGACTGAAACTGTTGATCAGAGTTTTCATTTGCTCCGTACGAAGTTCGCGGAGATTTGCTTTTTGCCCGGGTTCACGCGGACACCCTTGCACTCCAAGTTTCCGACGTCAAGCAACCGTCATGGAAACAGCCTCGCCGTGAATCAATCGGCTATGCGGTTTCATTTGAACGCGGGCGCTTTCGCATCGCCATCGCTGAACAGATATGCCAGCAGGTCGAGCATTTGTTCCTTCGTCAAGGTGTTCGCGACGCCGGCGGGCATGGGCGATACCTGCGAACGTTGGCGGCGACGAATCTTTTTCTTGTCCACCTCCACCGCCGCCTCGTTGGAAGCCAGCGGGCGCAGCAGAAGCGTACGAGCGTCTTCGCGTTCGACTCGACCGGAAATGGTTTCGCCGTCCGCAGTTTCGATTTCGTGCGTGGCGTATTCGTCGGCGATGACCTTTGAAGGCAGGAGAATCGATTCGAGAAGATCGCGGGGCGCGAGGCGGCGGCCCACGCCGGCGAGATCAGGTCCGACGGTGCCGCCTTCGCCCGCGAAGCGATGACATTGGACGCAGCCCGTGACGCGAAACGCGGTTTGTCCGGCGGCAAAGGAGCGGCCAGCCTTCACAGCTTCGAGTGCCGGGAGGAAGTCTTCCATCTGCCATTCGCGAACGACGGTCTGGTCGGGTTTCAACTGCGCGATCCAGTCGCGCATGAGTTTGACGGCGCGTTCATCGACGCGGGTGGAAACCAACGGCGGCATCTGACCGCGGCCACGTTGCGAGAGGCGGTGAACGAGCACGGATCGGCCAGGATCGCCGGGCGCAACCAACATGGCGTTGTCGATGCCAAACGTGTCGTGCTGCGGTCGCGCGCTGATCAAACTCACGCGCTCCTTCGCGGCGGTGAACGTCAGGTCTATCTTGGAGTTGCCGCCGCCGGCCTCGACGTGACAGGCGGAACAATTGACGTGCAGATACGACCGGGCGCGGGCGGCGAGATCTTTCGTGGCGTCGTGGGGATCAACGAGCTGGTCGAGTTCTTTCGGCGGCTTGGGCAGGGCCTGGGTGAAAAGACCGATGTGGGCCAGCGCGCGCAATTGATTGTCCCGGACTCCGCCGTAATCGTACTCGCGATTCATCTGCGCCCCGATGAGTCCGAGCACAAAGTTCGCCTGACGACTGTGGCAGACCATGCATTCAGTTCGGCTGGGAAACCGCCACGTTTGCTGTCGCTTACCACCAGCCGCTGCCTTGTCGCGCAGGGTGAAGACGGTTTCCGTGCCTGCTTTGGTCACGAGCGTGGCGTCGCTTTGTTCCTTGTTCCAGCGGTAGGAATATCCGGTCCACTCGCCTTGTTGACGCAGCAGCACTCGGGTTTCGACCCAGAAACGCGACGCGGCGTTGCCCGTCTCCCGTTCGAGCGAGAGTGTTTGCACGAGCGCCGTGCCTTCTGGAAAATTCCAACCGCGAGCCGCGTCGAAACCCACCTTCGCTTCGCCCGGCACCGCCATGAAGCGTTCGCTCTGCGCGCCGTCGGTCCAGGCGGCGGCGTTGACCGAATAGGGGATTAGCGCGGGCACGACGTGATGCGCCTTCACCGAGGCAAACAGTCCGGTGTCGCTCAGGCGCGTGGGAAACGGCGCGACGCGTTTTTCCTTGGGCGCGAGCACGAGGCGATAGAGTCCGCCGGTGTGATCGGCGATGAGCAGTTCACCCCGGTGATCGACGCGAAACGCCGTGATCTGAAGAGACGTGTCGGCCAGTTCGCGATGCCAGAGAACGCGCTGGCCATCGTGTTTCATTCCCCAGATGCGACCGGTGGAATAGTCGCCGTAAATGTAAACGCCGTTCAATTCGGAAAAATTCCGGCCGTAATGCACCACGCCGCCGGTGAGCGAACGAAACTCCGAGTGCGAATGCTCAATGGTCGGCAGGACAGGCGGCGTGGGGCCACGCTTGCGTCCGAGGTAAAACGGGTGGCTGCCTTCATACACGCTCCAGCCATAGTTCTCGCCGCGCCGGACCAGTTGCGCCGTCTCCCAGAGGTCCTGTCCGTTGTTGCCGACCCACACATGCCCGGTCTTCGGATCAATGCTCATGCGCCACGGGTTCCGGAAACCGTAAGCCCAAATCTCCGGACGCGCGCCCGGCAGCGTCACAAACGGATTGTCCGCCGGCACGGCGTAAGGTTGCGTGCCGGTGCGATGGTTGACATCGATGCGGAGCACATTGCCGAGCAGGTCATCCATCGTCTGCCCCGAATTCAGCGCGTCGGAGTCGCTCGATCCATCGCCGGTGGTGAGATAAAACATGCCGTCGCGCCCGAACGCCATGTCGCCGCCGTCGTGGCCGGACGACGCCCATTCGAGCACGATCTCCTCCGACTTCGGATCGACCCGTTGCGGCGGCTGGCGATCCACGGTGAACCGCGAGATCCGATTTGTCCGGGTCGGATTGCCGGTCGTCCCGTTGCTGAACAAATAAATAAAACCATTGGTGGCATAGCCGGGATGAAAGCAGACGGAGTAAACCAATCGCCGTGGCATTTCGAGGAACAGCTCCGACTCCGTTGTGTTGGGATCGTCTTTGAGCCGCAGGATGCGCGTCGGCCGCTCCACCTCGCCTCCTTGAAGCACGACGAGCAGACGATCGGTTCCCGGTTCCTCGGCGATGTAAATCGGCGCTTTCCACGTCAGGTTGGTGAATGTCTTCTCGACCGTGTAGGGCAACGGCCGTTCCGGCGAACCGATGAGGTGTGAAGAAATCCACGGAACGCGTTTCTCAAGGCCGAAAGGCGGGTCGGCAGCGGAAGCGGTGCTGCTGAGAAAAATCATCAGGACAGCGAGGCAGCTTTGGAGAACTGGGATCCACTCCGGCCCTAATTTTTTGGAAAGATGGGGCGCGGGTGGAACCGCGCCCTCCCATGCCGAAGGGATCAAGGCGCGCAAGCGATTGAGGTTTTGAAAGTGGTCCATCGGAATTCGCCTTTTATCGCCGCGCATTCATTCGGGTGGCGGGCGGAAGTTATTTGATCTCAAAAATCGCTTCCACCTCGACGGCCGCGCCGGTGGGAAGCTGGGCAAAACCCAGCGCGCTCCGGGCGTGAAAGCCATCGCCGTCTTTGCCGAAGATTTGGTGCAGCAAATCCGAGGCGCCGTTGATGACGAGATGCTGCTCGTTGAATTCGAGCGTCGAGTTCACGCAGCCGAGCACCTTGATGACCCGCAGGCCGTCCAGCGTGCCGTGGGTGTCCCACACCGAGCGCAGGATTTTCTCCGCGCAATTCTTCGCGCCGGCGTAACCTTGCTCCACGGTGAGGCCGGCTCCGAGCTTGCCCTTGAGATCGCTCACATGCCCGGAGGTGAGGAGTTGGGAACCGGAGCGGATGCACAGGTTCAGGTATCCGGGCGCCACTTTTTCAAACTTGATGCCCAGGTTTTCTGCTTTTTGTTGTGGAGTCATATGGGGGATGGGTTTTGTCAATCAGTGTGGTGGAAAAAACTTGGTTCATTCGAGTGGAGCAATTGGCAAAAGCGGACGCTGCTGCCGGGCGCGGTTCCAATCGTCACGGAGTTCTTGAAGATGAATCGTGCGCCACCGATCGACGAGGTCGTAAGCCGTCTTCGGCAGGTGGCCTTGGTGGATTGCGCCCGTCTCAATCTCGATCAGGGCCTCATGCTCCCCGTAAATGGCGTGAAAGTGAGTGGGAGGATGATCGCGGTAGTAGAACCGGATGATGATGCCGTAAAATCGGCTGATCTCAGGCATGGATCCCCTCGGTTGCCGTCTGGCCCTTGATCTCTTGATAAGCGGCGTCGGGGCAAATCTCAATGTCATCGGACCAAGCGATCTGTCCGAAACGGCCGATGTGAACGGTTCGAAAAAACGCTTCGTCCGCGAGCGGGGCAAACACACCGCGACCGACATCCGCGGCGAGGTCGATGACACCCACGGTGCCATCGGGGTAAGCCACGCGGATGCGGAAGTCCGCCAGCGCTTCCACTCGGTTGGGTCTGTTCATGGCGTGAAGATGCCTTGTTTGTATTTCCAGTGCAAGCGCGGGTGGTCAACGATCAGGTTCAACGTCCATCGCCGTGAACCAACTCCTCGGCGTCGAAGGCCGCGTGGCCATGACCAATCGTGCGGGCCACACGCCAACCGAAGAATCCAACGAGCAGATTTACCAGTTCTTCGAGCACTGGCTTGGGCGTGGGCGGTGAAAATAGCGGGGATTTCTTTTTGAATATGCTCCAGCTAGATTGACTTCACTGGCTTCCCGGCGACTTCAGCACATTTTGCATCAGGCGCTCGTTGTTCGAGCCGTCTTCGAACTGATCCAGCCAGTGCCACCACATCGAACTCGTGACCACGACGATCTCGCCACCGCCCGGCAGGCGCGCCACCCCCACGAATCCGCCCGGTCCCGCCGGATCCAACGCCAACAACTTCCCTTGCGCCGCGTCGGTGACCTTGATGGAAGAAGGTCGATGAAACTCCAACCTGGCCACCCCGTGCGTGAGCACGTCCTCCACGAGATTGGTGACGCTGACGAGGCCTTTAAGTCCTTTAATGTCCGCAGCCACCACCCGCAATCCGTTACCGGCCAGGATAAGATTCGCGCGCTCGACCGAGCCTCGGTAAAATAGATAGTCGCAAGGCAGGATCAGTCGCCCACCTTTCTCCACGAACGCGCGCACGCGCGCGACATCCCCGGCGCTAATCCTCTCGAGAGCTGATTCGGCGAGAATGATCGTCCGATAGCATTCGATCTGCGCCGGCAATTCGTTCAGGCAGTCCGCAGCCATGCCGGACGACGAGATCAATCGCGCCACCGCGTGATAGTTGGAACCGTGTTCCGTCCAATGCGCCTGGTAGGGCGTCGAGGCGATCAACAGTCGTGGAATGCCCTCCGGTTTTTCGCGGACGACGACATGGACGGGCAACGAGGCCCGGCGGCGACCCATCGTCACCGTCACCGGGCCGGAGTAGTCGCCCGGACGGGAAGTGTCCACCTCCAGTTCGGCGACGACGAATGGGCGGCCCTCGAACCAATGCTCGTTTTGATCGGGGGCGATCTTCACCACCTTGAGAAAGGACGGTGCGGCACCGGTTGGCTTGAGCGTGGAGAGATCAACGGGAACGAATGACTGCGCACGGATGCCCGGATGCCATTCCCATAACTTGGGCTGCCACGACGACGGCATGGCGAACAACATGCGCTCGTAGAATGCGTCGAACGAGGGTTTCCGATTGGTCGTCGTCAGAAGCCTCGCGCGGAACTCAACCTTGGAACCGACATAGACGGTGCCGAGTTAAAACTGATCCGGCCGCGCGCCCTCCGGTGGCGAGTCGGACTGAATCCACAACCACAGCGCGCCCGTGAGAACCACAAATCCGGTGGCGAGCGCGAGGATGCGGGAGCGGCGTTTGGCGAAGATGGAACTGTTCTTGATGGGAATGAGTTTTATGACGCGCCTCCCAAAATGGAAATGTGTTTTGCATCGGGGTTCACCTTCGCACTTTGCGCCTGACCGTTTTCGCCGTCAATCGCCTGTATTCGTTCGTTTGCTGGTTTGGTAATCACATGCTGCGCCGCCGGGTTTGACTTCTCCCTCCGCGTCCTTACCTTCCTCCCGCATGTCGAAACCGCCGCCCCATTCCCTCATCCGCCTGCGCGGAGTCCGGCACAATAATCTGAAAGGGTTCGACCTCGATCTGCCGCTGCGCCAGCTCATCGTCGTCACGGGCCTGAGCGGTTCGGGCAAAAGCTCGCTGGCGTTCGACACGCTGTTCGCCGAAGGGCAGCGCCGCTACATCGAAACATTTTCCCCCTACGCCCGGCAGTTCTTCGACCGGATGGACAAGCCGCGCGTGGACAGCATCGAGGGCATTCCGCCGGCCATCGCCATCGAGCAGCGCAACGCCGTGAAATCCACGCGCTCGACCGTCGGCACGATGACGGAGATTTGTGATTATCTGAAACTGCTCTGGCCGCAGGTCGCGCGGTTGCATTGCCGCCAGTGCCGTCAGCCAGTGCGGAAAGATTCACCGCAGCAAATCTGGGAAAAGGTGAATTCAGAATCCAGAATTCAGAATCCAGAATCGCAAACCGCCAGCGAAGTGTACATCACCTTTGACCTGCCCCTTTCGGAAAAGATTTCGCTGGAAGAATCGCTCAACCTCATTTCCAAGCAAGGCTACCAGCGGATTTTGTTGGGCGGCGAAATTGTCCGAGTGGAGGAAGTGGCGTCGCGAATCCAGAATCCAGAATCCAGAATCCAGAATATTACCGTCATTCAAGATCGCGTGAAGCTCGCGGCTGCGAACCGTGCGCGATTCGTCGAAGCCTGCGAACAGGCCTATCATTTCGGCAAAGGCAGGCTGAGCATTCACGAACTCGCCTCCGTTAATGACGCCCCCAGACCCCAGACTCCAAACCCAAGACCCTTTTCCAGTCGTCTTCATTGCGCCGCGTGTGACTTGGAATATCGCGAGCCGACACCGGCGCTTTTCAGTTTCAACCATCCGCTCGGCGCGTGCCCGACGTGTCGCGGCTTTGGCCGCACCATCACGATCGACTACGATCTCGCCATTCCCGACCGAACCAAGACGCTCGCCGAGGGCGCGGTGAAACCGTGGCAGACCGGGCACGGATTGGAATCGCAGCAAGACCTGCTGACGTTTTGCAAAAAGCGCAAAGTGCCAACGAAGGTGCCGTTCGCGCAACTGCCGGAGACGATTCAGCAATGGGTGATCGACGGCGACCCCAGTTACAACCATGACGATCCCGCGCACTCGTGGCCGCGCGCGTGGTACGGCGTGAAAGGGTATTTCCGCTGGCTTGAATCCAAGTCCTACAAGATGCACGTCCGCGTGCTGCTCTCGCGCTATCGCGCCTATCAAACGTGCCCAGCGTGCCACGGAAAAAGATTCCAGCCGGAGGCGCTGCTTTACAAGCTGCCTTGGTCGGCGAAGCGAGTAATCAGTGGGCCAGTAATCAGTGAATCAGTAACCAGTAATCAGTCTGAAACTTCGCCCGCTGCCTTGCTGAATACTGACCTACTGATTACTGGTTCACTGATTACTGGTTCACTGATTACTGACTGCTCCCTCGCTGACTTCTATGCCTTGTCCATTCGCGACGCGCTCCGCGTCATTGAATCCCTGCGCGCCGTTCACTCAGCAATTCCCAACGACCCGCTCCGTCTGGTGCTGGACGAAGTCCGTGCGCGCCTGGGCTATCTCGCCGAGGTGGGTTTGGATTATCTCACGCTGGATCGGCCCACGCGCACATTGTCCGGCGGCGAAACGGAGCGGGTGAACCTGACGACCTGCTTGGGCACGCGCCTCGTTAACACGCTGTATGTGCTCGACGAGCCGAGTGTCGGTCTGCATCCCCGCGACACGGCGCGGTTGGTGGGCATCCTGCAGCGACTGCGCGACACTGGAAACACGGTGGTGGTCGTCGAACACGAAGCGAGCGTCATGCGCGCCGCCGACCAGATTGTGGACCTCGGTCCCGGCCACGGCGAGGCGGGCGGGCGCGTTGTTTTTCAAGGCGCTTACTCCGCAATCTTGAAATCATCCGCCTCGCTCACTGGCCAATATCTCAGCGGACGCCAACGCATCGAGATTCCCCGGCGGCGCGCGGTGGAATCTGGGGCGGCGGGAAAATTGGTTTTGTCTCACGCCACGCGACACAATTTGAAAGACGTGACGGTGGCAATTCCATTGGGCTGCTTCGTGTGTCTGACGGGCGTCAGTGGTTCGGGCAAGACGACTATGGTGCGGGATGTTTTGTTGCCGCTGTTGGAAGCTCGTTTGAAATCGTCAACGGCAACTCCCGCAATCGAAGAATCCGTCCCGGCCTCGGACGAAGCGAACGAAGCGGATGCAGTTACGCGCGATCACCGATCTTCGGCGATGCTCTCCGGCTGGGAATCGCTGGGCCGCGTCGTGCTCGTGGATCAATCGGCGCTCGGCAAAACGCCGCGCTCCAATCCGGCGGTTTACATCGGCGCGTTCGACGACATTCGCGAAGTCTTCGCCCGGTCCGAACCGGCACGCCAGCGCGGGTTGAACGCCAGCGCCTTCAGTTTCAATTCGGCGCAAGGCCAGTGCGAGCGCTGCCGCGGCGCGGGGTTCGAGAAGATTGAAATGCAGTTTCTCAGCGACGTGTTCATCCGCTGCCCGGATTGCGATGGACGACGGTATCGCGCGCACATTCTGGAAGTGAAACTGGTTGGGAAAGTAACCAGTGGATCAGTAATCAGTAATCAGTCAGCGGCTTTGCGTGCCAGTAAGCGAAGACGGAATACTGACTCACTGGTTACTGACCTACTGATTACTGATTCCCTTCTCTCCATCGCCGATCTGCTCGACGCCACAGTAGATGAGGCCATTGTTTTTCTTGCCAGCTTCACCGATTCCAAACCAGCCCGGCGCGCAGTCGAAAGCTTAAAGCTCTTGCAGGAAGTCGGCCTCGGTTATCTGCGGCTCGGCCAGCCCATCAACACGCTGTCGGGCGGCGAAAGCCAGCGGTTGAAACTGGTGAGTCATTTGGCGGAGGCTGCGGTCGAGCACCGAGAGTCGAAAGTCGAAACCGGAAAATCGAATACCCGTTCAAGCTCTCGACCCTCGACCTTCGACCTTCGATCTACACTGTTTCTTTTCGACGAACCCACCACCGGGCTGCACTTCGAGGACGTGCGCGTGCTGCTCAAAGTTTTTCAACGGCTCGTGGATGCCGGGCATTCCGTCATCGTCATCGAACACAATCTCGACGTGATCAAATGCGCCGACTGGCTCATCGACCTCGGCCCGGAGGCTGGCGATCAAGGCGGCCAAATCGTCGCGCAAGGTCCGCCCGAAGCCATCGCCGCCTGCCCGCACAGCCACACCGGACGGGCGTTGCGCGAATGGCTCCACTTCCAAGACCGAGCGGCCGAGCGGACGGTCAACCAAGAGCATTGACTGAAAAAGCAAGCGAGTTATGCTGGCAGCATTGCCCGGCGGTTTGAATTTTTGGAACCAAAACCGCGTCGGCATTTCTCGACGAGCAACGTCAAACCAAACATCTGACATGAACAAATCAATCCCTCCCGGGTGGGCGAAAGCGATAGTGCTCGCCCTTCTCTCCGCCCAATCATTGCTAGCTCAGACGAACAACGCGCCACCGTTGTTCCCGGACAAAAATCTGGAAGCGGCTGTGCGCAAACTGGTCTTTGAAAAGCGGGACACCACCAACGCGCTGGTCGAGGCCGACGTGGTGAACCTCTCCACCATCCAGGCCAGCGGGATGCAGATCACGAACCTGGCCGGGCTGGAAAAATGCCGCAGTCTCGCCTCCCTGGATTTGTCCCGGAACAATCTCACTGATCTGACGCCGATCAAAACCCTGGCGAACATCCAGTATTTGAACCTCGCCTCCAACAAGGTGGCCGACCTCTCCGCGCTGGGGGAAATCAAGGCACTCCAATACATCGAACTCTCGCACAATCAGGTGAAGAATCTGCAACCGTTGAGTCCATTGACGAATCTCACGTCGCTTTACCTCACACAGAACCAGGTGAGCGACATCGCCCCGCTTCTCAAACTGCCGCGCCTGACCACGCTGTATCTCGACCAGAACAGCGTCCAAAGCATCCAGGGCATCAACGCCCTGACCCGGCTGTCGATGCTGTCGTTGAGCGGGAATGGGCTGGTGGACATCGCGCCGCTGGATGGCTTGAATTCCTTGAGCAGCCTTTTCCTGGAGCGCAATAAAATCGCCAACCTCACTCCGCTGGTGAACATGTTGAAGAAGGACGCCGAGGGGCCGAAGCGGTTCGCGCCGTTTCTGAACATTTATCTCGCCGGAAACCCCGCCCCGAAAAGCCAGATCTCCAAGCTCAAGGCCACCGGCGCGCGGGTCACACCGTGACCGGGGGCGGCGAAGGGTTTAATCCAAATTCGGGATTCGAGTTAAGCCGGAACGATGCCGTTGAAATGGGGGAGCGCGACCGTCCCGGTCGCACCCGTCGGCGTCTCGCCGACGGGTGCGCGGCACCGACTTCGTACATCTCGAACCAAACGGTGTCCCTGTTTGGCGGAGGGGATGTTTCCGGCGGGACGCCACGCGCTCCCAAACGAACGGCATCGTTTCGGTTAAGCGCGGCCACGCTGGACGTAAGCGAGCACTTTCTGCGATTCGCCCTTCACCGACCAGACGAGCCGGAGGAAATCCGCAGGATGAATGTTCACGCTCCGTAGAAACTGCCGGTCGCCGCCGCAGCCATACATGAGTTCCGGCGGCATTTCCCCGCGCAACTTCGCCTCGGCCTTTTGTATGATGCGCGGCAGCCAGGCGATGCCGCCCAGTTCGTCGCTCCGTGCGGGCAATTGGCCGGCGTCGATCACTTTGTCCGAGGGCTTGCCCTGCTGTTCGACGAGCAGGTAATCCCGCCGAACCGCCGTGATGAGCAGCACGGTTTCAAAAGCCGGCTCTCCCAACTGGCACCAATCTTCCGCGAAATCGAACAGCTCTTGCGGCGAACAGCCGATGGCCGCGAGCGAAGCGACTTGATCTCTGGAGAAATAGGCCGCCGGATTGCGCTGGCCGGCGCGGTAAGCGGACACGGCGTGGTCGTAAAGTGTTTTGAAGTTCTCTGCCCAATCGATATTTTGCATCGCGAAAGGCTACGCGCGGATCGGAAGTTTGGCGAGCTTCGAGTCAACTTCGGTGACTCGCAGGGTCTTTCTGAATGTGAATGCAGGATGTTGGAGTTCAAGCTTTAGCTTGTTCCCATCCGGAGCAACCTGAAGGTTGAACTCCAACCTGTTGAGCTGCCAAATCAACAAACGCTGCGCTGGCTCGCCAAGCAGAAGCCTTCCGTCTTGTCGGCTGATGCCGCGCGGAGTAGGGTCGAGGCATAAATACCCGCTACACGATTCCCACCATTATCCTGCTGGCGCTCGGCGTCATCGGCACAATCGTGTTTGTCGGTGGCATGATTTTTACACTCACGCACAAGCAACTCACTCCCATCCCTCCGCAAACTTTGGCATTGATAGGCAAGGCCGAGCAGGGCGATGTAGCGGCTCAATACGGACTGGCTTTGTGTTATGAAGGCGGCTTCGAAGGTCTGGCACAGGATCAGGCGGAGGCGATGAAGTGGTTTCACAAAGCTGTGGGACAGAATCACGCCAAGGCTCAATTCCGTCTGGCCGAATGCTACGAGCAAGGAATCGGTGTGGCTAAAAACAGCGTGGAATCAGTGAAATGGCTTCGTAAGGCAGCGGAGCGAGATTATGCCAAAGCCCAGACCAAGCTCGGCTTCTGCTACCAAAATGGGCAGGGCGTCGGGACGAACGATGTTGAGGCGGCGAAGTGGTGGCGCAAAGCCGCCGAGCAAGATGATCTGAATGGCCAAATCTGTACGGCGATCTGCTACCAGTTTGGCCGGGGCGTGGCTATGGATTACGTGGAGGCGTATGCGTGGCATAATGTGTTCTCAAACAAGCTCGGCAGAGCAGCGAGCATCACGGGACCGTTGGCGGTAAAAATGTCCCCGCAAAAATTGGCCGACGCCGAAAAGCGCACGCAGGAATTACGGCGCGAAATCGAAGCCAGAACCAAAGCCAGCGGCCCGTGAGGCCCACCCCTGGCCCTCCCGGAAACCCCCTTAAATCCTTTGACGCACCGATGCGGTTCCCGTAGGTTCCACCGACTGTTTTTTAATCATGCTAGGATTTATCATCAAAAAACTCTTCGGGTCGAAAAACGACCGGGACGTGAAAAAAATGCGACCTCTGGTGGCAAAGATCAATGAGCTGGAAGCGACATACCAGTCGTTGTCTGCCGAGGCACTGCGCGAGAAGACCACCGCGTGGAAGACGCGCCTCGCCGCCATCAAGGATGATGCCGAACTGGCCGTCGCGCTGAACGAAATCCTGCCCGAAGCCTTCGCCGCCGTGAAGAACGCCTGCCGCCGTCTCTGTGGCCAGGAGATCACGGTGCGCGGCCAGCCGCTCAAATGGGAGATGGTCCCCTTCGACGTGCAGCTCATCGGCGGCATGGCGTTGCACGGCGGCAGAATCGCGGAAATGGCCACTGGCGAAGGCAAGACACTTGTCGCCACGTTGCCCGTGTTCCTCAACGCCCTCACGGGTCGCGGCGTCCATGTCGTCACGGTCAACGATTACCTCGCCGCACGCGACAGCGAATGGATGGGCGCGGTGTATCGGTTTCTCGGCCTGACGGTCGGCTGCATTTTGCACGATCAACCGCCCAGCGTGCGGCGCGAGCAGTATTATTGCGACATCACCTACGGCACGAATGCCGAGTTTGGCTTCGATTATTTGCGCGACAACGGCATGGCGACTCGCAAAG
>JBKJSC010000090.1:0-22114 GCA_046593035.1 Limisphaerales bacterium | reverse complement strand
CCTCGAGGAGCTTCATCGCCAGCGGATCGAGCAGCTTTTCCTGGATGGCGCGCTTGAGGGGCCGGGCGCCGAACTGCGGGTCGTAGCCTTCCTTGCCCAGTAACTGCTTCGCGCTCTTGACGACTTCCATCGTCAGATGCTGTTGCGCGAGGCGGCCCTCAAGTCGTTTCAACTGGATGTCCACGATCACGCTCAACTGCTCCTCATCCAGACTGTGAAAGATGATTGTGTCATCCACGCGGTTCAAAAACTCCGGGCGAAAATGTTTCTTCATCTCGGCCTGCACCCGCGCTTCCATCTCGCGCCGGTCAGACGCCGACGTTTTTCCATCCATAAAATATTCCTGGATGATCGGCGAGCCGATGTTGCTGGTCATGATGACGATGGTGTTTTTGAAATCCACCGTGCGTCCCTGGCCGTCCGTGAGCCGACCATCGTCGAGCACCTGCAACAATACGTTGAACACGTCGTGATGCGCCTTCTCAATCTCGTCGAACAACACCACGGAATAGGGCCGGCGGCGCACGGCTTCGCTGAGTTGCCCGCCCTCCTCGTAGCCGACGTAGCCGGGCGGCGCGCCGATGAGCCGCGCCACGGCGTGCTTCTCCATGTATTCACTCATGTCGATTCGCAACATCGCCTGCTCATCATCGAACAGAAACTCGGCCAGCGCGCGGGCCAGTTCGGTCTTGCCCACACCCGTTGGTCCCATGAAAATAAACGAGCCGATCGGCCGGTTCGGGTCTTGCAAACCGCTGCGTGAACGGCGCACGGCATTCGCCACGGCGGTGATCGCCTCTCGCTGACCGACGACGCGCTGCGCCAAACGCTCCTCCATCTTCACCAGCTTCTGCCGCTCGCCTTCCAGCATCTTGGTGACAGGAATGCCCGTCCACGCCGAAACAACTTCGGCAATATCTTCATCCGTGACCTCCTCGCTCAGGAGGCGATTCCCCTGCGGCTGTTCGCGCATGGCTTTTTCCATAGAGGCCAGCTTTTTTTGCAGATCGGGAATCGTGCCGTGTTTGATTTGCGCCGCCTGGTTCAGATCGCCCGCGCGCTCGGCTTTCTCCAATTCCGCCTTCGCCTGCTCCAACTGGCCGTTGATGAGGCTGACCGCGTTAATCGCCGCCTTTTCGTTTTGCCACTGGGCCTTGAGCTTGGTGGACTTCTCCTTCAAGTTGGCCAAATCCTTTTCCAGTTTTTTCAATCGCTCGCGCGAGGCGTCGTCCTTCTCTTTCTTCAACGCGGTCTGCTCAATCTCGAACTGCATGATCTGCCGCTCAAGCTGATCCACCTCCGTCGGCATCGAATCCAGCTCCATGCGCAGGCGCGACGCCGCTTCGTCCATCAAATCCACCGCCTTGTCCGGCAAAAACCGGTCGGTGATGTAACGCTGGGAAAGCGTGGCCGCCGACACCAGCGCCGCGTCTTGAATGCGAATCCCGTGATGCACCTCGTACCGCTCCTTCAGCCCACGCAAGATCGCGATGGTGGCTTCAACGCTTGGCTCCGCGACGTAGAGCGGCTGGAAACGCCGTTCCAGTGCGGCGTCCTTCTCGATGTGTTTGCGGTATTCGTTGAGCGTCGTGGCGCCGATGCAGCGCAATTCGCCGCGCGCGAGCTGGGGTTTCAACATGTTGGCCGCGTCCGCCGAGCCTTCGGCCTGGCCCGCGCCGACGATGGTGTGCAACTCGTCGATGAACAAAATGATCCGCCCTTCGCTCGAAGTAATTTCCTTGAGAAACGCCTTGAGCCGGTCTTCAAACTCACCGCGATACTTCGCGCCGGCGATCATCGCGCCGAGGTCCATCGCCACGAGTTTCTTGTTCTTGAGCGACTCCGGAACATCGCCGCTGACAATGCGGCGGGCCAGTCCCTCCGCGATGGCGGTCTTGCCCACACCCGGTTCGCCGATGAGCACGGGATTATTCTTCGTGCGACGCGTGAGGATTTGCATGACGCGGCGGATTTCATCGTCGCGACCGATCACCGGGTCGATCTTCCCGGCCCGCGCCAGCGCTGTAAGGTCTTTGCCATACTTCTCCAGCGCTTGAAATTTTCCTTCCGGTTCGGGATCGGTGACGCGTTGATTCCCACGCAGCTCGACCAGCGCTTTCAACACCGCGTCGCGCTTCAAGCCATGCGCCTTGAAAATCTTTTCCAAAGTGGAGCCACCCTCATTGATCAAGCCGAGCAGCAGGTGCTCTGTGCTGACGTAATCGTCCTTGAGCTTCTTCGCCTCGGCGGTGGCGGAGTCGAGCGATTTCTTCAACGCCGGGCTGAGAAACAAATCGACGGAACTCGCCCCCTGGACTTTGACGCGCCGGGCGAGAGCGGCCTCCAGATCGCGAGTGAATTTCGGCAGGACGACGCCGAGTTTTTGCAACACGGAGGGGATTAAACTGTCGTCCTGCTTCGCCAGGGCGAGCAGCAAATGCTCGCCGTCGAACTCCTGATGCGAGTGCTCATGCGCCAACGCTTGGGCATTGCTCAGAGCCTCCTGCGCCTTGGTCGTAAATTTTTCGAGTTGCATGAGTTACTAGGTAAACTCTACCCGGCGAACGTCAAGCCACCAAAACATGGATTGAATTCAAACTAACGCGACTTTGCGGCTCCACCTTCTTGCAATGGCTTGTCGTTTGTTGCACCCCGTATTGGGATAGGCTGAAAACGGCAGAAAGCTCCGAAGGCAGACCGAACAAAATGGTGTTCATCCGCGGGCGCTCCCGCTAAGTTTGGCCCGCGCAAGCCCGGACAAAGCGATGCAAGACACGAGTTGGATCGACAGAAGCGAATATCCGTTTCAATCCCATTTTTTGGAACTCGAAATGGGCCGGATGCATTACGTGGATGAAGGCCAGGGCCGCCCCATCGTCATGGTTCACGGGACGCCCACTTGGTCGTTCATGTATCGTCATCTGATCAAGGGTTTGTCCGCCCAATACCGCTGCATCGCCGCCGACCACATCGGCTTTGGATTGTCCGACAAGCCGGCGAACTGGTCGTATCTGCCGAAAGACCACGCGCAGAATCTGAAGCGGCTCATCGAATCACTCGGCCTCAAGGACATCACGCTACTGGTGCATGACTTCGGCGGGCCGATCGGTTTGTCCTACGCCATCGACCAACCGGAGAACGTCCAGCAACTCATCCTTTGCAACACCTGGATGTGGTCGCTGAAAGGTGATCCGCATTTTGAACGGCCCGGCAAATGGTTCAGCGGATCGCTGGGCCGGTTTTTGTATGAGCGTGGCAATTTCGCCGTGCGCGTGATGATGCAGCACGTGGCCGGCAGCAGACTGACCGACACCGCGCTGCACCATTACGTTCGCGCCCAGTCCTCGCCGGAAGCCCGCCATGCCGCGTGGGTTTTTGCGCGCGAACTGATCGGTTCCAGCGATTGGCTTGCCGAACTCATGCGTCGGAATGAGCGGATAAAAGATCTGCCGACGTTGATTCTTTGGGGGGCGAAAGACCGTGCGCTGCCAAAAAAGATTTTGCAAAACTGGTCGCTGTTAATGACCCGCGCCCAAATAACCGCCTTCCCCGACGCCGGACATTTCGTATTTGAGGATCAGGGTGCCGCGCTCTGCCCGCTCATCGTCGAATTTCTTGCGAGCCTCGATTCCCCGCGCCAGCCATGAAAATATTCATTTCCCACCAGGACAAGCGCCTCGGCCCTTACTCGCTCGAAGAAGCCCGCGACCTGGTTTACAGCGGCGCCGTGGCGCGTTCAGATTTGGCCTGGCATGAAGGCGACGCCAACAGCGTTCCACTTTCCTCGTTGTTGAATAGCTTGCTCGCAACGGATGCCGTCGCCACCACAGCCTTGACACCAGATGCCACCGACCCGATGAGCCGTTTGCGCGATCCGCTCGAAAACACCGCCCTCACCTGGCTCTACGTCGCCTCCCTTCCGGTCTGGCTGCTGTTGCTGGCCTGGATTGTTTTCACGGCGGGCTTTGGATCGATTCCGATCCTTCTCGTCATCATCGCCAAGGTATTGGGTGAACTTTGGTTCGCCGCTTATCTCAAGACCAATGCCGTGCGCGTGTCCGCAACGCAGTTGCCCGAAATCCATCAGGCCGTGAAGCACTGCGCCGCCTGTCTGGGCATCGAGCCGCCGGCGGTTTATGTGATGCAGGAAAATGTCTGGAACGCCTTTGCCATGAAACTCGCCGGCCATCGTTCCGTGGTTCTTCTCTCTGGCGCGGTGGACTCCGTGCTGTTGAAAGGAAACATGCACCAACTCACCTGGCTGGTCGGCCACGAACTCGGCCATCACGCCGCTGGCCATCTCGATTTCAAACGGCGGCTCGCCAGCCTGGGCGGCTGGGTGATCTGGTTGTATCTTTGGTATTCGCGACGCGCGGAGTTCACCTGCGACCGGGTTGGTCTATACTGCGCCGGCAGCCTGCACGCCAGCCAGCGCGCTCTCATCAATGCCACCGTCGGCGCGCAGCTCGCCGATCAAGTGAACGTCGCCGAAGCCATCGCGCAATGGAACCAGCATCGGGAAGAATTCTTCGTCAAATACCGCACGCTCTACTCCACGCATCCACATCTGCTGGCGCGCTTGGGGCAACTCGCCGCCGCTGCAAAGGAATTCGGCATGGCGAATACGCAGACTTCGTAAGAGGCCGACATGAAGAAGAATGCAGGACGTTATTTCGGTGGCAAAAACAAAGGGCTTCGCCTCGTTGCCCCAGCCATAGCACCGGCTCTCGATCCACATTTTCGCCCAGCCGTGCTGGCGAATCACGCCTTTCGCGCCGCCGTCAAAAGATCCGGCACTGCGCAACCCCTCCGGCTCGCACTCGAACAAGCCGATGGCTCGGTGTTCCACTACGCCACTGAGATTTTTGGGGAACACCCTTCTGAGCGAAAGTCAGAGGAATTCTATAAGGAGATGACCGCCGAATCGGAGCGCATGGTCGAAAGATTCCAGAATGCTCCCATAAGCCCCGTTTTACGATTGCTAGGCGCTAGCCGAGACAAACAGATTGCGCTGATTCAAAAGAACATTACTCAACTAAACAGTAGTTCCGAGAGAATCAAAAGAACCTCGAACAAATTTAACGGAAACTTCATCTACGTCGAACGGCTCGTGAAGTTCCTCCTGTGGAGCTGGGGCGGCTGTAGAATTTATTTTGATGGACCGCAGGTGTTGGGTGACCAACTCGCCCAGCATTTCCGCGACACCGCCACGGGGAAGTTCGATTCCAATCTCATCGGTGAAAAGATTTACGACCGGCCCATTGAAGTTGTCGTCACGAGCGATCTGCCGCCCGCGCGCGCCGCCACCAAGCCGCTCGGACGCCACCTCAACGGCTGCCGCATCGGCTTCGATCTCGGCGGCAGCGACCGCAAAGTCGCCGCCGTCATCGACGGTCAGGTCGTCTTCAGCGACGAAACCGTCTGGGATCCGTATTTCCATCCCGATCCGCAATATCACTTCGACGGCATCATGGATTCGCTCAAGCGGGCCGCCGCGTATTTGCCGCGCGTGGATGCCATCGGCGGCAGTGCCGCCGGAGTTTATGTGAACAACCGGGTGAAGGTCGCTTCACTCTTTCGCGGTGTCGCGCCCGACGTGTTTGAAAAGCGCGTGAAGAATCTGTTCTTTGAAGTGCAGCGCGCGATGGGCGGTGTGCCGCTCGAAGTCGTCAATGACGGCGAGGTCACCGCGCTCGCCGGTTCGATGTCGCTCGGCAAAAATGCTGTACTCGGCCTCGCGCTCGGTACGAGTCTCGCCGCCGGATACGTCACCCGCGACGGCAACATCACTTCGTGGCTCAACGAACTCGCCTTCGCGCCGGTGGATTACCATCCCGCCGCACCGCGCGACGAGTGGAGCGGCGATTACGGAGTTGGCGCGCAGTATTTCTCCCAACAAGCCGTCGCCCGCCTAATGCCTGCCGCCGGCATTGGAGTGGATGCCAACTTGCCGCTGCCGGACAAATTGAAACACGTTCAAGCCCTGATGGCGCAGGGTGACGAGCGCGCGCGAAAACTTTATCAGACCCTCGGCACCTACCTCGGCTACGCCATCGCGCACTATGCGGACTTCTATGACTTCGATCATGTGCTCATCCTCGGCCGAGTGACTAGTGGCTCGGGCGGGGACGTCATCATCGAAGGGGCGAAAGCCGTGTTGAAGCTGGAGTTCCCCGAACTGGCTGGCCGCATCGCCTTCCATACGCCGGACGAAAAAGACAAGCGGCATGGCCAGGCTGTCGCCGCCGCGAGTCTGCCGCAAATTGAGAAATAATTCTGAGCCACCGATGAAGCACAAATTGAACACGGACTTGCCGGACGAGGCGGTTTCCGTGTTTCATTCCCATTCAATCCGTGGCTGACAATCAATGAATCCTTACCATCATTTCGTTTCTAATTACGCCCGGCTGGCCAACGAGGGCAAAGGCTGGCCGCTGGGCGGTTTTCCCAAATGTCCGCAGCCAGCAATCTCGCCGGACGCGCCGAAGGTTTTGATTTTTTCGCCGCACCCGGATGACGAGGTCATCATCGGCGGGCTGGCGTTGCGACTGTTGCGCGAGGCGAAGTGGAACGTCCTCAACGTCGCCGTCACGCAGGGCAGCAACCAGGCGCGCCAGGCCGGGCGACTGGAAGAGTTGCGCGCGTGCTGCGAGTGCATCGGCTTCGGGCTGGTGCAAACCGCGCCGAACGGATTGGAGAAGGTAAATGTCAAGACGCGCGAACAGGAACCGCCGCATTGGGCGCAGTCGGTGCGGATCATCGCGGACATCCTGGCGGAGCATCAGCCACGCGTGATTTTCTTCCCGCACGCGACGGACTGGAACAGCACGCACATCGGCACCCATTTCCTGGTGCTCGACGCGTTGAAGAGTTTGCCGGCGGATTTCACCTGCCAGGCCGTTGAAACCGAGTTCTGGGGCGCGATGACGTCGCCGAACCTGATGGTTGAGGTCGGCCCGCAAGACCTCGGCGATCTCATCACGGCGCTGACATTCCACGTCGGCGAAGTGAAGCGCAACCCGTATCACCTCTCGCTGCCCGCGTGGATGGTGGATAACGTCCGGCGCGGTGGCGAACTCGTCGGCGTCCAGGGCGTTTCCGCCCCGGACTTCACCTTTGCCACGCTCTACCGGCAGCGACGGTGGACGGAAGGCGGCTGGGTGAAAACCCATGATGGCGGGCGACAACTTGGCTGCGACCAGAATCCGGCAGAGCTGTTTGCTTGAAGATTTCAGCGGTAAATTCGTTTCCGCAGACGAAAGGGTCAGTAGAGTCCGATCCATCGGCCAAAGCCAGTCTCATCCCCGGAATTGAAGCTTGACGGTAAATGGCGCGCTCCCTATTTTGCATTAGGTACTGATTAAATTGCTGGGCAACCAGCGCGACGAAGTCGGAGAGTAATCTACCGACTTTTTTGTTGCCCTAGCGAGGACGACACGACGAGCCTATGAACGCGGAATTTTTAGCTATTATGGAATTTTGGGAGCGGGAAAAAGGCATCAGCAAAGATGTCCTGATTGCCGCTGTGGAAGAAGCGTTGGTGTCAGCCGCGAAGAAGGCGATTGGCCCGGCGCGGGAGTTGCGTTGCGTGATCAGCCCCAAGTCGGGCGACATCAAGGCATTTGCCAAGCTGATCGTTTCCGACAAAGTCATCTCCAAACACGACCAAATCTCTATGTTCGATGCCCGCCGCCTCAAGGCGGACGCGCAGATCGGAGAAGAACTGGAAGTGGAAGTAACGCCGACAGGATTCGGGCGCATTGCCGCGCAATACGCCAAGCAGGCACTCTTGCAGCAAGTCCGCCGCGCGGAGAAGGATTTGATTTACGCCGAGTTCAAGGACCGCACCGGCGACATCGTGAGCGGCGTGGTGCGCCGTTTCGACCGGTCGGATGTGACGATTGATCTGGGCAAATACGAAGCCCTGCTTCCCAACCGTGAGCGCGTTCCCACCGAGGAATACCAGATCGGCGAGCGCATCCGTTGCTTCGTCAAGGCGGTGGATCACAGCTCTCATGGCCCGGAGATCATTCTTTCGCGTTCGGACCCGCAGTTCGTGGTGAAGCTGTTCCAGTTGGAAGTTTCGGAAATTAACGACGGCACCGTAGAGATCAAAGGTGTCGCGCGCGAGCCGGGCTTCCGCACCAAGCTGGCGGTTTATTCGCGGGATGAAAAAGTCGATCCCGTGGGTGCGTGCGTCGGCCTGCGCGGGCAGCGGGTCAAGAACATCGTCCGCGAGCTGAACAACGAGAAGGTGGACATCATCAAGTGGGATACGAACATCAAGACCTATCTCACCAACGCCCTTGCGCCCGCGAAATTAAAATCGTTCGTCATCGACGAAGCCAGCCGTCGCGCCCGGATCATGGTCAGTGAAGACCAGCTTTCCCTGGCCATCGGCAAGCGCGGGCAAAACGCCCGGCTCACCTCGAAGCTGACTGGCTGGCAGGTGGACATTGAACACGAGCAGATTGTCACCATGGGCTTCGATGAAAAAGTGGCCCAGGCCGTCAAAGCTTTCGCCGCAATCCCAGGTATTTCCGAGGAACAGGCGGCGGTGCTGGTCAAAACCGGCTTTCACAGTTTTGAAGATTTGCTGCAAGCGGAAGCCGGCGATCTGGCCGATATTCCGCAGATTGGTGAGCACGCGGCGGCGATTTTGGAAGCCGTGCAAACCGAAGCGGCTCGCCGCAAACCGAACAACGCCGAACCTGCGGCCGCCTGAAGCGATGCCCACGGAACCCACAACGTCACCATGTTGAAAGCATGAAGACTTTGTGGCCAACGAGTCTGGAAAATAGAATTTATGCCCGTTCGGATTTACGACATAGCCAAGAAACTTGGAATCGAAAGCAAGGACGTCCTTGCCAAGGCCAAGGAACTGGGCATCAAAGAAGCCAAGGTTCCCTCCAGTTCGCTGGACAAAATCACGGGTGAGTTTTTGCTGGAGCAGCTCGGTGGTCACCTCGTCCCTGCACCCGCGCCCCCGCCCCCGCCCGTCCACGAATTAATTGTCATCACTGCTCCGCCGGAGGAACCCGATCCGCCCGCCGCACCGATTGTCGAGCCTTCCATTCCGGAAACCGCACTCAGCTCCGATCAAGCACAGCCCGAGACGGAGAGTCAGCCAGCGGACTTCGCTGCCACACCGGTGGCGGAAGCGATTGTTCCCGCCACTCCCGTCGTTGAAGCCGAACCGCCTTCTCCGCCGCCACCCCCGGCGGTGAAGTTGCCGGGTTTGGGCGATAAAGTTGGGTTCATCCAATTGCGCCAACGACCGGCCCCGAAATCCGGTGACAAAGCCGTCCCGGCCAAATCGCCTCAACGACCTGCTCAAGATGGCCGAGGTTCCCGCTTCGGTCAGCGGCCCGCCGCTCCAACCGCGCCCGCGCGTACTGACGGCAGGTATGCCGAAAGGCCCGCGCCCAAAGCCTCGACCCCAGCCGCGCCCAAAATCGTTCTGCCCGAAAGCAGCGAGTTGATCACGATGAAGCCGCCGATCGTCGTGCGCGATCTGGCCGAGCAACTCAAGAAGAAGCCATTCCAACTGATCGCCGACTTGATGGAATTAAACGTCTTCGCCAACGTGAACCAGGCGATCGACGAAGCCATCGCGCAACGGTTGTGCGCCAAACACGGGTTCCGCTTCGAAGTGGAGAAGCGCGAGCGCGGTGGCGGCGTGGTGCATGCGCCGGTTAAGAAACTCGAACTGGACATTGATGACAAAGTGGAGGATCTCGTGCTGCGTCCTCCGGTGGTCACGATCATGGGGCACGTGGACCACGGCAAGACCACGTTGCTGGATGTCATTCGCAAGGCCAACGTCGCGGCGGGCGAGGCCGGCGGCATCACTCAGCACATTGGCGCTTACACGATTTCTTTCCCGCATCCGGAGCGGCCCAAGGAAATCCAACAAATTACTTTTCTCGACACGCCCGGCCATGCCGCGTTCAGCGCCATGCGCGCGCGCGGCGCGAACGTGACCGACATTGTCATCCTCGTCGTCGCGGCCAATGACGGCGTGATGCCGCAGACATTGGAAGCGCTGAGTCACGCGCTGGCGGCCAAAGTGCCGATCATTGTCGCGGTCAACAAATGCGACCACCCGAACGCCAACCAGATGAAAGTCCGGCAGCAATTGCAGGACAAGGGGCTGGTGTGCGAGGAATGGGGCGGCGAAACGATTTTCCAGGATGTCTCCGCGTTGACCAAACAAGGCGTGGACAAGTTGCTCGAATTGATTTTGCTCCAGGCGGAAATCATGGAGTTGAAGGCCAACCCCAAACGCCGCGCCAAAGGCAATGTCGTGGAATCCGGGCTCGAACCCGGCGGCCCCACGGCCACGGTGCTTGTGCGCAAAGGCACGTTACGGGTCGGCGACATCGTCATTTGCGGCCAGTATTATGGCAAAGTGCGCGCCCTCATCAACGAGGAAGACAAGCGGCTCAAGGAAGCCGCGCCTTCCGTGGCCGTCAGAATTCTCGGCATGAACGGCGTGCCGCAGGCGGGTTTGGAATTCAGCGTCGTTGAAAATGAAAAGCAGGCGCGCAACCTCGCCGAAGAGCGGGCGATGGCCGCGCGCGAACTGGACAATGTCGAGCGCCGCCCGAAGGTGACGCTGGAAAATCTGTTCGCCACGATGGACTCCACCGCTGCCAAGGTGCTCAAGGTCGTGGTCAAGGCCGACGCGCAAGGCTCGGTCGAGGCAATTGTCGAGGCGCTCAGAAAAATCGAATCCGCCAAGGTTTCGCTCGAAATCATCCATTATGCGGTCGGCACCATCACCGAGTCCGACGTGCTGCTCGCCTCGGCTTCCAAGGCGATCGTGCTCGGTTTCCACACGCGCATCGACAACAGTGTCTCCGAGGTGGCCAAACGCGAAGGGGTGCAGATCAAACTCTACACCATCATTTACGAACTGGTGGATCAGGTGAAGGACGCCATGGCGGGCCTGCTCGATCCGTTGACGAAGGAAGTGGTCGCCGGTGCCGCCGAAGTGCGCCAGATTTTCCCGCTTTCCAAGGGTGGCAACGTCGCGGGTTGCATCGTCAACGCCGGCCGCATCGTCAAAGGCAAAGTGCGTGTCATGCGCCGCAAGGGCCTGATCTACGAAGGCGTCACCCTTTCCCTGCGCCGCTTCCAGGATGAAGTCAACGAAGCGCGTTCCGGCATGGAATGCGGCATCCGCATTGATGGCTTCAACGACTTCCTGGTCGGCGACAGCATCGAGTGTTACACATTCGAGAAGATCAAGCAGACGCTCTAAATTCGCGGTCCGCCGCCATGTCCAATCTTCGACTCCAACGAGTGTGCGAGCTTTTGAAGCGCGCGATTGGCGAAATCATTCGCCGGGAACTCTCCATCGAGCAAACCGGCCTGATCACCGTCAACGACGTCAAGGTCTCATCCGATTTTCGTTCCGCCACGGTCTTCGTCGGCATCGTGGGGAATGCCGCCCAAAAAAAATCCGGCGTGTCCGTCTTGGAACGCGAGCGCAAGCGAATTCAATCCCTGCTGGGTAAGGCCGTCATCCTAAAATACACGCCGCAGTTGCGTTTCGTGGCGGACGATTCCATTGAGCGCGGCAACAATATTTTGAAAATCATCGAAGAACTGGAGCAATCCGGGAAAGGACCGGCTTGATCAGCAGTGCGACGGCCCACCTTTCCGTTCTTTCGATGTTCATCGCCTGATCCACCCTCGCCATGAAGCCCAACCCGAAAATCATCAACCGCATCCTCACCGCCCTAGTATCGTGTAAAACGGTTTGTGTCGTCGGTCATGTCCGTCCGGATGGCGATTGCATCGGTTCACAGGTCGGACTGACGCTGGCTCTCCAAAATGCGGGCAAGAAGGTCACCTGTTGGAACCAAGATCCCGTACCACAAAAGCTCGCCTTTATGGTGCCGAAGAATCTGGTCGAAGCCCCGGTGCCGGGGCGAAAATTCGACTGTGTCATCGCCACGGATTGTGCAAGCTTTGAGCGCCTCGGCGAGGTCGGCCCGTGTGTGCAGAACCGGAGGCTCTTCATCAACATTGACCATCACGCCAGCAACACGCGCTACGCCGATGTAAATTGGATTTCCGCCCGCGAGCCATCCACGGGTGAATTGATTTTCCATTTGTTGAAAGCGGCAAAATGGCCCGTCACGCCGGCCATCGCGGATTGTCTGTTCACCGCGATCTCCACGGACACCGGCTCGTTCCAGTATCCCACCACCCGGCCCGCCACCTATCACGCCGCCGCGAACCTGGTGAAGTGTGGGGCGAACCTCGCCAAAATCTGCAACGAAGTCTATCAATCCTACCCGCTCTCCCGCGTGCGCCTCCTGCAACATGCCTACAATCACTTCCGGCTGACGCATGACGATCAGGTGGCGTACTTCTGGTTGAAAAAGGCCGACTACCTCCGCACGGGCGCCGATCCGAGCGACAGCGAAGGGTTGATCGATCACCTTCGAGACATTGAGCCGGTAGTCGTCGCCTGCGTGTTTGAGGAAGTGGAGCCGGCGTTGACCCGCATCAGCCTTCGTTCCAAAAGCGAGCACGTCAACGTGAATGAAATCGCCCAGCAATTCGGCGGCGGCGGTCATCACGCCGCTGCGGGGGCGCGTATTTCCGGCAATCCCCTCTCCGTGCAGCGCCAGGTGATCCACGCCATTAAAAAAGCGCTGGACGCAAAATCAAAATAACGTGCCAACCGCACTCGCTTTCGCATGAAATATCTTTGCCCACGGAGATTTTTTCCTTGAGATATTTTGGGGAATTGCCGATACTTAACACAGTAAGCCGCCGGAGATAGATGGGTCGCGGCCGTTCTTTCAAATTTGATTTTGTTTTAACCCTGCCATGTTCGTGATGGAAACAAAGTCCTCGGACCGTAAGTAAATAAAGTACGGAGCCCGTATTTCGGTAGTGGCCGACAGGCCTTAGCTGGAAGTCGAAAACCAACGACTGGGTTCCACCTGTTTCCCAAGAGTTCGTAGGTACTGTGAAACACGGCATTACGGTGGGGTTTTCTTTTTGATATGAAGTTCAACTCGCCTCATGGGCGAGTTTTTTTGTTTTGGGCAACGCGTTCGACCTGCTACTTTCCCGCCATGTCCGGCGATGATCTTTTCGGTGCCTCGGTTTTACCTGCGACGGCTGGCCCCCTCGTGGCCAGTGAAATGGCACCGGCGCAACCGGCTCCGCTGGCCGCACGGATGCGCCCACGCAACCTCGCCGAATACGCCGGGCAGTCACACATCCTCGCCCCCGGCCAGCTCTTGCGCCGCGCCATCGAGGCCGACCGCCTCCAGTCGCTGATTTTTTATGGGCCGCCCGGCACGGGCAAAACCTCGCTCGCGCAGGTCATCGCCAACCAGACCAAGAGCAAGTTCGAGCGCCTGAGCGGCGTCGAGTCCAACGTCGCCGACATGCGGCGCGTGCTGATGACCGCAGCCAACCGCCGCGAAAACACCGGCCAGTCCACGATCCTCTTCATCGACGAAATTCATCGGTTCAACAAGGCGCAGCAGGACGTGCTGTTGCCGGATGTGGAGAGCGGCGTGGTGCGATTGATCGGCGCGACCACGCACAACCCTTTTTTCTTCGTCAACTCCCCGCTCGTCTCGCGCTCGCAGATTTTTGAACTGGTTCCACTGACCGAGGTTGAACTCCATGATTTGCTGCACCGCGCGCTGGCCGACGGCGAACGCGGGTTGGGCCACATCCGAATTCAGGCGGACGACGACGCATTGCGCCATCTGGCGAAGGTTTCCGACGGCGACGCGCGCAAAGCGCTCAACTCGCTCGAAATCGCCGCGCTCACCACCCCGCCGCAAGCGGACGGCTGCATTCACCTCGACCTCGCCGTGGCGGAACAGTGCATTCAGAAAAAGGCGATTGTCTATGACGGCGATGGCGACGCGCACTACGACACCATTTCGGCGTTCATCAAGTCGATGCGCGGGAGCGATCCGGATGCAACGCTTTACTGGCTGGCGAAAATGATTCACGCTGGCGAAGACCCGCGCTTCATCACGCGGCGCATCGTGATTCACGCTGCGGAAGATGTGGGTCTGGCCGACCCGATGGCGCTGGTGCTGGCCAACGCGGCGCATCAGGCGGCAGAATTCATCGGCTGGCCCGAAGCACGCATTCCAATTGCGGAGGCGGCGCTCTACATCGCCACGGCGCACAAGAGCAATTCCACGATTCTGGCCATTGATGCCGCGCTGGCTGACGTACGGAGCGGCCGCACGCTGCCGGTACCGGAGCATTTGCGCGACGCGCATTACAGCGGTGCTAAACGGCTCGGCCACGGCGAGGGGTATCAATACTCCCACGACCATCCCGGCCATTTTGTGGCGCAGGATTATCTGGGCGCGGTCCGACGTTACTACGAGCCAACCGAACAAGGCGTCGAGCGGAAGATCAAGGAACGGGTGGAAAAATGGCGCGCTCTGGGAACGGTTGAACGAACCACCTCGCCAAAATGAACACGGAAATTCTGCTCTCCAAAGCGGCGTTACGGAAACAGCAATACGCCGCGAACAAATCCGTTTCCTCCGCCGAGCGCGCCACAGCGGCGGAATTGATCCGGACCCGCTTCAAAGAACTGGACGTGTGGCGCAACTCCCGCTCGATTCTTTTTTACGCGCCACTGCCGGATGAGCCGGACATCTGGCCGTTGCTGGCGGACGCGAATGCCGCCGGCAAAGCAGTCCTGCTTCCCCGGTACTCAGCGGATGATCACACGTATGTCGCCGGACGAATTGAAAACTTGAACAAGGATCTGCACTCCGCGCGATTTGGCATTCTGGAACCGGTCGCCGATTGCGCCACGTTCCCATTAAACCAACTGGACTTGATCCTCGTGCCTGGCGTAGTTTGGAGCGGGACAGGGTATCGAATCGGTCGCGGGCAGGGACATTACGACCGGTTGCTGGCGGTGGTGTCGGGCGTGAAGTTGGGTGTGGCCTTTGATTGGCAATTCACTGACGCGATTCCGGTGCAGCCGCATGACATTCGTTTAAATTGCATTCTGACGCCGACGCGCTGGCTCGTCATTTGAGCGGCGCGCGGTTTTGAAATGATTTTGCCGGAAAATCTTAGTTTTTTGGAAGCTCCCCTCCTCCTCGGGGCGGGCGCGCTGTTGGCTGGGTGGATTTTGCGCCTGAAAGAACGCAGCCTGCAAACCAACGCACGCACGCAGGAGAAATCTCTGCTCGACAACGCCCGGCGCGAGGCGGAAACCATCACGCGCGAAGCCCGCCTGAAAGCCAGCGAGGAATCGCTCAGGTTGCGCGAGCAGGTGGAACAATCCTTCACCACCCGTCGTCAGGAAATCACCGCGCTGGAACAACGCTTCGCGGAACGGGAAGCCTGGGTCAACCGCCAGTTGGAGGGGTTGGTGCGCGAGGAAAGCAAACTGCGCGAGCAACAACTGGAACTGGAAAAACGAAACGCCCGGTTGGAGCAGGAGCGCACAGAAATAGCCGAGTTGGCCCGCCTGCGTCGGGCACAATTGCAGACGCTCTCCCATCTCAGCGAGGCCGAAGCGCGTGCACTGGTGTTGAAGGAAGTGGAGCAGGAAACCGCGGGCGATGCAGTCAAGTTGACCCGGCACATCCTCGACGAAGCCAAGGTTCGCGCCGAGGACCAGGCACGGCGTATCATCAGTCTGGCCATTCAGCGTTACGCTGGAGAACACACTTTCGAAACCACCACGGCAACGGTGGCCTTGTCCGGAGACGACATCAAAGGGCGCATCATTGGCCGCGAAGGACGCAACATCCGCGCGTTTGAAGCGGTCACGGGAGTTACCGTATTGATCGACGACACGCCCAACGCGGTGGTTCTTTCCGGCTTCGATCCCGTGCGTCGGGAAATCGCCCGCGAGTCGATGGAACGACTCATCCTTGACGGACGCATTCACCCGACCCGCATTGAAGAAGTGGTCGCCAAAGTCTCGCAGGAAATGGAGGAAACGATTCTCCGCTCCGGCGAGGAAGCGGTGAGCAAAGTCGGGTTGCCGCCCATGCCTGTCGAGATCATCAAGGTGCTCGGCCGCCTGCGGTTCCGGTTGAGCTTCTCGCAAAATATCCTGGCCCACTCCATTGAAGTCGCCCAGTTGATGGGCCTGATGGCGGCGGAACTCGGACTCGACACCGCCGCGGCCAAACGCGCCGGATTGCTCCACGACATCGGCAAGGCCCTCAGCCATGAAATTGAAGGCGCGCACGCCATCGTCGGCGCTGACTTCATCAAGCGCCACGGCGAATCCGACGACGTGGTCAACGGCGTGGCTTCGCATCACGATGAAGTGCCGCACACCAATCCCCTGGGCATTCTTGTGAGTGCCGCCGACGCCATCAGCGCGTCCCGGCCCGGCGCACGTTCCGAATCGATGACCACTTATCTCAAACGGCTGGAGGATTTGGAGAAACTGGGCCTGGCGTTTCCCGGCGTGGAAAAATGTTATGCCGTCCAGGCCGGTCGGGAATTACGGGTGATGGTTCTTCCGGACGCGGTTAATGATGAGCAAGCCTTCACCTTGGCGCGAAACATCTCGCGGAAGATTGAGGAGGATTTGCAGTATCCAGGGCAAATCCGGGTGACGGTCATCCGCGAGACACGCGTTGTGGAATTCGCCAAGTAGAGGAGAGAACGAAGCGGGAAGACGGACGACCGTACAGCGTTGAAGCTTACCGGCGCTCCTCGGTGAGCGCGCTCGGCAGGCCGGTCTCCCAGCCTTTCGGCGTATTCCACGGGCGAGAGGACATATTGCCCGACTCCTCGGTGGCGCAACCCCCAACCAGCAGACCCGTTACGATCAACAACAACCACAAAGCCGGACGCACGATGGTATGGAAATCAACCTTCATTTTCAGTTGGCCACGATGCAAACGTCTCCTTCGATTACGTCGCTTTTCTTTTCTTTTCGGAGCACGTTGGCGATGCTTTGATTGTCCTGCACAGTGGTAATCCGCACTTTGCCGATAAATTTCCCATCACGGCTGACGATCATCTCGCCATTTTGTTTCACGCCTTGGTTGTTGCCAATGTCGAGCACAACGAACTCATACTTGGGATCGTAAGCCAGCACCTTGCCCGTCAAGCCGGCGGGAAGTTCGACGCGTACATCCTCGAAGCGCGATTTCAAATTAATAATGTCATTGCTCAGCTTGACCACCTGGGTTTGCAAAATTCTCTTTTCCTGGGCGAAAATGTCCCGCTCCTCGATGGTCTTGGCCAGCTTGGCGTAGGTCGCTGTGATGTCCGCGACGGTCTTGTTCAATTTGGCAAACTCCTCGTTCTCGCTTTTGGCCGTTTGCGTTTCCTTCCTTGATTTGTCCAGGTCCGCAGTCAGTCCATCTTTCGCCGTTTGCAAGTCCGCCGCTTCCTTGGTCTTGGCGTCGAGCTGGGTATTTTTGTCGGCCAGTTCGTTGGTCTTCTTGTCCAACGCGTCCTTGGTCTTTGTATGCTCCCCTTTTTCCTTATTCTTCTCTGCGGTTTCGGTGGCCAAATCGGTTGTCAACTTGCTCTTCTGCTCGGCAAGATCCTTGATGGCCGGTTCAATTTTGAGGTGGGCGATGACCAAAGCTCCGATGCCCGTCAAGATGGCGATGACTAGTAGAATTCGTGTCGCGATGCGCATGGTTATTGTTTAACCGGGTTAATTACGTGCGGAGTCTAAACATTGCCCCGGAAGGTGTCAACGCCAGCTTTGACTGCTCGGCAACTATTTGAGCGTCGCTTAATAGACGATGGTAAAACCGCCATCGGGCCGGGCAAAGGCACTGACCAAACCCCAGACCGGCACGCCATCCATCGCGCCCTTTTCGCCGGTCGCCCGACCGTTCTGGTCAAAAAGCTGCCAGCCGAGCGAGCCTCCTTGTTGCCAGCCGGTGCCTTCCGTCCACGCCAGCAATGTTTCGCCCCGCTGGTTGCCCACCGCCACCGGATGCTTGCGCTTGCCGCTGCCCGGTGCAGCCACGGGCGTGGAAAATTTCCCTGTCACCGGATCAATGCCGGCGAAATATACCTGCCCCGAAGTCTCCCATGCGGCCAGCACCCGCGCGCCACTTTCGGTGAGCGATTCGCTGCTCATCGGGCACATGGACATTTGCCACTTGTGCAGCGTCGCCGATTCAAAGCTGGTGCCGTTATTGCGGGAAGTCAGGAGCATCATGTCGCGGTTCAACTTTTCACCGGCCGCACGGTACAGCGCGAAAAGATTACCCTTGCTGTCTGCAAAAGCTCGCATGCCGCAGCAACCACACGCGCCCGTGGGCTGCGAGCTCGCCTGGGTTTCCCGCGAAAAAGTTTTTCCTTCATCGCTCGAACGGGCCACAAACACTGCACGATTTTCTTCACCGCTTTTCCCCACTGGCGAAGCGTGCCAGGCAACATAAACATTCCCCTGCGCATCGGCGGCGACTGAACCGCCGCCGTCGAGAAAAGCGGTGGACGTCATCAAGTTTCGCTGCGGTTCAAAGCCGGTGCGGGCATCGTTCATCCGCGCATACAACATGGGCACGCCCTGCTCCGGCTTGGGCGTGGCCGATTGGGAACCGTTCCACGCGACATGCACCCGGCCATTCTTCCCCAGTGCCAACTGCGCGCCGCGGATGGTGCCGATGGCGATGACGCTGCCCGGCTGGCTGTTCACGCGGAGCGGCGCGGAAGTCTCCTTCCCAGGTTCTTTGCGGACATAATAAATGTCACTGGCCGCAGGGTCGCCTTTCAAATAAACCAGATGAACCACGCCTTGCGCATCCACGACGGTCTGCGGTTGGATGCCACCTTGGGGCGTGCGCATCAACGTGACTGGCGTGGCAGCGGAGGCTGACAGCGCGAGCAAACCGAGCGACAGTGCGGCGAGAATGCTGCTGCGAATGATTGGTTTCATGATCCGTTGTTGATTACCGGGCTTCGCGCACGGCTTTGACCATGGCTTCCGGTTCCGGGAACTGACCCGTGGCCAGTTTGGAATAGATTTTCCGGCCATTGACGCTGACTTCAAACGCGCCACCGCTGGACGGCACGAGTTTGAGCGCGCCAATACGTTGTTTGAACTTCAATAGCTTGTCCGCCAGACCGACGGCATAAGGCTCGTAGTTTCAAGCCGCGCAGTATTCAATGGTGATTTCCAGACTCATAGCATCTCTTGTCGTGCCCACGCTAGGTCAACGTCCCTATGACGTCAAGCAGTCGCCTCCGACAGCAATGTAGATGCGAACCACAAGGATAAACCGCAATGACACGAAGAGGTCGAAGGATTTCTGGGCCACTCTCCCTCATCGTGTTCATCGTGTCTATCTGGTTGAAACTTCTTGGAACTGGGACAATCCATCCCGCTCAGGAAAGTGCTTTACACCTCCCTCGATAAAATCTAGGGTTGCCGCCTTGTTATTGAAAAAAAGCAAATATGGAAGCCAAAGTTAAAACCAAATTTATCGAAGATTTTCGGATTCACGAGAAGGATACCGGATCGGCGGACGTGCAGATTGCCTTGTTGACCGAGCGGATCAATGAGTTGACGCAGCACCTGCAAAAAAACCTTAAAGACCACAGTTCCCGGCGCGGGTTGCTGAAAATGGTCGCTCAACGTCGCGGACTGCTGGACTATCTCCACACCACCGACACGAACCGTTACCAGTCGATCACCAAGAAGCTGAAGCTGCGCAAGTAATCTCATTGCGCGTCGGGACGGTTCAGGGCTTCGGTTTTCCACCACACGCTCTCCCATCCGGTGCGCAATCCGGCGAATCAAACCGCAACCGGCGGCGCGGTCTGGTTCCAATCCCGAAAAAGCCGCCACCAAAACGCGCCCGTTGGCCAGGGGAAATTTCATTCAGCGCCTCCCGCAGTCGTTGAATGAAGTTCCTCCAAGGTTGACGGGCCAAAAACAGAAAGCCTATGTCAGAAAAAATCACGGCCCAAGTCGGAGCCAGTTCCATCCACATCGAAACCGGCAAATATGCCAAGCAAGCCGACGGTGCCGTCACCGTCCAGCTCGGTGAAACCATCGTCATCGTCGCGGCCGTCGCCGCCACCAAAGCCAAGGAAGGCCAGGATTTCTTCCCGCTCACCGTGGATTACCGCGAGAAGGCCGCCGCCGCCGGCAAGTTCCCCGGCGGTTACTTCAAGCGCGAAGGTCGTCCGACGGAAAAGGAAATTCTCACCTGCCGCCTCACCGACCGTCCCATCCGTCCGCTCTTTCCGAAGGGCTGGTACAATGAAGTGCAGGTTCAAACCGTTCTTCTCAGTGCGGACGGCGAGAATGATCCGGACATCCTCAGCATCATCGGCGCGAGCGCCGCGCTGACCGTAAGCGACATTCCGTGGGCCGGCCCGCTCGGTGCCGTGCGCGTGGGCCGTGTGAACGGCCAGTTCGTCGCCAATCCCACGCACGCCCAGCAGGCGGAGAGTGATCTCGATATTGTCTATGTCGGCAACGACAAAGACATTGTGATGTATGAAGGCGCTGCCGAAGAAATCACGGAAGCCGATTTCATGGCCGCGCTTAAATTCGGCCACGACTGCTGCCAGCCGATCATTGCCGCGCAAAAGGAACTCCAAGCCAAGGCCGGCAAGCCCAAGCGCCAGATCACCGTCAATATCGTCCCGGATGACATCCTCAAGGAAGCCAAGGCGCTCGCTGGCGACCGCATGGTGCCCGCGTTGCTCACGCCCGGCAAACTCGCCCGCGAAGCCGCGTGCAAGGCGATTCAAAACGAAGTCGGCGCGAAACTCATCGCGAAACACGGCGCGGAGAAGATCACTAATTTCCTCCTCAACAACGCCTTTTATTACATCCAGAAGGAAACCGTCCGCAGCTTGATTCTCGACAGCGGCAAGCGATTGGATGGCCGCACCGCCGACCAAATCCGCCCCATCTCCGGCGAGACGAGCATTCTCCCGCGCGCCCACGGCTCGGCCGTTTTCTGCCGCGGCGAAACCCAGGCCATCACTTTGGTCACGCTCGGCACCACCGAGGACGGGCAGAACTTCGATAGCTACACCGGTGGCGCAACCGAAAAGCAGTTCATCCTTCACTACAACTTCCCGAACTTCTCCGTCGGTGAAACCGGGCGCATCAGCGGGCCTGGCCGTCGCGAAATCGGCCACGGCGCGCTCGCCGAGCGCAGCATCGAACCGATGGTGCCGTTGAAGGAATTCCCGTACGCCGTGCGCGTCACCAGCGAAATCATGGAATCCAACGGTTCCACCTCGATGGCCTCCGTCTGCGGCGGCACGCTGGCGCTCATGGACGCAGGTGTTCCGCTCATCCGGCCCGTCGCTGGCATCAGCATCGGCATCTGCACCGATCACGATGACAACGACGCCATCACGCGCTATTCGCTCCTCACCGACATCATCGGCTGGGAAGACGCCTTTTGCGACATGGACTGCAAAATCGCCGGCACCGAGAAAGGCATCACCGGTTTTCAACTCGACCTCAAGCTCAAGGGCATTCCGCAAGCGCTCATGGCCGAGACCGTCGAGAAGGCTCGTGTCGCCCGTCTGTTCATCCTCGGTGAAATGGCCAAGGTTCTTGCTGCACCGCGCGCGAACCTGAGCAAGTACGCCCCGCGCATCCTCACCCTGAAGATCAACCCGGAAAAGATCGGCGCGCTCATCGGGCCGGGTGGCAAGAACATCAAGCGCATTGTCGAAGAATCCGGCTGCGAAATTAACATCGAAGACGATGGCACGGTGAAGATTTACTCCATCGCCGAAGCTGGCATGCAGATCGCCCGCGAAGCGATTGAAGGTATGACCGCCGAAGCCGAGATCGGAAAAGTCTATCGCGGCCATGTGGTCACAATCAAAGAGTTTGGTGTGTTCGTCGAATTCCTTCCCGGCCGCGACGGCCTGGTACACGTCAGCGAACTGGCCAACTTCCGCGTCAACAAACCCGAGGACGTCGTCAAGATCGGCGATGAAATCTGGGTCAAGTGTCTGGGCGTGGATGAAAAAGGCCGCGTAAAACTCTCCCGCAAAGCCGCGATGGAAGACAAGGATCGCGAAGCCGGTGGTGCTACCCCCGATGACGCTGCCCAAGCTCCTTCCGGCGATGCACCTTCCCGCCCGCTGCGCGAACGCGAACCGCGCGAGAAAG
>JBKJSC010000034.1:0-6512 GCA_046593035.1 Limisphaerales bacterium | reverse complement strand
TGCAGCGCGGCCGCGCGGCGAGTCCCGGCCCGGAAATGTCGCCCGCCGTGCCCGTGGCGCTGACGCCCAGCCAGCCGCCATTCCTGCCGCGCGGAACCTACACCAGCCAGCGCCGGCTCTCACTCGCCCAGTGGATCGCCAGCCCTCAAAACCCCCTCACCGCACGCGTCATCGTCAACCGCGTGTGGCAGCATCACTTCGGTGAGGGATTGGTAACGACGCCCAGCGACTTCGGCCTGATGGGCGCTGCGCCGACGCATCCGGAGTTGCTCGACTGGCTCGCCCACTGGTTCACGCACGAAGGCGAATGGTCGTTGAAAAAGCTGCACCGCCTGATTTTATCCAGCAACACCTACCGCATGAGCAACCGGTGGAACGACGAATACGGCCGCGTGGATCCGGAGAACAAACTGCGCTGGCGCTTTCCTTCGCGGCGCCTCGAAGTGGAGGCGATCCGTGACTCGATGCTCGCGGTGAGCGGGCAATTGAATCCCAAAATGCGCGGGCCAAGCATGTATCCCCTTATCGCCAAGGAAGCGATGGACGGCCACAGCGATCCGAACAGCGTTTGGAAATCGTCGGACGAGACGGAAGCATCGCGGCGCACGATCTATGCCTTCGTCAAGCGGTCGTTGGTGGTGCCGATCCTTGAGGTGCTCGATCTGTGCGACAGCACGCAGAGCGCGGACAAACGGAGCATCACCAGCATCGCCCCGCAGGCACTCACACTGTACAATGGTGGATTCGTCAATGGCCAGGCCGCGCACTTGGCGGCGCGGCTGGTGAAGGAAGCCGGGACGGATCCTGCCAAACAAATTGAGCGCGCCTACCTCCTGGCTTTGTGCCGGACACCGACGGCGGCCGAAATAAAAAACCTGCGGACCTTCATGGCGCAGGAGAGCAAAAACTTGTTGGGTGAATCTTTCCAGACCGGAAAACCCATTGCCGAGGAAGCCGTCACGCGCGCCGCGTTGATCCAGATGTGTCGGGTGATTTTGAATTTGAATGAATTCGTTTACACCGATTGAGTCGGAACTCTTGACGAACCATGAACCCTGATGAAACCAGCCAACGCTTTCGTCCGAACGTGACGCCTTGCGGGCGCACGCGCCGCGAATTTCTGTGGCAGGTCGGCGGAGGTTTTGCCGGTCTCGGCCTCCTTGATGTGCTTTCGCGGGATGGGTTTTTTGCCGGGAACGCCCATGCCGCCGAAGCCGCGAAAAAGAATCCGCAATTGTTGCTCGCACCCAAGCCGCCGCACTTCGCCACCAAGGCCAAGCACTGCATTTTCCTGTTCATGAACGGCGCGCCGAGCCAGGTGGACACCTTCGATCCCAAACCCGCGCTCGCCAAATACCACGGCCAGCCTTACAACGGCAAAGTCAAGGTGGGGTCCAACGGCCGGCCCATCGGTTATTTGATGCAGTCGCCGTTCGAGTTCAAAAAACACGGCCAAAGCGGCCTGGAAATCAGCAGCCTCTTTCCGCACACCGCCAAACATGCCGACCGTCTTTGCGTGCTGCGCTCGCTGTACACCGACACCGCCGCGCATGCCTCCGGTTGCCTGCAAATGAACACCGGCAACGTGCTCATTGGCAAACCGGCCCTCGGCGCGTGGCTGAGTTACGGACTGGGAACGTTGAATGAAAGCCTGCCCAGTTTCGTGGTCATGACCGATCCGCGCGGCGGGCCGATCAGCGGTGCGCCCAACTGGACGTCCGGCTATATGCCTGCCGCTTACCAGGGCACGCTGTTTCGCAGCAAAGGCTCGCCGTTGCTTGACCTCGCCACGCCGGCCGGCATCAGCCCGCGCACCCAGCGGCAATCGCTCGACCTCCTGCAACAACTGAACCAGGAACACGTCAAATCGCACCCGAACGATTCGGAACTCATCGCGCGCATCCTCTCCTACGAGCTCGCTTACAAAATGCAGACCAGCGCCGCCGAGGTCGTCGATGTCAAAGCAGAATCGGCCGCCACGCGCGAGCTATATGGACTGGATGAAAAACTCACCAGCGACTTCGGCGCGAAATGTCTTGTGGCCCGCCGTTTGATCGAGAAGGGCGTGCGCTTCGTGCAAATATATTCCGGCGGCGGCCACGGCGAGGAAACTTGGGACGGTCACAACGACTGCATCACCAACCATAAATTGCACGCGGGCGAAACCGACAAACCCATCGCCGCGCTGCTGACCGATCTGCAACGCAGCGGTCTGCTCGACGAAACGCTCATCATCTGGGGCGGCGAGTTCGGTCGCACGTCCACGAGCGAAGGCGTTGGCAAACCGGGCCGAGACCACAACTGGCTCGGCTTCTCCATGTGGCTCGCGGGTGCCGGCGTCAAGGGCGGCCAATGGATCGGGGCCACCGACGAGTTGGGCTTCGAAGCCGTGGAGGACCGCCACCACGTTTCCGACCTGCACGCGACGATTCTCCGGCTTATGGGACTCGATCACGAACGGCTGACGTATTTCTACCAGGGCTTTGACCAGCGCCTGACCGGCGTGCGCGGCGAAGTCATCCAGCAGGCGCTCGCTTGAGCCGCGCGAGTTCGCGCATTCCATTCACGATCCACTTATTACGTGTAAGTATTATCCCGTTGCCAAATCGTCTGCGGTGTTCGATACTGGCACCGCTGCGAACCGGTGAGTCGGAGCGCGGCTGAACAGCGGCTTAAATACACTCGAACATGAAACTGACACGTCTGGCCAACTCGATGGCGGTGGTTACTTCGGCAACGTGCGCCGCCCTGGTCGTTGGACTCCTCCCGCTCGCGTTTCATGCCACCGCCGCCGATCCTGCCGCGCCGAAATCCGCCGCGAACTGGCCCATGTTTCGAGGCGGCCAGGGGTTGGCCGGCCTCGCTGAAGGCAAACTTCCCGATAAACTCAGCCTGCTGTGGAGCTTCAAGACCAAGGAGTCCATAAAATCCTCTGCGGCCATCGTGGACGGCCGCGTGTTCATCGGTTCCGATGACGGCAACCTGTATGCGCTCAACCTCGCTGATGGAAAAAAAACCTGGGAATTCAAGACCGGCGGGCCGATTGAATCCTCGCCGCTCGTGCTCGATGGAAAAGTGTTCGTCGGTTCCGTGGACGGTTTACTCTACGCGGTGAACGCTGCCGACGGCAAGGAAGTCTGGAAATACAAGACCGACGACAAAATCCTCGGCGCCCCCAACTGGGTGAAATCGCCGGATGGCAAAACGAACTGGGTGCTGGTCGGGAGTTACGATTTCAAACTGCACTGCGTGGACGCCACCACGGGCAAAAGCAACTGGGTTTATGAAAGCGGTAATTACATCAACGGCTCGCCGGCCGTGGACAACGGCGTGACGGTCTTTGGCGGCTGCGACGCGCTGCTGCACGTCATCTCGCTCGTTGATGGCAAACAGGTCAAGGAAATCGATGCCGGTGCCTACGTCGCCGGCTCGGCGGCGCTCGTGGACAACCGCGCGTACTTTGGCCATTACGAAAACGCCTACCAGTGCATTGATCTGGCAAAGGGCACGAACATCTGGACCTACAAGGAACGCGCGTTTCCGTTCTTCTCCTCGCCGGCGGTGACGAAGGATCGTGTCGTCTTCGGCGGGCGCGACAAGCGGCTGCATTGCGTGCGACGTGACAACGGCGAGGTCATCTGGACCTTCGCCACGCGCGGCAAGGTGGACAGCTCGCCCGTCGTGTGCGACGGCAAGGTCGTGGTCGGCTCGGAAGACGGTCGGCTCTACATCGTGTCGCTTGCGGACGGCAAGGAACTGTGGAACTACGAAATCGGCCAAGGCATCACCAGCTCCCCCGCCGTGGCCGACGGCCGCATCGTCGTGGGCAGCGAGGATGGGAGCGTGTATTGTTTTGGGGTGAAGAAATAACTGCGAAATGTGCATGACAAACGCAAAGCAACTCGCCATGAAAAAAATTGCAGAACTGCCAGAAGATTGTTCATGGCGAAGCGTTGTAAGCGCATTGGAGTTTCTTCCACCTTGGCAGAGAATAGGGGTTACCGAAAACCAGTTGAAGGAATACAGTGAAGCTGAACTCAAGCGAGAGGCGATAAATGGACACCCACTGTTTGGCTTGCCGGCTTGTGCTATAGCTCGAGGATGCGGCGACGACGTGTTGTATGCGGTCGGTGAACCGCCCATAAAGTATGCGGTAGTTCACTTGACTAGAAAAGGCGGACCAGAAATCAGCAGAGACTATCCGAATACGGAACTGTTTGATTCCTTCGATCACTTCGCTGAAGAACGCATGTTGAGTGACGCGGCGGACTTTGAAGGCGATTGTCTAGAGAAAGATTACCGACACTTCCGAGAGCAAGGAGGATGAGCAAGATTTCATTTGCAGAAACCGTTATGAGCACCATCACCATTTCCCCCACGCCGAACACTGCCGCCCCGCCGCTCCAAAAGGAGACCACCGTCGGCAATTATTTCGTCTCGAATCATCCGCCGTTCTCATTTTGGAAGCCGGAACACGTCTGCGAAATGCTCGCCTTGCCGGGCCAACGCGGAGCGTTGCCAGCCATTAGCCGGGGGTCGCAGCACAGCGTAGACCCCCGGTCAATCGCCGAAAACGGATTGCACCCCAGCGGGGTGCCAGATCATCCCCGTCGCCTCACGAGATCTGTCATCACTTCGCGATGCCACCGCTTACTCTCAACATCCCGGGGGTGTCGGCTGTGCCTCAACCCCCGGCTAATGGCTGGCAACCCTCCGGGTTGCGGTTGCGTGCCAACCGGGGCGAATACCCATCCCACTCTTCACGACCCAATAACCAACTGACATGGCCTCCACGTTCCTCAGCCTGCACTATCACATCGTGTTCTCTACGAAGGAGCGACGACCGCTCATCACGCCGGTGTGGCGCGCGCGGTTGCACGATTACCTTGGCGGAACCGTGAATGGCCTCGGCGGATTCAGTCAGGAAATGGGCGGAGTGGCGGACCATGTCCACTTGCTCGTTGGTTTAAAGGCCACGCATTGCCTGGCCGATTTCATGCGCGAACTGAAAAAGGCGTCTACGGCGTGGGCGCAAGAAAATGGTGAGCGGCTGTTCACATGGCAGGATGGCTACGCGGCGTTCACCGTGAGCGCGTCCATGCGCGAAAAGGTAAGGCACTACATCCAGAAGCAAGAACAGCATCACGCGAAACGGGATTTCGTGGCGGAATTGAAAGAACTTCTTGGAAAGCACGACGTGAAATACAACCCGATATTCTTGTTGTGAAAATTGGAATCGAAAAATTCACCAACCTCAGAATCTGGCATCGCTTCGCGATGCGGTTGTGGGTTGGCCGTGTTCCGGGGGTGTCGGCTGCGCCTCCACCCCCGGCTAATGGCTGGCAACCCTCCGGGTTGCGTGGGCCGCAAACAGTCGCGGATTTCAACAACGATGTTTTACTAAATTTGTTATGAGCACCACCACCTTACCCCTCGATAATACAAAGGCCCCCGCCCCGCCGCTCCAAAAAGAGACCACTGTCGGCAATTACTTCGTCTCGAATTATCCGCCGTTTTCGTTTTGGAAACCGGAGCACGTCGGCGAGGTGCAGGCGGCGATGCAGCGTCCGCCCAAGCCGGGCACGCCGCTCGGCATCTACCTGCACATTCCGTTTTGCCGGAAACGCTGCCACTTCTGCTATTTCAAGGTTTACACGGACAAGGATTCGGCGGCCATCAAGGGATACATTGAGGCCGCGTTGAAGGAGTTGGCCATCTACGCGCGCCAGCCGTTCGTCGGCGGACGCAAACCGAACTTCGTCTATTTCGGCGGCGGCACCCCCAGCTATCTCAGCGTGGACCAACTCAAGCATCTCACCGACGGCATGAAGGCGCTGCTGCCGTGGGACGAGGTCGAGGAAGTCACGTTCGAGTGCGAGCCGGGCACGCTCACCGACCACAAGCTGCGCGCGATCCGTGACCTCGGCGTCACGCGCCTGAGCCTGGGCGTGGAGAATTTTGATGACCACATTCTCGAAATCAACGGCCGCGCGCATCACAGCAAGGAAATCGCCCGCGCCTACGCCTTTGCCCGTGAAATCGGCTTTCCGCAAATCAACATTGACCTCATCGCCGGCATGGTCGAGGAGACCGAAGCCAACTGGCGCGAGAACGTCCGCCGCACCATCGAAATGGCGCCGGACTCCGTGACCATTTATCAGATGGAAATCCCGTTCAACACGGGCATCTATCGCGACATGAAAGCCCAGGGCAAACTCGTCGCCCCCGTGGCGGATTGGGACGTGAAACGCCATTGGGTCGATTACGCCTTCGCCGAATTCGAAAAAGCCGGCTTCACCGTTTCGAGCGCCTACACCGCCGTCAAAGATAAGAGCAAAACGAAATTCATTTACCGCGACCGCCTCTGGGCCGGCGCCGATTTGCTGTCCCTCGGCGTCGCGTCGTTCGGCCACATCAACGGCGTCCATTACCAGAACCACGCTGACTTCGATCCCTACCTCGCCCTCGTCCAATCCGGCCAGCTTCCCGTTTTCCGCGCCCTCACGCCGAAC
>JBKJSC010000248.1:0-25607 GCA_046593035.1 Limisphaerales bacterium | reverse complement strand
CTCTATGCCGCCGGCTTGGAACACCGGGTATTGAACGCCAAGCGATTTGCCGAGGAGGCGGGGATCATCGCCCGTGCTGGCGAGCGGGGTGAGGTTACCATCGCGACAAATATGGCGGGCCGTGGCACGGACATCCGTTTGGGTCAGGGGGTGGCCGATCTGGGCGGCCTCCATGTGATTGCCACCGAGCGCCACGAATCCGAGCGCGTGGATCGGCAGTTATTCGGACGGGCCGGCCGCCAAGGCGACCACGGAAGCGCGCAAGCCTTCGTCAGCGTAGAGGATGAGTTACTGCTCCGAAACCTGGCGGCTCCCCACCGAAAAGCCGTGCGCGCCGCCCTCCAGGCCGACGCTCCGGGCGCGGATATTCTGGCGCGTTCGGCCTGGAAACAATCACAGCGCGCCGCCCAAAGGCGGGCCTTTAAACAGCGAGTAAGTGTGCTGCGGCAGGACACCTGGCTGGACGAAGCGCTTTCATTCGCCGGCTTGCGGTGATACGCGCGAGTGTTCTTTGGGAAAGAGTGTTTAAATATTTCGAAGTATTTTCTTGATGTTCATTTGTTAATATTTTATGTAATCGCCGCATGGCGCTTGCCACCACTGGGTCGTATCGGGATAAAAGTTGTACGGAAATCGAATTTTGAAGGGCCATCAGCCAATTGTTGGTTTCGAGATTGAGGCGCTGGAGCAGAGGATTCTGCTCTCGGCTGACCCGCTTGCATCTGTTGTCGGATTGGCGCTTGCTTCTTCCGCTCACCATAACCAGCCGATCCACGAAGAACAACTCCTGCAAAACGGTTCCCTGGAGCAGTCTGTTTCCTACGAAACTCCCGACAATTCCGAGAGTCTTTTCGACGGCGTTTCCGGTCAGGAATTGGTCAGTCTTCCCGCAGAAAATCAAGACGGTTCTCAGGCTAATTCGTTGGATAATTTGAATGACAGCTCGGTGGTTGTGGCGGCACTTGGGGACGTGGATAGTTCGGCAACGACGAAAACCGCTTCCGACGATTTGACAGCGGCTTCTTCGACCGTCGTAAGCGATGAATCCGCAGTTTTGAATCGGGTGGACAGGCAAGATTTAGTGGGTGTTCAAACACCGATTCCTGAAACTGACCGTGTCCAATCACTTGCTAATTCTCTGGTGGAAACACTCCGCAGTGCGAATGGTCCGCCTAATTCTGAAAATGTTGCGTCAGTTTTGGTTCCTGTTCAGCCGCGATTTCAGTTGCCGGTCGCGCCGCTTTCTTCTTCTTCTTCGGCCAATCCTTCCCCAGCAAGGACGCTGGCAACGTCCTCTCCGACCACGAGTCTTCAGACGTTCATTGATAACAAGTTGGGTGAATATCAGGCGGCGACGTTGGTGGGAGATCAAACCTTTGCCGGCTTGTCACTCACGCTGGATGGGTTCATGGAATTGTCCGGTCTGTCTTTGACGTTCCAAGGGATTACCTACAACTCCGGCACCAGCAGTTTCACCGGCACCGTCACGGTTGCCGCGACGGGAGCGGTGATCTTCCCAGGGAAGAATTTCTCGGTGGTCGTGGCCGATGGTTCTGACGCCGGAACCGACGCCGTCACCGGCAGCGTGGACGTCGCGACCAAAGCCTACACGCTGACTCTGGATCAAACCACCTTGACGGTCGGTGAGGCGATCAAAGTAACGGCTTCAAATGTCGCCGTCACTTACGACCCGACGAATGCCTCCACCAGCCAAGTCCTCGCAACAGTGACAACCGGGTCGGTTAGCTCGCCGCTCTTTGCCGGTTTGCCGTCCGCCGCACTCAGCAGTTTGGTGATTCGTAAGGACGGCTTCCACGTTGCCAACGTCACCCTAACCCTTCTCAGTGGGAGTGCCACCATTGGCAACCCGGTTTTCTTCGCGCTGACCGGTCTGGCAATTGCGGTGGACAATCTGGATGTTACCTTCGGGGTGTCCACACCAGTGACCGGAACGGTTACAGCCACAGCTTCGGGACTATCACTGTTCCCTAACGGGTCGTTTATCACCGCTGATGCCCAAACCTTGACCGCCGCGTTTGACTTCTCGGGGCTTGCGCCGACCGGGGCGCTGAAGTTCACTATCGGGACATTGTCCTTAACCATGGGCGAGGCTCTGAAGCTCGAAGCGAGCGCCGTGGAGGTAACGCCAGGATCGACGAACGTGATTGCGACCATAGCGTCGGCGACGATGAGCAGTCCGCAGTTCAGCGGGTTGGGGACGGCGAGCGTCACCAACCTCCAGTTGAAGCGGACCGGGTTCAGTGTGGGTAACGCGAGTCTGACGAACACGTCGGCGGGGTTGGGGGCGATTGGCGACGTGGCAGGCAAAATTTTAGGTTTCGATACGATCACGGTCGCGTTGAATGATTTTTCACTGTTTTATGGGGCTACGCCAAGCATTGGCGGCAGTATCGAAGTGACGGCTACCAAAGCGGTGCTCTTTCCTGGGGTCGGCTTCCTGAACGTGAGTTTGGGCGACATCACGGGGAGCTACACATTCAACAGTCCGGCCGTTCTGAATCTCAACATTCCGGCATTCAACCTGCCGATCGGGGATGCGCTGGTGATCAAGTTTGGGGCCATCGCGCTGCGGCCGGGACAGGAAGTCATGGCCAGCATCAGCAACGTGACGGTGGAAAGCACTCTGATCGGCGGCTTGACGGGAACGCTTGCCAACTTCGAACTAAAACGGAGCGGGTTCAGTATCACGAGCCTGACGATTAGCGCGACGGCAGACCGAACCATCGGCAACTTCCTAAAGCTGACGGGTCCGGTCAGCCTGAGTGTGACGAGTTTTATACTGGACCGTGCCGCATCGACAAACAAGGTGAACGGGACGGTGGCGTTGAGTTTTGGCGGCGTGGCCTTGTTCCCGAACGGTTCGTTCCTGACGACAACTGCGACAGGGGTGACGGCCAGCTATGACTTTGGCAATGAACTGACTTCGACCGGCGAGTTGAAGTTCACCATTGGGACACTGGAGTTCGGATTGGGCGAGGCGTTGAAGCTGTCGGCGACGGGGGTGGAAGTGACGCCGAGGTCGGCGGACGTGATTGCGACCATAGCGTCGGCGACGATGAGCAGTCCGCAGTTCAGCGGGCTGGGGACAGCGAGCCTCACGAGCCTCCAGTTGAAGCGGACCGGGTTCAGTGTGGGTAACGCGAGTCTGACGAACACGTCGGCGGGGTTGGGGGCGATTGGGGACGTGGTCGGGAATATTTTGGGTTTTAACACGATCACGGTAAGCGTCACGAGCTTTGCTCTGAACTACGGTGCGACGACAACCGTCAGCGGCACGATCACCGTAACGGCGACGGACGCTGTGCTTTTCCCTAGCATCACATTTATCAACAAGCATGTTGGCGACATCACGGGGAGTTACACATTCAACAGTCCGGCCATTCTGAATCTCAACATTCCGGCATTCGACCTGCCGATTGGGGATGCGCTGGTGATCAAGTTTGGGGCCATCACGCTGCGGCCTGGGCAGGAAGTCATGGCCAGTGTCAGCAACGTGACGGTGGAAAGTAATCTGATCGTCGGCTTGACGGGTACCATTTCAAATTTCCAGCTAAAGCGAAGTGGCTTTACCTTGGGAAACTTGACCCTCACACCCAGCGGCCCCGTTAAAGTTGGTGATTTCCTGATCTTCACCGGAGCCAGCCTTCAAGTGAGCAATTTCGTCCTCGACCGCAATGCCACCAACAAGGTCAGCGGCACCATTCGATTGATGGCGTCAAACCTGACACTGTTCCCCGGCAGCAACATCATCACCACCAACGCCGAAAATCTGGTGGCGACCTTCGCCTTTGGTTCCGGCATCACTTCGACCGGCAAGTTCACGCTGACCATCGGCAATTTGTTCGTCAACATCGCCGATGGGCTTCAACTGGTCGCCACGAATGTGGTGTTTGATCCCAACCCCAGTTCCGGCAACACCATTGCCACCATTGCCACCGCTCAACTCAACGTGCTAGTGGTCGATGGCGTGAGTGTTTCGGTGACGGGCTTGGCCATAAACAAGACCGGCTTCAGCTTTGCCAACGCAAATGTGAGCGTGGCCAACGTCAGCATCGGCGGATTCCTGAGTTTGACCGGAATTACGGTTGATCTAAACAACGTTGCCTACACCCACGCGGCACATACTCTTACCGGGACGGTAACGATTGGCGCGACGGGTGGATCACTAGGAGTGGGTACGCTGGTCAGCGCCAGCCTGACGGATGGACCCGATGCCGACAACAAGGCCGTGACGGGAACCTACGATCTCACTACGAAGGCGTTTGTTCTCGCGATCGACCAGGCCAGCCTCACTGTTACGGGCTTTATTACTGCCACTTTGACTGGTCTGACGGTCAATTACAGCCCTGGCGGCGCGGCAGATCAGTTGTTGATTTCCGTCGCCTCGGCCAGCGTGACGGTCATTCCGTTGAGCAATGCCAGCGTCATCGTCAACAATCTGAATATTCGCAAGAACGGCTTCTCGCTGGGATCGGCCAACGCCACCTTGAGCAACCTTACCTTGGGCGGCACTTTGCTTACGATCACCGCACCGACGCTTACCCTGACCAACGTGGACTACACGGTTGGCGGCACGCTAACCGGCCAACTGACGTTGACCTCCACCGCCGCGTCCGTGAACGCCGGCTCGGCATTGACCATAACAGTTTCAGATTCAGCAGATCCGGATCTGTTTGCACTCACTGGCGGATATAATCTGGCGACCAAGGCGTTTGAATTGCAGTTCGATTCCGTGAGTGCAACTGTTTTGAACTTTGCCACGTTGAGCGCGACTGGCGTGGCGGTGCGTTACGATCCGAACGCGACCGGCACGAGCAAACTGGTTATCGGTGCCACGGGTGTCACCGGCTCCATGCTCGGTGCCATTAAGGCACTGAACAAAACCATCTCCAGTTTCAGCGGAACTACCCTGACCGCGACGGCCCACGGGTTTAACACGGGTGATTCGATCAGTTTCAACGTCGGCCCTGGCGGGTCATTGCCTGCACCGCTGGTCGAGGGCACGAGCTATTTTGTACATAAACTGACTGCGGACACGTTCTCTTTGCATGCGAACTCGACCGATGCGGGTACCGGTGCTAATGCGATCAATATTACCGGAACTGCGGGTGGACTGGCCTTGAGCAATGGTCAATTCATCCTCGTAGCCTACAGTGACGGAAAATACGCATTTGAAGGTTCGATGACGGCAAACATAAGTGCTGGTTCAGCCGGTGCGAGTGGTTCGGTGACGGTGGTGTCCAACCGGGCTGGGGCCGCTGCGAAGGGTGAAAGTATTCAAGTGGGAGCGGTCAATCTGAGTGTGACAGTGGACGCCAACGGCGACAGCGTGAGCATAGGAGGATTGAAGTTGAACATTGGAGGGAGTGCGCTCGTGTTAGAGGGCACTTTGACGTTCACGACGGCAACTCAAACACTCAGTGGAATTACATTCAACGAGACTACGATTGCCGACGGCAGCATTGAGATCAAGGTGGGCGGGACAGTGCTCCATGCCGGAGGAATTAATGGCACCTTGCTGACGAGCTCGAGCGGGGCGGTCGGAAAACTCACCGTGGGATCCCTCACTCTGGACGGATTGTCGGCGGTGAACGTCAGCTTCCAAAATATCGAGTTGTTGTTTAATACCACCAACCAGTCCATTACGGCCACTGTCGGCGGCAAGACCTTCACCGTTGCTGCCAACAGCAGGTCAATCAATGCGACGGCACCGTTGCCGATCACGAGCACGGTTTCGTCCTTCAGCGGCACCACGGTAACTGCGACGAACCATGGGTTTACGACGGGCGATTCGGTAGGCTTTACAGTCACAGCCAACGGCGTGTTAACCACACCGCTAACTGAGGGTGCGACATATTTTGTTAGGAGTTTGACGACCAACACTTTCTCCTTGCATGACACGGCGGCGCACGCGATAGCCAACACCAATGCGATTACTTTCTCCGGCACGCCGACCGGGACCATAACAGCGACTTCAAAAGACCTCAGCGGCATTAACCTGACCATTGGTGGGGTGGCGGTTCAGTTGAAGGGGCAGTTCGCCTTTGATCTTCAGACAAAAACCGTGAATGGCTTGACTGCTCAAATCATTCAAGTTGGGGTCACCAACGCCCAGGTCAGCATGGTGATCGGCCAGAGTGCAGCCAGTGGTGTCGAGGCCAAGGCGACCGGGATTAGCGGCTCGTTCCTGATCAATGACAAAGGCGTGGCGGGCAAACTCGGTGTGACGAGCTTCACCATCGCGGGCATTACCGGAGTGACGTTGGGAGTCACTTCGGTGGGCCTTGAGTTCAACACCACCGGCGGGGCGGTGAGTTCAACCGTCGGATCCGGGTTTAACTTCTCCGGTGCGAACCAGAACAATTTCCTGTCGGTCACGGGTACCATGTCCCTGACGGTGAGCACGGGATCGGTGTCCGTGACACTCAGCGGTACGCTTGGATTCCAGATGGTTTCACTGCCCAATGTGGGCGCTCCCGGGAATTTCACTACCATTGAAGCTTCACTCAGTGGCGGCAGTGTGAGCGTGGCGGCCGGCGGAGTTTCTGTTAACGCCACGAATGTCAGCGGCGTGTTGATCAGCAAAAAGGAAGGCATCGCCGGCAAGCTCACGGTGGGCAGTCTCGCCTTGACGGGCGTGAGCAATATCACGCCAACGCTCACGAACATCATCGTCGAGTTCAACACAACCGGAGCGGCGATCGCGGCGAATGTTGCAGGCACTTCCTTTGACTATAATACGGCTGACCGTTTCGACTTCTTTGCCATTCAAGGTGCCGGTGACCTTGTGCTGGCAACGACGGGGGTCGATGCCACTTTGAATGGAACTTTCTCCTTTGAAAAAGCCACGATCAATGCCAGCCCGGCCATCAAAGTCGCTATCACCAATGTTAACACCAGTCTAACAGTTGGCACTGCTCCGAATGGCGTGAAGCTTGCGTTTAATCAGATCAATGGCGCGCTTCTCCTGCAGGCTACCGGAATTGCTGGCGAGTTGAATGTTGGTCAGGTCAGTCTGACGAAGGCGAACGGCACCAGCCTCATTTCGGGGTTAAGTTTGAGCATCACCAATGTCACACTCCAGTTGAACACAACCGGAGCGGATGTTCCTTCAACGACGATGGGCAGCACGACGTTTGAGTTCCTCGGTTCCACCAAGCACGACTTCCTCGCGCTGTCCGGCACGGTTGCGCTGGGATTGAGCACCAGCAGCGTCAGCGCGACTTTGGCGGGCACCTTCAAATTTGAGAAACAGACAATCACCGTGAACTCGGTGTCAACGCAGGTCATCCAAGTTTCCGTGACCGGCGGCAGCACCAGTCTGACGGTGGGTGGCGTGAGTGTCGCGGCTTCGGGCATCAGCGGTGGCTTCCTGCTAAATGACAAAGGCGTGGCCGGATCGCTGACGGTAGGCACTGTGGCGATCACCGGATTAACCGGCATTACCGCCACGGGTTCAAGCATCGCACTTGATCTCAATACAACCGGCGTGGCGCAAGCTGCCACGATCAGTTCAACAACTTTTGATTTCTCCGCTGCCGACAAACTTAATTTCCTAGCCGTCCGTGGCACGGTCACTCTGGCCATCGCCACGGATTCGGTTAGTGCCTCGTTGACAGGCACGCTTGGATTCCAGCGCTCAACATTGATTGTTAACGGCGCGTCATCGCAAGTGGTCCAAGTGACCGTGAGCGGTGGCGTGGTGGATTTGGTGGTGAGCGGGGTGACGGTTCACGTCAGCGGCATTGTCGGCGGGTTCATGATTAACTCGAAGGGCGTGGCGGGACGGCTTAACATTGCTGCAATTACCGTGACCGGAGTGACTGGGCTGACGGTGACTCCGACGAGCGTGAAGTTGGAATTGAACACCACGGGCGAGAACGTGAACGCGACGGTGGGTGGCGAGACATTGGCGTTTACTGCTGCGGACCAGAAGCAGTTCTTCGCGGTCAGCGGTACCTTGCAGTTCGGGCTGACGACCAGCGTTGGCGCGATCACCTTGGACGGCACGTTTGGCATTCAAAAGTCCACCACGTTGGTGAACGGAATTTCTTCCACCGTCATCACTGTTTCGATCAAGGACGCGAATACCAGTCTGACGATTGGCACCGGAGCAACGGGTGTGAAGGCAACGCTCACCAACATCAACGGTGCCTTGCTGATCAAGAGTGCTGGCGTGGCGGGCGTCATCAAGGTCGGCGGCTTCACGCTGACGCGGGCTGATAACTCGACGTTGCCCGGTTTGGAAGTCGCGGCCATTCGCAAAATAGTCATCGGCTTCAATACCACCGGTGCGGCGGTCAAAGCCACGATCGGAAATTTCTACTTCGATTACAGTTCGCCGATTCACCAAAACTTCTTCGCCATCCAGGCGGACATTGATTTGACCATCACCGCCGGGCCGGTGAGCTTCACGATCTCCGGAAACTTTGGCCTGACCAAAGTGACGGCCACCATCGCCAGCGTATCCACCGACGTCATGCTTATCACGGTGGTGAATGCGACCACATCCTTGAAGGTTGGCAATGTCCCGGGTGGAGTGATGGTCAAGTTCACCGGCATATCGGGCGCGTTCATCGTGACGGGTGGCGGTGCGGTTGGAATGGCCAAGATCGGTGGTGTGGCGTTGACGGAGGCCGATGGTATCACGCCGTTGATCGGCAATCTCAAATTCGTCCCACTGAACCTGCCGCTTTCGTTTAACACCTTGAACATTGGCATCTCGCTTAGTTTGCCAAACCTCAATTTGAACCTCGGCGCGTTCCCGTACATTGATGTCAGCGTGCCCTCTCTGCCGGACATTCACTTGCCCGGTTTCAACCTGCCGACGCTGAGTTTGCCCAGCCTCGGCCTGCCGGACATCGGTCTGCCGACGATCAACGTTCCTGATCTAAGTCTGCCGAACTTCAGTATCCCGAATTTTAATTTAGGATCAATCAGTCTGCCCTCGCTCGCGCTGCCGAACTTCAATTTGAACTTTGATTTTAATGTGCCCAGCCTGATCGGATTCTTCTCGATCGAGGGATTACTTAACTTCGAGATCGGTGACTTCCTAACTTTCGGTGGCACGTTCAAGTTCAAAAAGATTGGAGATGAAATCATCGTGGTGGCCACTGGTGTCTATGCAGAGATCACCTTGGGCGATTTCAAAGTCGGATTCACCGACGGAACACTGGCGTTGCTGATTAAAAAGAACTTCACTTTCGCGGTGCAGGTGACGGGCACATTCTCGATGAGTGGCGGCGGTTTTGCCAATGCCACGGCGACCAGCATCGTCGCGCAATACAACACGACGGGGATCGACTTCAGTGCCACGCCGCGCACGCTCACCGTGGGCACCGTTAGCGCGGATCTCACGATGGGGGTGGGCACCAAGGTCGCACCTCTCATTGCATTCACCGCGCTTGGTGTGTCGGTGGACATTGCCAGCCTCGTTCACATCAACGGCAACTTCTCCTTCTCGAAGGGTACAACGGCCAGCGGGTTGAGCGTGGTAAAAGTGGGGATGGACAATGTTTCCCTCTCGTTGGGCAATGGCACCACGAACTACGTGAATGTCACCGGTGGTTCGGGCGCATTTTTGATTTTGAATTCGGGCAGCGCGGGTACGTTCACCGGAAGCGTGGCCTTGACGAACGTGCCTGGCTTGGCCATCAGCAGTCCGTCCTTCACGGTCACGTATAACAAACTTCCACAAGCGATCAACGAGACCTTCACGATCGGCAGCACCACGCGCACGTTGAACGTCGGGGCCGGACCACTCATTCGTGTATCGGCGACCGGGCTGAACTTGACCGTCGCTGCGGGTCTGACGCTCACCGGTGATTTCACGTTTGAACAGTTCACCAGCAACACCGGGGTCAAGACCGTCATCGTTTCGGCGGCGAATGTTTCCATCAACAATTTCAGCGGCGAAGGCACCGGCACCAGCCCGATCAACATCACGAACGCGCGCGGCTTGTTGGTCATCACCAATGCGGGCATGGCAGGTACGCTGTCGTTCACTACCAATGCGGCCTTTGGAGTTTTCTCCGCCAACGCCACGGTCAAACTGGAAATCAACAAAACCGGCCAGGCCATCAATGCGACGGGCGCGTTCGGTACGGTGACACTGGATGCCGGCAATTACACGCGCATCGTCATATCCGATCTGAGCATCAGCTTCCCCGGCGTGGAAATCCAAGGCGACTTCAGCATCACCAATTCAACAGTGCCGGGCGGTGGCCAGGTCATTGTTGGCAACCACGTCCACATTTTCGTGGGCGACAACACCAGCGGCACGCGGGTTGGCTTGGAAATGAACGACGGTAGCGCGGTGCTCATCCGCAACGGCGGGGCCAAAGTGGGCTATATCACCGGGCTGGTCAAACTGGTCGGCGTAACCGGTCTTTCGTTCGAGGCGACCATGACTTTCCGCGTGAACGAAAGGACGGCTGCCGTCCCCATCAGTGAGACATTCACCGTGAATGGCAACCCAGTGACCGTTGCGTTCGGTGCCAATGAAATTAGTTCAGGCGGCACGCCGTTCATGCAATTTGTGGCCACCAACGTGGCGTTGAATGTCGCGGACGTGGCGGAGCTTCGCGGCAACTTCGCCTTCACGCGGAGTGGAACTCAATTCTTGGTGGGCGGAACGGGCATCTCGGCGTTCATCGGCAAAGGGCCGCTGAAGCTTTCGGACGGCAGCAGCAACCCCAAAGCCATTGGACTGCTGATCAGCGACATCGCCTTCGGGTTGGTGATGCAGACCAATGCTGCCGGGAAGTTTGCCTTCGTCGGCGAAGGAACGCCGACGTTCGTCGGTCTGGACGGCCTGACTTCCGTTCTGAGCAACGTCAGCGTCAAGTTCGGCATCAAGCTCAACCGCACGGGTGCGGTGGTGCCTCTCACGCCTGTGTCAACCGGTGGAACCCCGGTCAATGTGGAGTTTACAACTGCGGACAGCCAACCGGTGTTCAGCGGGTCGCTGAAGATCGGTTATCCCGGAGTGTTTGAGATTTCCGGCACGGTGATTGTCACGCCGCTGGCGGGTGGCTCGGTGGACATCAACATCCCAACGGCCAGCTTGAAAATTTACTCCGGCACCGAAACGGCCTTCGGAGTGACGGGCAGCGCCAGCTTCCGAATTGATTCGGTTCAAGGCTTCAAACTTCAAGACTTCCGGATCGGGGGAGTGACCATCTTTGGCACCACTCTGACTCTACCGAATACGACTACAAATAATCGCCCCCTGACGGCCGACCTCGCCTCACCGTTCAACGGTTTGGCTATGGATCGCACGGTCTTGAATAATCGCGGTTACATTGACGTGACCTTCAATAACGTCAATGTCAACACTCTGGGAACCAATGCTGTTTCGACGGTGACCTTGGATAATGCGAGTATTATTGATTCTGACGCTGAATTCATAGTCACCCGCAATGGCTCCGCAGTCAGCGGTCTGGTTTTCACCCAACCGACAACCGCGCTCTACGGCACGACTTACCGTTACTATTTTACCGGAACATTTGACCAAGACGCCGAATACGCGGTCGAGTTTACTGCGGGCAGTTGGCAGGACAAATCATCGACGGACACTGCTGCACATAACCTAAGCGCGGCGTTCGTCCAAAGATTCGTCGCTTACAACAGTGGTTCGTCGGTGATTGCAGGTGCCGGAGTTGATTCGTCGGGCGCGATGACTGCGCCACCCACGGCGCGGTTAAGCAGCTTGCAATCCAGCTCGATCATCAATCCGTCCGATTTGAATAATTTGGGCTATATTGATATTGCCTTTGTCAGCCGGACCGGCGATGCGATTTCTGAAACTTCGATTAATGGGGACGAAATCACCATTACCGGTACTGCTGTTACCTTGTATGACGCGCAACTCAAGCCGGGATCGCCGCTCAAGATCAAAGACGGAACGTACCGATATTTCTTCCAGGACAAGAACAAGACGAACACCACTCCAATGTTCGGTGATGGTGATCTCGTCATCAATTTCGTTGCCGGAAAATTTGCGGCCGGTTCAGTTACGAATCTAGCCTTCAGTGAGAAGATCAAACTGAACGCAGCCCAGTCTCCGACCAAATCCAGCACCACGACGATTACGGTTGGGCCGCTGAGGCTGATCAACCCTTCCATTGGCATCGCCGACATCGGATTTGAGGGTGGGAAGCTGATCGTCACTGTGGCACTTGGAGTGGACACCGGCACATTGAGCTTCGGAGGCGGACAAAGCACAGCCGGGGTTACGGCGGCAGTGACCGGGATGCTCGCCACCTTCGATCTGGCCGTTGGTTTGCCCGGCAGTTTCTCCCTTTCCGCCACGGGCAAATTTGGGGTCAGCATTAATTCATTGCTGGTCGAGGTGAAAGATCTGGTGAAGATCGCGGCCGAAGGCATTCGCGTTCAGTATGACCCCAAGGGCGCAGCGGATCAGGAACTCGTGCGAATCGACACCGCCACCATTCAAGTTCCGAAATTCAACATTCAGGGCAAAATCTCGCCGTACGACACGGGCAGCGGAGTATTGCCCGGATTGGTGGTTCGCAAGAATGGTTTCACCCTGGGCCAGGCCGAGATTCGCTATGGTGGGATTACACCACCAGGTGCCAGCGCTGGCGAGAATACCACCACGTCCGCAACGCCCGGAGATAAAATAAAACTGGGGCCGCTGGAGTTCGATGACATCCGGGTGGGCGTGACCCAGCTCAAGGTGGACTTCACGGGAACCACTGACTTCAAATTCGGTGGTACGATCTACGTCGCCACCGGTGGCGCGAAACTTACAGTCGGCAGCGCATTTGTAGCGAGCGTCACTGACAGCGCGAGCGACGCCGATGACGAGGCTCTCCGGTTTGACGTAGTCTTTGATCCGACTACCGGGTTGCCGCAAGGGATTATTCTTAAAGGCGACACCTTGAACATTGGTTTTGGGTCTGGAAATCCGAAGACGATCACGCTGACGGCTACTCAGTTCGTGATCGACACCACACATATTGGTGATCCCGCATACAACAATGACGCCTTGGCTTCGTTCGGCTCGGCGGGAGTGCAACTCAACCTGGCGGGAAATGTCATCGGCGGTGAAGCGCGTAATTTTTACATCACTAATGATGGTCAATTCAAAGCCGGAGGGTGGAACTCCAGTACTCGAGCGGTTGATCCGGCCAAAAATTTCGCCGTCGTCCTGACCCTCGGCGGCGCGGATGGCAGCGCCTTCAAATGGCCCTCCTGGCTGCCAATCCATATCAACAGCATCGGATTGGAATGGTACAACGACATCAACACCAATCCGGAAGACTTCGACATCATCCTGAGTGCGGGCATTACCGGACTTCCGGGTGCTACCGGCTTGCAATTCAGTGGAGCGGTAGATGGCATTCGCATTCGTCCGCAACTTTTGCTGCAAGGAAAATTCCCCATTATTGATATTGGTGGAATTGGGGTGTCGATTAGCGGCAAAGTATTTGGCGGAGAGATTAATGGTGCATTGATTGGGGGCATCTTGAAATTGACCGGTACGCCCGGACAACCCAATACATACGCAATAGCTGATGCGTTAACGCCGGATTCACAGGTCATTGACCGCGTTTTCTTCATGGGTGTCCAAGGTGGTTTTAAGATGGCCGGTGTGGGCGGGTTCACTATCCGGTTCGCGTTGAGCGAATTGGGGCCGCTGGGTGTTTTTGTCAGCGCGAGTCTGCCACCTCCGGGCATCGTGCTTGACCCCGTCTTCACCCAGATTGCGATCAACGACTTTGCCGGTGAAGTGGAGTTCTTCAAAACCTTGCCATCCATCGACGAACCGCTTCAACTGCGCGATCCCGCATTTCAGATCACGACTACGGTAACGGCGGACACTTGGCTTTCGAGTGTAAAAGGACAGGTTTTCAACCAATGGAAGGCCATTCAATCGAATCCGAATTTGAGCGGATTCACCGCCGCCTTTACCGCGCCGATGCTGCTCAAAGGCTCGGCGAAGATTTACACCAATTATACGTCGCAATTTGTCTTCAACGGCCAGGTAACATTGATCATTAGCACGGACGGCAAGATTTTGATTAGTGGTCAGCTTAATTTTGTCGGCGGTTTGTTGTCGATTAGCGCCAAATTGTACATGGATTTGTCGAAGGTCGCGGATGGCGGCGTGGTGGTCTTGTTCCTAGCCGACTTGCCCGATCAGGTGCGTTTGGAAACGATTGATGGCAAAATCAAGATGGGTTTCAAAGATGCCTCGGGCCAGGAAGTGCCCGTGCCGGTGGTTGTCACTCAAGCGGCGCGAACCGATGCTGAAACCTTTGCGAACGTCGTCTTCCCGGCGGCGGGAGCGGCAAGTGTGGGAAGATTGAATGACACCACTAGTTCAGCGAATCAATACAACGGAAAGTACTACCTTGACGTCATCTATCAGCCCGGTGCTACGAAGACGCTCGACTACGCGTCGATCGTGGATGATCAACCGGAATTTACCGCAACACTGACCAAGGCGGACGGTACTTTGACTACTTTGACTTTCGACGCTGTGCCGGTGGGCGTTGCATTCGGTGTCGGATCAGACGGGACCTCACAAGCCACTTTTATCACTCAAACGGGAACTCAAGCCGACTGGATTAAGGAACTCCGAAACAAGGGGATCAACCAGTTCCGTTACACGATCAACTATGCCAACTTCAAGTGGAGTCCGGGCACCTTGGCGGTCAACTTCACCTCTGGTGCATGGGCGCAATCGGGTGGAAGTACCAACGCAGCAGAGACAGAATCAATCATTGTAACGGGGGCCACGGTTTCGGGTGCTACGCCGGTGAGTGGGGCGAATATCAGCATCGTGGAAATCAACGGCAAGAAATATTTTGATGTAACCTTCGCGCCGACGAGTACTACCGGTGCAACCATCAACTTTGCCAACCCGCCAACGCCGACGCTGGGTGGCTCTGGAATCGGCACAGCCATATTGGCCGTTGCGGGCGTGCGACAAGGCACGAGCAGCACTTACCGGTACGCCTACACCGGAAATTTGGCACTGGGCAGCGTGACGCTGACCTTCGCGGCCAATTCATTCCAGGACAGTGCTGGGTTTGGGAACGTGGCCACGACTCTGACCTATGGAATCAGCGGTAGCACCGCGAAGCTGGAGGACATCACGCCAGAGGGCGTGGTGGGAGCAACGAAATTCTTCGTCACCGATCATTTCATTGACGTGGTGTTCACCTCCGCCTCGGGATCGGCTTTGGATCTCACGACCATCAATGACAGCGCGCCCGAACTTGAAATTACCCTCGCCGATTCAACGACGCTCACGGTGGATAGCGACCCGACGGATCAAGGTAACAATGTCTTCCGTTATAATTTCACCGGCGCGGCCGTGGCGGGTAAAGTGACCGTGAAGTTCCTGGCCGGGAGTTTCGGCGATATAAATCAAGTATTGAATCGCGAGCAGACGGTGTCGTTCATCGCTGATTTGCCGACCGAGTCGCTTTACAACTTCACCAACGGTGGCACTTACAAGGCCGGTGATGGCACCGGCGACGATGATGTCAACAAGGTCGGAGCCACGTCGAATTTCTACACCGGTTCCACGACCGAAAAATTCTTTGAAGTGCAGCTAAATCCAGTGTTGGGTGCCAGCGTGAAGGCCAGCACTTTGGCGGCTTCGGACTTGACCATTTCTGTAAAGAACGGAGCCAATGCCGCGGTGACCGGTTTCACTATCACCAGTGTGGCCGAAGTTTTGCTGAATCAAGTTAACATCAGCAGCATCACAGTACTGAACGGCGTGGCGACCGTTACTACGGCCTCCGCCCACGGTTTGAAGGAAGGCGACATCGTTCGTATTGCGGGTGCCACTCAATCGGTGTTTAACGGCGAGTTCAAGGTGACAGGCGTGGCGTCGGGCACTTCGCCGACCACATACACGATCAAAGTGGACTCGTCCGCGCCGGCAGCGGCCACCGGAACGATGACGGAGAAGCAGGTGACCAACCGCTGGCGCTTCACTTACACAACGCCAACCGGTGGATTTGCCCCGACCGACAGTGGTGCTTTCACAGTAACCCTCGCCATGGCCGCCGGGGCGTGGACCGATTCTCAGGACAACACCTCCACAGCGCTCTCGGCCACCTTTACGCTGCGCAAGCCGGCGCAGAGTTTCTTCATCCAAATCGCCGGTGGCTACGCGTTGAATTCGGCTGGCCTCTTGAAGGACGCCAACAACAACCCGCTGCCCATCTACGAAATTCGCGGGGCGGTCACATTCGAGATCGCTAACAACCGGATGAAGCTCGACTTCACCGGCACCTATAGAATGGCATTTTTCGACGGTTCCAAATTCACATTGGTGAATCTGGGATCGGCCTCCGGGGTGTTTATTCTGGATACCAGCAGTAATAACGACGCCGTAACCGTGAGTGATCTCTTCACGGAGGTCGGCTTGGATTCGCTTCTGAACGCGCTGCCCAACGGAGCTACGGTGGGTGCCATCGCAATGCCGAAGTTCTGGGGTGTCATCAAGCTCGAAACCAATTTGGATTTCCTCAAGAACATCGGCATCGACCTCAAGATTGCCGGCACGTTCCAAATCAACACGACCAAGACGGACAAAGTCGAGACGATCACTTTGGAAGGTACGCCGGGGGATGTGCTGGTGGGACGGATTCCATCTGCCGGAGTTATCACCGGTCTTGACGGCGGCACATTGCCCGGTTCAGTTAGCACGGCAATCACTGCCGCAGGCTACACCCTGAGTGGCAGTGAGACGGTCACAACGGTCGTCGCGGGACTGTTGTGGAAAATTCAAGATGGTACAAAAGATCCGTTCTTTGTCCGGCTGTCCGGGACGAGCCTGAACATCCGTACGGCCAACACCAAAGGCGGAATCGCCTCAACCAAGGCGTTGGTTGACGCCTTGAATGGAGGGACACTGGATGCTGCGATCACCAACAAACTGACGGCACTGGGAGTGACTTTGGGAACCAATGTTACGTTGACCACGATTATCGCCGGGTCATTGTGGAAAATTGACGACATCCAGACCATCAGCGGCAAGCAGGTGCGCACACAATATTTTGTCCAGTTGCAGGACGTTGGAGACATAACCAGCACGACGAGTTCATCCAACCTGCGGATGAACATTCGAGACGAGACTCAGACGTTCAATCTCCAGGCGAAAACATTGCTGATCGCTGGCTTTGCCAAAGCCATTTTCCATGATCCAACCAATCCGGTGAATGGCACCGAATGGTTCCGTGCGGTGGCGGCATTCCAGATCAAGTTCAGCGTAACCAATCTGGAAATGTTCATGGATGGCGAGCTAGTCATTTCGCCTGGAGGCGTTCAGATATTTGAAGCGCGCGCTCTTGGCGTGATCATTCTCAAGCGCACAACCACCGAAACGGGTTTGGCGGCCAAAATCCAGTTGGGTGCCGCTTTGAATCTGCCCGGACTCGCCATCAGCGGTAGCATTGAGGCCATCGTGAATACGTTTGGCACCGATCAGACGCTGACCTTGACGCCGTTCATCGCCAATGTCGTCGGTTACAATAGTGTCACGATTGCAGGGAATCCGCAGAAGTTGAACGGAAACTTCAATCTGACCCAGGCCGTGAGCCTCACCAATCCGCTGCTGGTCAACGATACGTCTGTTACTGCTGGCCCTTATTTCGCCATTGGGATCCGCGCCACCGCCAACATACTCGGTACTCTGACTCTGGATGGTGCCTTCTTCATCGGCGTGTCGTTCACCGAAGTTAAGGTTCAGGCATCCGTCACGGTAAATATCAAAATCCCGACCACCACGACCGTCCTCTTCAGTCTGAAAGGCTCGGCCACTTTCATCCTAGACGCGCAAGGCGCAGCGGGTCGTGCGGAGTTAACCTTTGGGACTGGCACCAATACGAACATCGCCACAGGCTTCAACCTAACCGCGAGCTTCGTCTTGGAATTTAACACCTCGTCCGCGAGCAAGACCATAGACACGCTCGCCTTTGATAGCAGCGGGGTAAAATCGACCACCATTTCTCAGGTAACTTTGCCCGCACAATATCTCCGAATCGCTGCGGGTGGCCATCTTGACTTCAGCACCGACGCCAGTAGTTCCGTGGTGTTGACGGGAAAATTCGAATTCATTTTGACCAGCAATTCCGTCACAATTTCAGCCTCTGCAAAAGCAACCGTGACGGGTGGCGGAATCAATCTTGTCAGTGTCGATGCCTCCGGCGGCTTTCGGATTGATACTTCGGGAAATTTAGCGGCGTTTATCAGCGTCAGTGCTAGCGTGGGTACTGCTCCAGCCAGTTACCCGTTGCAAAATCTCAGTTCCTTGGTTCAGTTCGAATTAGAGGCTCAGTCCGCTTTTTACATTAACACCGGCAGCTCGGCGGTCACAATCAACGGAGTGACCATCAATCCGGGCGTCTTGCTGGATGTTTCTGGTTATCTCCAGATCACGTTGGGCGGAACGGTGGGATTCAGGATTGAAGGCAGTCTCGTCGTGGCCTCGTCCGGCGGGAATTTTAACGTGACGGTTAACGGGTCGATTACCGCCAAAGTGGGAAGCGCCACGATCTTCCGGGCCGGAGTGAGTGGCGTGTTGAAAATACTGGATGTGGATGCCACCGCAGCAGTTGATTACCGCTTGGTGGCGCAGTTGACCATCACCGTCGGCTCCGATTCCATTCTCAATGGAAATGGCTTCTACTTTAGTGCCTTGTTCTCATTCTCGCTGAATACAACCGGCTTGGCGCAAGATACCGATGCCGATGGTGACACGACGGACCTTCCGAGTGCGACGAGCGCCGGGGATCTTCCGGCTGGCATTTACGCCCGGATTCAGGCCAGAGGCGCGCTCGGACTCGGCTTCGGGGGAACTCCAACGTCCACTGCATTCAGTGTGGCTGGCACGACTTCCTCCTTCACTGGATTTGCACTTGATGGAAATATTTTCCTGGAAGTTGGGAGCAATGGTCTGGCCGTCAGTGGAGCCATTCAATTCCAAGCGTGGGTGCTGGGAACGAAGTTGCTGGGGATCAATGCCTCGGCCGCCTTGTTGATTAACTCTAGTGGCATCGCGGGTTATTTTAATATTGGTTTGTCCACCGAGGCGTTCACCGGCCCAGGGTTCGCGCTGTCCGGAGGATTTACGCTGGAAGTCAACACGACCAACTCGGTGGTCACCCAGATTGGGGCGCTTACACTCCCAACACCTCTGCCCGTCGGCCCGCACCTCAAGGTCAAGGTGGGGAGCCATATCACGTTGCTCAACCTCATCACACTTGAAGGACTATTTGAGATTCGCGTCATAGATCAGGCTCTCGAAATTCAAATCGGAGCCACGGTCAACTTGAGTCCCTTGGGATCCCTGGGGGCGGTCGGGACAGTGATCCTTGGTGCGAACGGCATCGTGGGCAGCATCAACCTGAGCGGCCAAATCGGATTTACCGGATTCAATCTGCAAGGACAGGCTTTACTCGCCATCAATACGACCTCCTCCAACAAAACCGTCAAGGTATTGAATGTGGACAGCACGACCGGGGAGGTTAACGGCTTTAAGGATTTGTCGTTGGCACCGGGGCTGGTGGTTTCATTTGGTGGCTCGTTGAATGTGGGGCCGTTCTCATTCAAGGGCGGCGCCGAAATAACGATCACGGCGACAAAATTTACCGTTTCACTCAGCGCAACGATTGATCTGTCACTTTTCGGTTCGTTGTACGTCAGTGGAGGTGCGGAAATTGGCACCGCTGGCGGGGCTTACTTTGCGGCTTGCATCGACCTCGGGGCGAAACAAATTGGGTTCAGCGACGTGAACATCTCGGGCGGTTTCCACCTCAAAATTAACACGAGTTCAAATTCAGTGACCTTGTGCGGCGAGACGATTGCGGGGAATACGTTCATGGTGGCAATTGATGCTACGATTAACATCTGGGTCTTAAAGATTGCCGGCCAGGTGACGCTTACCAAGACTTCAAATTACTTCGAGATCAGAGTTAACAATTTCTCGCTGAACTTTTTCAACGTCGTCAACATCAATGTCAGTGGCTACTTCCGTTCCAATGGAGAATGGAGCATCACCGGCTCGGCCAGCCTGAGCTTCTCCTTTGGCCCGATCCGATTTGAAGCCGGGCTAAGTTTAACTCTGAGTAACACCGGCTTCTCCGGCTCTGCCTACGGAGGCCTCTACTTCACGTTTAGCATTGACCTTGGCTTCTTAGGCTCCATCGACGTTAACTTTAAATTGGCCGGATTCACTGTGGCCTTTTCGTTCAACAAAGATGCGGGAGAGATTAATATCTCGGCTACTATCGATATTGGACCTTTCTCCGTCAGTTGCTCCACCACATGGTCGTTCGGGTCTCCGCCCATTCTGGCGACCCAGATCGGCTCAGTCCTTTACCTGAACGTCGGTGTGGACGCTGCAAAGCGGGTTTATCGCAACACCGATCCCGGAACGGAGAGCATCACTGTGACCGGGGGAACTGGTTCTGCGGGCAACGAGACAGTCACTGTCAATGGCTTTGGCACGCAAAAATCCTACAGCGGTGTGAGCAAAGTTGTGGTAACCGATGCCGCTGGAGGTAACGATACTCTATTGTTCTATGGCGTCCTTTCGCCCCTCGAAATCAATGGTGGCGCGGACGACGATACCATCGTTGTCACGGGCCTGGGCAGCGCTACAATTCATGGTGGCACTGGAAATGACTCAATTTCGACTGCGGCCGGGAACAATTATATCTATGGTGACTCTGGTAACGATAAAATATCCGCTGGCGGAGGTGATGACTACATTTACGGAGGAAGCGGCAATGATGTGATTAACGGCGGTGCGGGCAAAGACATCATTGATGGCGGCGCGGGCAATGACACTCTGTCCGGCGGTGCGGGCAACGACATTTTCATCTTCCAATCGGGTTGGGGCACGGACACGGTAAATGAGACTGGATCGGATGCCGCCGATGTAATGGATTTCTCCGCCTCGGCCGCGGCAATCGTTTTCGACTTGGGTGTGAGCAATGTTTACAAGGCCACTTCCGGTGGCGATTCCGCCACCAACAGCGACATGAACGTAGAGGTCTTCATCGGCGGTTCGGCGGCGGATACCTACAACGTCACCAAGACCGGTACGAACCAAGTGACCTTGCAGGGCAAGGCGGCCACGGATGTTTACAATGTCACGCTTGGCTCGCTCGTAGGCGCGGTGAAGATCGATGATGCGGCCAACTCGACGGATGTTGATTATCTAAACGTGACCACGACCTCCGCAACCTTGGTGCGAGTGTCCGACAGTGTTGGTGACAGCAAACTCACCCAGGGAACGCAAGAAGTGAATTACGATCCGGGAATCGATAATGTGAACCGGATGCGGATTATCGCGTTGAGCGCGCAGGTCAACTTCACCGGCGGCGTGGGTGGTGCAACCGATGTGCTCGAGATCAACAAGGATCTCACGGTGCAGGCGAGCAGCATTACGTGGACGGGACGCGTTCACGCCAGTCAGATTGATTTCCATAGTGCCGCGACTTTGAACGTGCCGTTTGATTTGCTCACGCGCGACAATGGGGCCATCACGTTGCTTACGGATAACGGCGACATCATTTTGCACGGCGGCATCTACAGCGCGTCCGGCACCGGCACGGTGGGTGACGGGTCGGGCACCATTACGCTGACGGCTCCGCTTGGCTACATCAAGACCGATGGCACAGGCTGGCTGACGACGGGTGGCAACTTCAGTGTCGATATCCAACGCGCGCTCACCTTGGGTGCCTACACGGTGAATCTTACTACCGGTGCAATCGCCGTGGCTAACTCGCCGTTGGTCGGTTTGAACAATGGGACGGTGGTTCGCTCTCTTCAGGGAGCCTTGATCCAATCGCAGGGCGGCCACCTTTTCCTCACGGCGAAAAATCAGGTGGGTGAACCGGTGACTGGTTTCGCCATCAGCCCGCTCTCCATCCTCACTCAAGTGGCGCAATTGACGACTAATGTGACCAGCAGCGGCTCGTCCTACGTGACCGAACTGGACGGCATCACGGTGATTGCGCCGGGGTCGTCTGCTGGCTCCTTCTCAGGCTTGTTGAACTTGGCTAGTTTGTCCAACCCCTTGCCGCCTGCCATAGTGCCAGCCACCACGTCCAGCAGTCCGATCCAAGGCAATGGCAGTAATGTGACGATTGCGACGAACACGATCAACCTCACCTCCACCGTGACCAGCTTGGGCGGCACCCTTTATTTGGAGCCGTTGGATCCGTTCCGGACCATTGGCTTTGGCACCAACGCTCCCGGTGACTTCCAGTTGAGTCAAGCGGAGATCAATTTGCTGACGAATGGCTTCAACTCCATTGTGCTGGGGCGCAACAATGGCTCACACTTTGTGACCATTGGTGACCCGACTAATGCGGTCGGCAGCGTGGTTACGATTCGTGATCCGCTCATCATCATGACCCCCAACAACGGGGGTAAGGTCAATCAATACGGTCTGTTGCTCGGTACCGACAATGCCTCCCTTCAGGTCGTTGGTTCGGGCCACACTTATACTTTGGCGGGCGACATCACCATGCCTGGCAACGTGGACATCAACGACGCTTTGGTAGTGGATAGCGGCTTTGCACCGGCGGGCGTCCGTACCATTACCTCAACGGGTGGCAACGTGACGATTGGCTTGCCGTCGGGAACAATCGATGGCAACGGCGATGCCACTCCGGACGATCTCGTAATCAATGCACTCGCCGGCACCGTCTCCATCCGGGGCGCTGTGGGCGGTGTGGGTGGAAACGGGCTGCGCAACCTGACGATCAATGCCAAGGCCATCACCTTTGATGGCGCGGTGACGTTGACCGGGACGTTGACACTCAATGGAACAACCATAAACATCCAGGGCGCGGTGACGGTGGGCGGGAACATTGTGGTTGACCCGGCAACGGCGTTAACTTTCTACAACACTGTCACGGCCACCGGAACGATCACCGTCAGCAACACCACCAGCGCCACCTTCAACGGAAATGTCTCGGCCACTTCGGTGAGCATTACGACGACCAACCTGATTGACTTCATCGGCAGTCTGACCACCACCGGCGGCAATGCCACCTTGACGACTACTTTGGGAGTTGGCCAAATCAAGGCCCGCCAGAGTGTGTCGGTGGCCGGCACCCTGACGGCGAACTCGGGCCTTAGCATCCTGATGCAAGGCCAGGTCAGCGCCAATTCGATTTCTCTCACCACACCTGCCAACGGCACGGTTCAATTTGATGACACAGTTACAGTCAACAGTGGTGGCTCGCTGACGGTGACCAATGCGAAGAACGTTACCTTCCGGGCCGCCGTGGTGGTCGCCAATGCCATCATCATCACCGCCAACAACTCAATTCTCTTCCAATCGTCCATCACGACCACCACGGGCGGGATGACGCTGCGGGCCGGGCCGGTGGGCGACGTGTCAGTATCTGGCGTGGTAGTATTGGGTGGTCTTCTTTTCATCGACAATTCGCGCAACGTAACTTTTGTTGCGGCGGTGACCGCCACCGGTTCGCCTGACGCTGTCAATATCACGGCCAACACTTCCATCAGCTTCAACAACAAGCTGACGGCGACTTCGGGCAACGTGGTGTTTGACGCTGGTGCGGCCGGCACCATCGATGTTGCGCGCGAACTGAAAGTCAGCAATGGCAATCTCACCATCACTAACGTTTCCGATGCCACTTTTGTTGCAGTTACGGTTCCCAATGGTACCATCACTCAAACTGACGGCACCGGCAGCACGCGATTTGATGGTGCGGTGGCCGCGAAAAACTCGGTCGATATCAAGACCCAGACGCTCATCGACTTTAATGCCAATCTGGCTGTGAGCGGGACTGGGAACATTATCCTGGTCGCCGATGAAATTGATTTGGACGGCGGCAGTGGAAGCGTTACCGGTGTCGGCACGATTACGCTTCAACCAAGAACGGCCAGCGCAACTATCGACATCGGCTCACCGCTCCTCGGTAACGGAATTCTCGACCTGCGCGACTCCGACATCAATGCGATCCAAAACGGCTTCGCCAAAATCGTCATCGGCATTCCCACCACCGGCACCGGCTTGGTTAACATCGGCTCAGTCTTGTTCCGGGATCCGGTGGAGATTTACGGTGGCAATATCACCGTGACCGAAACTTCGCTGGCGGCGCAAGAAACGCTTAAGTTGGCGGCACTTCAGAACATCTCCATCATGGCGAACATGGATGTCACCGGCGCAGTGACACTGCAAGCTGGATTGGGCGGTGCCAGCGGTGCCATCACACAGTCTGCGGGTCTGCTCAGTGCGCCATCGGTGACAGCTACCGCCCTCGACGGCATCACGCTCCTCACGAACATTGCAACCTTGGTGGCGCACAACACCGGCATCGGCGATATAATTGTAACCGAAACCAATGCCATCAATCTTTTGGATGTGGACACTTTTGACGGCTCCATCTCGGTGACGGCTGGCGGCACCATTACCGCCACCGCAGTTGACGCTTTCGGTACGGGCCGCGACGTGACGTTGATCGCCACGGGTGCGAGCAGCGACATCAACGTCGTCCACATCGCCGCGCCGGATGTCGTTACCTTGAACGCGGGCGGGGCCATCGTTGACGCGAATGCCACTGCGGCGGCGGATATCACGGCCACGTCACTGGCCTTGGTTGCCACCAAGGGAATCGGCAGCGCCGACGCCCTCGACACGGCCGTCAGCATCATCGCCGCCAGCAACACGACTTCCGGGAACATTCAAGTGCTCAACAGCAATAGCGGTGCCTTGCTCACCATCGGCACCGTGAACCTTGTCGTGGGCATCACCAACGCCGGCACCGGCGCAGGCACCGTCGTCATCACCAACTCCGGCCCGCTGACGGTCGCCAACGACGTGGTGGATTCGGCCAGCGGCGACATCACACTGACCGCCTCGGTTCCGGGCGACCTGACCATCAACGCCCGCGTGATCGCCTCCGGCGGCAACGGCAACATCGCGTTGAACGGCGGCACCGACATCGTCATCAACGACAGCGGCTCGGCCATTGACATCTCAGCCGCCGGCAGCGGCACCATCGCCGCGATTGCCGATCACAACATTTCGGTCAACGCCAGCGTGACCATCCAGTCCACCACCGGCGCGGCCGCCTTCACGGCGGACAACAAGGCGGGCACCAACGGCTACACCCTCTTCATGAACGACACCGCGTTGATTGACGCCGGCAGCGGCACCCTCACGCTGGTGGCCGACGGCAACATCACCCTGGGCGGCATCAAGACCACGAACGCCACCGCCACCGCCGCCACCGTGACCAGCGCCAACGGAGCCATTGTGGACGGCGGCGATATTTACTTGGAAGTCGAAGCCAACAGCGGCATGGCGACGTTTAATGCGAAGAACGGAATTGGCACCTCGGCCGACGCGCTGGAAATCAAAGTCGGCACGCTGATCGCGACAAATAGCACCACCAACGGCATCTTCCTGCTGGAATCCGACGGCCTTATCATCGGCGGCACCGGTGTCCAAACCCAAGGTGGCAATGGTTCTATCGTGGTTGAGACGACGAACGGAACGATTACTGCCAACGCGGCGGTGAACGCGAACGGGAGCGGGAACGTGCGGG
>JBKJSC010000180.1:0-27014 GCA_046593035.1 Limisphaerales bacterium | reverse complement strand
ATTTGATCAAATCGTTTGGCGCAAGCGATGCCGCACCGGGAGCCGAGCGCGGACTTCGCGCGAGCTATCGTCCGCGAGGCAAAAGAGCTGACGGAGAAAGCAAGAGCTTCGAGCGGTTGGATCGTCAGGTGAGTTTCAGTTTGACGGCCAACAGCGCCGACGTGGAACGCCTCGGCACCATCACCAATGAGTTTTCCGTCAGTTGGCGAGGCTCGGTCATCACGGATGAAAGCGGCGATCACGAATTCATCGTCAAGACGCCGAACGGTGTGCGGTTGTGGGTGAATGACGAGGAGACGCCGCTGATTGATGCCGGCGTCGCCTCAGGGAGCGTCAGTGAACACAAGGCCATGCTCCGGCTCATCGGCGGGCGCAGCTATCCGCTGCGGCTGGAATATTTCAAGGCGGCCAAGGACAAAACTCTCTCCGTTGCGTTGCTGTGGAAACCGTCGCACGGCGTCGAGCAACTCATTCCGGCGCGTAATCTGTCGCCCAACCACGTCTCGCCGACGTTCGTGGTCACCGCGCCGTTTCCGCCGGACGACAGCAGCGTGGGCTATGAACGCGGCGTGTCCGTTTCCAAGGCCTGGGATGAAGCCGCCACGCAGGCCGCCATCGAGGTCGCGAACCATGTCGCCCGGCACCTTGACCGGTTCTCCGGCAGCAAACCCGGCGACACGAATCGCACCGCCCGGGTGGAAGCATTTTGCGCACGGTTCGTGGCGACCGCGTTTCGTCGTCCGCTCTCGGATGAGCAGAAGCGGCTGTTCGTTTCGGGGCATATCAATACCGCCGCCAAATTGGAAGACGCGGTGAAGCGGGTGGTGTTGCTGGCGTTGAAGTCGCCGCGCTTTTTGTATCTCGGATTGGAGCGCGCGAAGCCGGATGATTATGAGGTGGCCGAGCAGCTTTCCTTTGGTTTGTGGGACTCATTGCCGGACGAGGAACTGGGGAAACTGGCTGGGCGCGGCGAACTCCACACGCGCGAGCAAGTGGCCCAGCAGGCGCGACGCATGTTGGGCGATCCGCGGGCGCGAGCCAAGGTGCAGGCGTTCCTCCAGCACTGGCTGCAAATGAACCACCGGGATGATCTCTCCAAGGATGACAAACTCTTTCCTGGATTCACCCCGGACATCATTGCCGACCTGCGCACTTCGCTGAATGTATTTCTCGAAGACGCCGTTTGGAAAGGTTCGTCGGATTATCGCAAACTGCTGCTGGCGGATTATCTCTTCGTGAACGACCGGCTGGCGAAATTCTACGGCCTGAACACGAATGCCGTGGATGACTTCGTGAAGGTGACGCTGGATCCCAAGGAACGATCGGGCGTGGTGACGCATCCGTATCTCCTCGCTGAATTCTCGTATCAGAAAACCACGTCGCCGATTCATCGCGGCGTGTTTCTGACCCGGAACATTGTGGGCCGCGCGCTCAAGCCGCCGCAGATGGCGATGACGTTCAAAGATGCCGACTTCGCGCCCAACCTGACGATGCGCGAAAAAGTGGCGACCCTCACGCGTTCCCAAGCCTGCCAGTCCTGTCATTCGGTCATCAATCCGCTCGGCTTCAGCCTGGAACATTACGACGCCGTGGGCCGCTTCCGCACACGCGAAAATGGCAAGCCCATCGATGCGGCCAGCGACTACACCACGAATGACGGCGAGACGATCCGGCTGAAGGGCGCGCGGGATGTGGCCGAGTACGCCGCCGGGAGTGAACAGGCGCAAAACGCTTTCATCGAGCAACTGTTCAATCAGGTTGTCAAGCAGCCGATGCTCGCGTATGGTCCGGACGTGATGAAACGCCTGCGCCAGTCCTTTGTTGCTTCCGAGTTCAACATTCAGAAGCTGCTGGTGGACATCGTCGCGATCTCCGCTCTGCACGGCCTCGAAAACCCAACTCCGTTGAAAAAGAAAAAATGAACGCGATCCATCGCCGACAATTCATCCAACGTCTCGGTCTCTCCGCCGCGTCGCTGCCGTTCCTCATGGGACTGCCCAGCCTCGGCCTCGCTGCGCCCGCCCGTCCGCGGCAACGGCTGGTGGTGATGTTCAGCCCGAATGGCACGCTGCCGCCCGCCTACTGGCCGGAAGAGCAGGGGAAAGATTTCAAGCTCAAGGAAATCATGTCGCCGCTGGAGGCGTTCAAGGATCGGATGCTGATCCTGCGCGGATTGTCGAACAAGGTGCGCGGCGACGGCGACGGCCACATGCGAGGGATGAGCTGTCTGCTGACCGGCATTGAGCTTTTTCCCGGCAACATCCAGGGCGGTTCCGACACGCCGGCGGGGTGGGCGAGCGGCATTTCGATTGACCAGGAATTGCGGAATTATTTTCAAAGCAAGGAAGAGACCCGCACCCGGTTTGGTTCACTGGAATTTGACGTGGGCGTCACCGACCGCGCCGATCCGTGGACGCGCATGTCGTACGCCGGGCCGAACAAACCGGTCGCACCGATCTCCGACCCGTATCAGATGTATCAAAAGCTGTACGGCCAGTTGCGGGACAAGGAAAATCTCCAGAGCGTCCTCGACGATGTGCGCGATGATTTGAAAAAAGTGAGCAAGCTCATCAGCGCCGAGGATCGCAAGCTCCTGACGGAACATGAAATGCTCGTGCGCCAGATGGAGAAAGAAGTCGCTGAGGCCGGGCGTCAGAAACTGCGAGTCAGTCCGCCGTCGTTGCAGGAAGGCATCGCGGATCAGAACGACAATGTGCCGCGCTTGAGCCGGATGCAGATTGATTTGCTCGTCAACAGTTTTGTCAACGACATGGCACGCGTGGCTACGCTGCAATACACCAAGTCCGTCGGGATGGCCCGCATGAACTGGCTGGACATCAAGGACGGCCACCATGCGCTCTCGCACGAACCGGACAAGGACGAGACCTCGCAGGCGAAGCTCCTCAAGATCAACAAATGGTTCGCGGGCGAACTGAACTATCTCACCCAAAAACTGGCCAGTACGCCCGAACCCGGCGGCACCGGCACGTTGCTCGACAACACGCTGATCGTCTGGACGAACGAACTCGGCAAGGGCAATTCCCACACGCTGGACAACATTCCCTTCCTGATCATCGGCGGCGGGTTTGGTTTCCAGATGGGACGCTCGCTCAAGTTCGACAAGGTGCCGCACAACCGTCTCCACCTCGCCCTGGCCCACGGTGTCGGCCACCGGATCGAAACCTTCGGCAAGACTTCGCTCTGCGACGGCGGGCCGCTGAATTTGAGTTAGGCCTAAACACGCATGTGCAGGAAATTTTATCAGTACACGTTTAGCATCGCCTTGATTCTCTTGTGTTCATGTGTCGCCCATCGTTCTGCTGAGGCTCAGGACGAACGTGTTTCCGATGCATATGACAAACTTCTGAAACAGGCCACGCGTTACGTTTTCCAGTTAAAGGAGCAGAATCAGCTTCCTGGGGTCGCCAAGGCTGACCACGGTAATCTTGAAGTGCGCAGTGAGGGGCTCACGGATGCCCAAGGTCATTTCTTGAAGAAGGATGTTATTTTCCCGCTCACATTCACAACCTATTTGACCGTCAGTGGTAAGGAAACGGATTATCAGTACAAAGTTACGAAAGACAACCAGCACGTCAGTTGGCGCCTCGACGGCGCTTGGAAAAAAGAGAAGAATGAGAGTTGGACTGAAGTGAAATGACAGCCGCAACCAGTCGGAATTCCTTTGGAGTGAATCTCAATTCCGTGTCGGGCGTAGTCCAGATTCGGACAAGCTGGAGGCTTGCCAGCCATTAGCCGGGGGTTAAGCGAGTCCGCGAGCGATACCCCCGGTCAAATCCCCGATTGAAATGCACCCCGAAGGCGGTGCCAGAGGCCGTTAACCGCTTCTCGCCGTTGCTTTATTTCGCGCTCTTCTGGCACCGCTTTCAGGGTGCAATCCCCAGGCCGCTTGGTCCGTGGGTATCGCTGTGCTCAACCCACGGCTGTGCTCTGGCAACCCTTCAGGTTGCGCCGGAGTTACTCGCTGCATGAAACTGATTTGTGTGCGTGCCCGCGCTCATGGGCAGCTTTACATTGCTGGGGATTCGGAGTTGTGTTCGACTCGCTGCACATGAAACCATTGATGCTCTTGCTGGCGCTCGCGGTGGTCGCTTCAACGTTGGCCGAAGATACCAAACCCATCCTCGTCCAACCCGGCAAACTTATTGCCCAGCCCGATCTCAAGGAACCGCTCGGTGCCGAGTGGAAATCGCCGCATGGTTCGTGGGAGGTGAAGGCCGGCGAACTCGTCATCGCCGAGCGTCCGGAGGACAAACACGCCGCCGTGCTCTGGCATCAGGTCGCGTTGCAAAGCGCGATCATCGAATGCGAGATTCAGTTCGACGGCGGCAGCGGTTTCCTCATTGGCTGTGACGCGCCCAACCGGCATGTGGGCCGGCTCGTCGTCACCGCGAAGAACGCGAAGCTCGCGGAAGATTCCTCCGAGATCAAAGGCAAGCAGCCGGGCATGACGCTCGACGAAACCACCCTTGATCTCAAACCCGGCCAGTGGTATCCCGTCCGCCTCGAATGGGCCGGCGACAAGATTGCTGCGCGCGTGGCCGGCAAGAGCATCCAAGGACAACATCCGACATTGTCCGTGGCCAAGGAGCGTTGGTGGTTTGCCGTCAGCGGTGCCAAGGTGCGGGTGCGAAACGTGAAAGTGTGGGAGGGAAAGTAAGGCGATTTTAGCCACGGATGGAACACGGACTGAACACGGAAAAGTTCATCAGGAATCCAGGAAGGTAGAAAACGAAGAAAATTACGGTTCGTCCTCTCCCCTTCCTGCCTTCCTGCCTTCCTTATAAATTGCTTCTGCGGTTGAGCGAATCGCAAATTATGCCTTGATTGTCGGACGCACGTTCTTGCCAAGAATAAATCTTGTCTTCACCCGCTACTTTGGCAATTTCAACCGCGCGCGAAAATCGTTTTGCGCCCCGAACAACGAACCAACATTTTATGCCCATTCTTGACATCAAACCCGCCAGCACCTGTCAGTTCGACCTCCTTGCCCTCGGCGAAATCATGCTCCGCCTCGACCCCGGCGAGGGACGTGTCCGCACCGCGCGCGAGTTCAAGGCGTGGGAAGGCGGCGGCGAATACAACGTGGCGCGCGGCCTGCGCCGTTGCTTCGGTCTGCGCACCGCCGTCTGCACGGCGTTCGCCGACAATGAAGTAGGCCGCTTGATCGAGGATTTTATTTTGCAGGGCGGCGTGGATACGCGGTTCATCAAATGGCGTCCCTACGACGGCATTGGCCGCACAGTGCGCAACGGCCTCAATTTTACCGAGCGCGGCTTCGGCATTCGCGGCGCGGTGGGCGTGCCGGATCGCGGGTTGACGGCGGCGTCACAACTCAAGGTCGGCGATTTTGATTGGGAGGAAATCTTCGGCAAACAGGGCGTGCGCTGGTTTCACACCGGCGGCATATTCGCCGCGCTGTCCGACACTACGCCGGAACTCGTCATCGAGGCGGTGAAGGCCGCGAAAAAACACGGCACGATTGTCTCCTACGATTTGAACTACCGTCCTTCGCTCTGGAAATCCATCGGCGGGCACCAGCGGGCGCAGGAGGTCAACCGGAACATCGCGCGCTACGTCGATGTCATGATCGGCAATGAGGAGGATTTCACCGCCTGCCTTGGCTTCGAAGTCGAGGGCGTGGATGAAAACATCAGCCACATCGACGTGACCGCGTTCAAGAAAATGATCGAGAAGGCGGTGAAGGAATTCCCGAATTTCAAGGCGACGGCCACGACGTTGCGCGCGGTGAAGAGCGCCACGCGCAACGACTGGGGTGCCATCTGCTGGGCGGGCGGCAACTTTTATTCGGCGACCCATCGCGAGGACTTGGAAATCCTCGACCGCGTCGGCGGCGGCGACAGTTTTGCCAGCGGCCTGATTTACGGTTTCATGAAGTCCGGTGACCCGGCGCAGGCCGTGGAATACGGCGCGGCGCACGGCGCGCTGGCGATGACCACGCCGGGCGACACCAGCATGGCGACGACGTCCGAGGTGGAAAAACTCATGGCCGGCGGCGGCGCGCGCGTGCAGCGGTAGCGTGAAGGACTTTCACACTCCGCCATCGAACAGCGGTTGGTTATCCTCAATTCCCGTTGCAGCCGCTGGCGGATGTTGTTTAATCGCGGTGTGAACACTCCACGCCGTCGGCTTGGTTTCTGCGCCGCTTTGTTGGTAGCGCTTTCGGTCGCCCACCCCATCTGCCGCGCCGCTGGTTCAGGAGCGCATGGTGTGGTCGCGACGGTGCATCCGCTGGCCACGGACGCTGCCGTCGCCGCCCTGAAGGCAGGTGGCAATGCCGTGGACGCCGCCGTCGCCGCCGCGCTGACGCTTGGTGTGGTGGACGGACACAACTCCGGCATCGGCGGCGGTTGCTTTTTCCTCATTCGCACGGCGGAAGGAAAGGTCGTCGCGATTGACGGGCGCGAGACGGCTCCCGCCGCCGCGACGCGCGACATGTTTTTGCGCAACGGCAAAGCCGACCCGAAACTTTCGCAGACCGGCCCATTGGCCGCAGGCGTTCCCGGCGCACTGGCGGCTTACGATTACGCCATCACTCATCACGGAAAGTTGACGCTGCGCCACCACTTGCTCCAGGCCGCGCGTCTGGCCGAGGAAGGCTTCGTCATTACGCCCGCCTACGCCGCGCGTTTGCAAGACACCGCCAAGGATTTCAAACGGTTTCCCGCCGCCGCCGCCATTTACCTCGATGCTTCCGGCAATCCTTGGAAGGCCGGGGAGGTGTTGAAGCAGCCCGATCTGGCGAAGACTTATCGCGCCGTGGCCGAGCAGGGGACCCAGTGGTTTTATGCGGGTGCCTTCGCCCAGGCGACGGGCGAATGGATGAAGCAAAATGGTGGCTTGCTCACGGCGGATGACTTCAAGAGTTATCGCGCGAAGCTGCGCGAGCCGTTGCGCACGAAATATCGCGGCTACGACATTCTCGGTTTCCCGCCGCCCAGTTCCGGCGGTGTTCACGTCGCGCAAATCCTCAACATCCTTGAACACTATGATCTCCCGGCCTTCGGTGCGGACTCGGCGGACTTCGTTCATATCACGACGGAGGCGATGAAGCTGGCGTTCGCTGATCGCGCGTTTTGGCTGGGTGATCCCGACTTTGCGCCCGTGCCGCGCGGACTGGTTTCCCGCGACTACGCCGCCGCGCTCGCGCGCAAGATCGACAAAGTCCACGCCTCCGTGGTTCCGACGCATGGCACGCCAGAGAATGCCGACACCGACCTGTTCGAGCGCAAGCACACCACGCATTTTTCCGTGGCCGATGCGGATGGGAACTGGGTGGCCGTGACCCAAACCGTGAACACCTCGTTCGGCTCGAAGGTGGTCATTCCCGGCACGGGCGTCGTGCTGAACAATCAGATGGACGACTTTTCCGCGCAGCCCGGAGTGCCGAACTTTTTCGGACTCGTCGGCAACGAAGCCAATGCCGTCGCCCCCGGCAAACGCCCGCTCTCGAGCATGTCGCCGACGATTGTGCTCAGAGACGGAAAGCCGGTCTTCTCCTCCGGGGCCGCTGGCGGACCGACGATCATCAGTCAAACTTTGCTGGCCATTATCCAGATGGTGGACTTCGGCAAATCACCGGCCGTCGCGCTAGCTGCGCCGAGGTTTCATCACCAATGGAAGCCGGACGAATTGAAGATTGAAAAAGCTTTTTCCGCCGAAGTAATCCGGGAACTTGAACGGCGCGGGCACAAGTTGAATCCGGTGACTTCCTTCGGAGCCTGCCAGGCCATCGCTTTTATCGAGGGAAAATTTTCCGGCTCAGCCGACCCGCGTTTGAAGGGCAAGGCGGAGGCGTGGTAAATGTTTGCCAAAGCGCCAAAGGTGGCGAGGGAGTTCAGCCTCAGGGAAGCAACCGCAATGCTGGCCTGTGCCTCAAGCACTGAGTCATCCGGCTGGCCACAATGGACGGGAGCTTGATTTCGTCTGAAAAATCCCTTGCCGCCGTCCAAAGACGGTGATTTATTGCCGCCACACAACGACAAACAGTCGCCCGAATCCACCTTCACAATATATTTATGAAATCAAAACTGATTATCGCCGTGGCGGCTGCCGCTTTCATGGCAGGCTGCGACAAGCCGGCCGAACCAACCGTGGCACCAAAAGCTCCCATGACGCCCAAGGCACCCATGCCCGTCGCCCCTGCTGCTGAAAAGGCGGATGCAAAAGCCGCATTGCAGGCACTGGTCGGCAAAATCCAAACCAAGCTGAAAGACGGGAAGAAGACGGAGAAAGATTTGGCCGACGACCTGAAGGAGTTTGACGCCTTGCTGGCCCGGCACAAGGGCGAGAAGACCGATGACGTGGCGCAGATTCTTCTCATGAAAGCGTTCCTGTATCTCCAGGTGTTCGACAACACGGAGAAAGGGCTGGCGTTGGTCAAGCAGTTGAAGACGGATTTTCCGGAGACGACCCAGGGCAAGAAGGCTGACGAGATCATTGCCCAGATTCAACAAGGGGAGGAATCAAAGAAGGTTCAGCGCAGCATGGCCGTGGGAAGCAAGTTTCCGGACTTCACAGAGAAGGACGTCGCAGGCGAGCCGCTGTCCATCGCCGGCTACAAGGGCAAGGTTGTGCTGGTTGATTTCTGGGCGACCTGGTGCGGGCCGTGCATTGGCGAACTGCCGAACGTGCTGGAGACCTATAAAAAACATCACGGCAAGGGATTTGAAATCATCGGCGTCAGTCTCGATCAAGACCAGGGAACGCTCAACTCGTTCACCAAGGGGAAGGAGATGACGTGGCAGCAGTTCTTCGACGGCAAGGGCTGGCAAAACAAGCTCGCTCAAAAATACGGCATCACCAGCATCCCCGCGACCTTCCTGCTCGACGGCGAAGGCAAAATCATCGCGAAAGATTTGCGCGGCCCGGCGCTCGAAGCGGCCGTGGCCAAGGCGCTGGCTAAATAGCAGCGTTACTTCACCAAGTTTTCCTGGAAGAACAGGATCGTCGCCAGGAACTGGAAGTCTGCGTTTTTTTTCTTCGCGAAGCCGTGGCCTTCATCCTTGGCCATGAGATACCACGTGGCGCTGCCGTTGGCGCGGAGGGCGCTCACCATCTGCTCGGCTTCCGTCACCGGCACGCGCGGATCGTTCTTGCCCTGCACGACGAACATCGGCTTGGTGATCTTCTTCACGTTGTTCAACGGCGCGGTGCGTTGCATGAATTCCCGCATCTCGGTCACGCGTTCGTCGCCGTATTCCGCGCGGCGCAGGTCGCGACGATACGCTTCCGTCCGTTCGAGAAACGTTACGAAGTTGGAGATGCCCACCACATCGACGCCGCAGCGCAACCGGTCATTGAAATGCGTCATTGAAGCCAGCGTCATGTAGCCACCGTAGCTGCCGCCCATCACGGCGACGCGCCCGCTGTCCAGTCCGGCGTCGCGCTGAATCCAGTCGATGAAAGCGCCGATGTCCTTCACCGAGTTCTCGCGTTTGAAACCGTTGTCGAGCGTCAGGAAGGTTTTGCCGTAGCCCGCCGAACCGCGCACGTTCGGATAGAGAATGGCGACGCCCAGTTCGCTCAAGTAATAATTGTTCCGCGCCTGAAACACGGGCCGCGCCTGCGCCTCCGGCCCGCCGTGAATGTTGATGATGACCGGTCGCTTGCCGGGAAACTTCCGTGCATCCGGCCGGTAGAGGAATCCGGAGATTCCGAGGCCGTCGAAGCTTTTGATCTTCACCAGCTCCGGCTCGACGAAATTCTCCGCGTTCAATCCACCCGTCTCGCTTTCGGTCCAACGCTCGACCTTCCCGGTTTTCACGTCGGCGGAATAGACATCGTTCGGCGATTTGGCGGAAGTGAGGTTGAAAGCGAGGTCGCGCCCATTCGGGTGCCATTCCAGATTTGAGACCGTGCCCAGCGGCAGCTTGGGTGCCGGTATTTCCTGGCCGCTGACTGTGTCCAGCAGGTGCAGGACGCCCACCCCGTCCTCGTTGGAGACAAAGGCCAGGCGGGTGCCGTCGGGCGAGAGCTCGAGGCTGTCCACGTCCCAGGGGATGTGCGGCGTAAGGATTGTTTCCTTTTTGGTCGCCAGTTCCATCCGCACGAGCCGATGAAATTCCGCGCCCTTGTCCGTGGTGAAATAAACCGCCTTGCCATCCTTTGCGAAACGCGCGTCGGAGTAAGCCACTTTTTCCGCGCCGCCCTTGGGCGTGAGCAACTCCTTCGCACCCGTCTTAGCATCGGCGAGGTAAAGATAGCTCTCGTTGATGGAAAGGTATTCGCCGAGGAGCAGCTTCGAGTCGTCCGGCGACCAATCGCTAACGGCCCAGCCACCGCCGTTCACTACGCAGACGAGCCGGTTGCTCGACGGATCGGCGGGATTTATCACGTAAACATCGTTGTCCTTGCCGGTGCGGCGCGTGGATGTGTAGGCGAACCACTGACCGCTTTTCGACCAGCGCGGAGCGGAGTTGCGCGATTTGCCATCGGTCAACCGCGTTGTCCTGCCGTCGCTTAAATCGTAACGATGCAGTTGGTAAAACTCACCACCGCCAGCGTCTTGCACGAAGACGATGAACTCGCCGGTCTTCGGACGGAACGAAGCGCCCGCCACCGGTTCCGCGCCGAATGTGAGTTGTCGCCTCGCGCCGCCGGGTAGCTTGACGAGGTGCAATTGCGCCGTGTCGGCAAAGCGCGTTGTGATGAGCATTTCGCGCCTTTCCGGATGCCAGCTTTGCAAACTCGCCGCGCGGAATTCGAGGTAGCGCCCCACGTCTGACTTGAGTTGCGGCGGGAACGCGGGAATGCCTTCCACGACGAGATTGTCCGGCACTTGGGCGAGCGCGAATGAAATGGAAGCAAGAGCGACGGCCAGTGGTAGGGCGGCGCGAGTAAGGCGAAGATATTTCATGGCGGAGATCATCTTTCCGCGTGGCCGGGACGGCAAGTGGATTTGCATTCAATGGCATTGGACAATTTCGTACGCTTGCGGCGGACTGAGGACAGTCCGCCCTACCTACACTGGTGAGCGGTAGGGCGCGGTGTCCTGAGACTGTCTCAAAACTCGGCGGTTTCTTCCTCTCCCCATGAGGAACGAATGGGGAGAGGACTGAGGAGAGGGGAATCCTGAATAAAAACGCGCCTCCTCTCCCCGACCCTCTCCTCCATCAGATGGAGGAGAGGGAGAAAACGTCACTGCCCGTTGGTTTTGAGACAGTCTCGTCCTCACCGCGCCGTGGAGGAGTCAAACCGATGACCTTCGAGAAATGGAACGAGCGCAGCATTGCCTTGCCGCGCCAGTTCGCTATCCTTGGCTCATCATGAAAGTCAAAAAACTCCTGCACACCCGCTACCGCCTCAACGACCTTGAAAAGTCCGTGAAGTTTTACCGCGAGATTCTCGGCCTGGAAGAAATCCGCCGGCACAAATCCCCGCGCGGCTCGGAGTTGGTTTTCCTCAAAGCGCCGCAGAGCGAAGAAACTATTGAACTGTGCCATTTTCCCAACTGCGGCCCCGTGGAGGTACAGCCGGATCTCACGCATCTCGCCTTCGAGGTGGACAGCCTGGCGGAGTTTGGCCAGCACCTCGCCGCGCACGGCTTGAAATATTCCGACGGCCCGACGATGCGTGAGAATGGCGGCGGCTTCGCCTTCATCGACGCGCCGGAAGGTTATGAGATTGAACTCATCCAGATTTCAAAACAGCCAGGCACGGGCGGGTATTGATCAAACGCGTTGCGGCTGCGTATTCCGCGTGGAAGGCCACACAGCGACTGCCGGTTCAGCCGTGCTTGCCAAGATCATTGCGGTGGGACACACTCGCACCATGTTCAAACGCATTCTCCTCCTTTCCATACTAGCCTGCCTTTCCTTCGCCGCTCGTGCCGCAGATTTGCCCGTGCCTGCGGATGTCGTGTTCGAGAAAAATGTAGAGTACACGAATCCTGACGACCAGCATTTGCAGATGAACATTGCCCGGCCCAAGACGGGTAGCGGGCCGTTTCCAGCGGTATTGTGCATTCACGGCGGCGGGTTTCGCGCGGGAAGCCGCGAGGGTTACAACCAGCTTTGCCTGACGCTGGCGCAGCAAGGTTACGTCGCCGCCACGACGAGTTACCGGCTCGCGCCCAAGTATCAGTTCCCCGCCGCGGTGCATGACGTGAAGGCCGCCGTGCGCTGGCTGCGGGCGAACGCGAAGAAATACAACATTGATCCGAACCGCATCGGCGTGACGGGTGGCTCGGCGGGCGGGCATCTGGTGCAGTTCCTCGGCGTGACGGCGGGCGTGCCGGAGTTCGAGGGCAACGGCGGCAACCCGGAGCAATCCAGCGCCGTGACGTGCGTGGTCAATGTGTACGGGCCGAGTGATTTCACAAAATCGTACGGCAAGAGCGTGGATGCGCACGAGGTGTTGCCGCTGTGGTTTGGCGGCAATCTGGAACAGGAGCGCCATAAGCACATCATCGGCAGCCCGCTTCCGTGGGTGACGCCGCACGCCGCGCCCACGCTGCTCATCCACGGCACGGAAGACAAATACGTGGCCTACGAACAGGCGTTGTGGATGCGCGACCGCCTCCAGGTTTGTGGCGTGGAAGTGGACTTGCTGACGCTGGAAGGCGCGGGCCACGGTTTCAAGGGCGCGGACGCGGAGAAGGCGGAGCAGGCCTTGCTGGCGTATTTTGCGAAGCGGCTGAAGCCGAAGAAGGATTGAACTCGCAACCATCCCAATTTTGAGCACGCGCTGTTTTCCGGGTTTTGCTCCCCGAAAGTGGCGGACTTGAATGAATGGTCGCCACCGTTTCCCGCGTGCGCACTCGTAAAATTCAGGCTGGTCAAACTCGCCGCTTTCCCTGATTTTACCCGCCGCATTTGAATGAATACGTTTACTGGAACCTACACCGCCATCGTCACGCCGTTTAAGGGTGGCGAGATCGATGAACCCGCTTTGGAGCGCCTAGTCAAAGCGCAGATCAAGGGCGGCGTGGACGGCATCGTGCCGGTCGGCACCACGGGCGAATCGCCGACACTCGACTTTGAGGAACACATCCGCGTCATTGCGTTGGCAGTAAAATATGCGCACGGGAAAATCAAAGTGCTCGCCGGCACAGGCGGCAATTCCACGAGCGAGGCGATTTATTTGACCAAGGCGGCGGAGGAGGCGGGCGCGGACGGTTCGTTGCAAGTCGCGCCCTACTACAACAAGCCCACACAGGAAGGGTTGTTCCAGCATTTCCACGCCATCGCGCGCGCGACGCGCCTGCCCATCGTGCTTTACAGCGTTCCGGGGCGCTGCGGCATCGAGATCAGTGTGGACACGGTGGATCGTCTCATGCACGACAGTCCGAACGTGGTCGGCATCAAGGAAGCTGGCGGCAACGCCGACCGTGTGAGCGCGTTGCGCGCCGCGTTGGGGCCGAAGTTCACCATCTTGAGCGGCGACGATTCACTCACGCTGCCGTTCATGGCGGTGGGCGCGGACGGCGTCATCAGCGTGGCGTCGAATATCATCCCGCGCGAAGTGGCCCACATGGTGAAGGCGTTCAGTTTGGGCAAGCCGGCCATCGCGCTCAAGCTGCACCATAAGTTTTATCCGGTGTTCAAAGATTTGTTCATCGAAACCAATCCCGTTCCTGTCAAGGCCGCGTTGGCCATGCTGGGCATGATGGAAGAAGAATACCGCCTGCCGCTTGTGCCCCTGAACGCGAAGAACCGCGCGACGCTTCAGGCAACCTTGAAGGCTTGCGGCGTGCTGCGTTAGCGGACGAGTGTTCGCGTTCCGTGAGCGAATTCGGGGCAACTTAAAACCAGCGGTAACTATTTTTCATGCGAGACCTCGCCGACTTGTTTACTCGAAACCGCGCCTGGTCAGGCAAGATGCAGGCGCGCAATCCGCGCTTCTTCGAGCAACTGCTGCATCAGCAGACACCGCAGTTCCTCTGGATCGGCTGTTCGGACAGCCGCGTGCCCGCGAATGAAATCGTCGGCCTTTTGCCCGGCGAACTCTTCGTGCATCGGAACGTCGCCAACGTCGTCGTCCACGCCGACCTCAATTGCCTCTCGGTGATGCAATACGCGGTGGATGTCCTGCGCGTGCGCCACATCATCGTCTGCGGACACTACGGCTGCGGGGGCATCAGCGCGGCGCTGGAGGGCCGCAAACTCGGCCTCGTGGACAACTGGCTCCGTCATGTGCAGGACGTTCGCCTCAAGCACGCCGTGAGACTCGACGCACTCGACGTTTCCCGCCGTGGCGACCGCCTGTGCGAACTGAATGTCATTGAGCAGGTCGTGAATGTCTGCCAGACTACCGTGGTTCAGGATGCGTGGGAACGCGGGCAGGAAGTCAATGTCCACGGCTGGATTTATGCGCTCAGTGACGGCCTGCTGCGCGACTTGAAAATGTGCGTCTCCGCGCCAGCCGAACTGGAGTCGGCGTATCAAACCGCTGTCGCGGCGTGCCTCGGCTGAACGATTCAACACTATGACACGAGTAATCATCACCGGTTCCAAAGGCCGCATGGGACAGACGCTTGTCGCTTGCGCCGGGCGGATTCCTGAATTGCAGGTCGCCGGCCAAGTTGATGAAGGGGACGACCTCGCCGCTGTCATTGCCCGGGGCGACGTCGTGATTGATTTCAGCTTTCACAGCGTCACGCCCGCAGTGGTCCAATTGTGCGCGCAGCATCAAAAGGCTTTGGTCATTGGCACCACCGGACATTCGGGAGTCGAGAAATCCCAAATCTTAAAATTCAAATCGCAAATTCCGATGGTTTGGGCCTCCAACTATTCCACCGGCGTCAACACCCTCTTCTGGCTCACGCGCAAGGCGGCGGAAATCCTCGGCCCCGGCTTCGATCTTGAAGTCGTCGAGATGCACCATCGCTTGAAGAAAGACGCGCCGAGTGGCACCGCGACCACGCTCGCGGAAATTCTGGCGGAAGTGCGGCAGCAGCAGTTGAAGGAAGTCATTCGCCACGGGCGCGAAGGCATCGTCGGCGAGCGCACGGCCACGGAAATCGGGATGCACTCATTGCGCGGCGGCGACGTCGTGGGCGATCACACCGTTATTTTTGCCGCCAATGGCGAGCGTGTGGAACTTACCCACAAGGCCAGCAGCCGCGAGACCTTTGCCAACGGCGCGCTGCGTGCCGCGCAGTGGGTCGTGCAACAGAAGCCCGGCCTCTACAACATGCAGGACGTGCTGGAATTGAAGTGAATTCAGAATTCAGAATTCAGAATTCAGAATTCAGGAGCCACGCCGTTATTGCGCTCGGTTCAAATCTCGGTGACTCCGCGCAAATACTTTACGCTGCGATGGAGCGGTTGCAGGCAATCTCCGACGCGCCGTTGCTGAAATCCTCGCTTTGGCAAAGCACGCCCGTGGATTGTCCGCCCGGCTCGCCGATGTTCGTGAACGCGGTCGTCGGCCTCGTGCCGCGCGCGGGTGAGACGCCGGAATCACTCCTCGCGAAATTGCAGGCGCTCGAAAATGAGTTTGGCCGTCAGCCGAAGAAAGTATTGAACGAAGCGCGCCCGCTTGACCTCGACTTGATCGCCTTCGGCGCGGAGACATGCGCGTCCACCACGCTCACACTGCCGCATCCGCGCGCACACTTGCGGCGCTTCGTGCTGGAGCCGCTGAGTGAAATCGCGCCCGACCTCGTCTTGCCCGGCCAGCGGAAGACCGTGACGGAACTGCTGCGCGCATTGGAAGGGGACGGGACGTTCGTGCGGTTGTAGCAGGCGGTCACAGACCGCCGCTACAGCAGCCCCTGATACGCCAGCCACAACGAGCGGAAATATTTCATCACGCGGATGGGGTCGGTGCTCGGCGGAATCTCGGCAAAGGTGAATCCTTGGAAACCGATTTCGTTCAGCCCCGTCAGCAGCTTGCGGAATGGATATTCCTCCAGATAGAGGTCGCGCATATGCACGGTGAAAATCTTGTGCTTCACCAGATTGAAATTCGCGTCCCAGCCATCACCGAAAATGTCGGACTGGTTTGAGTTCCAACACAGGCCGACGTTCTTGTGATCGGCGGCATCGAGGATGGTCTTGATGTGTGGCACGAGCGAAGTGCCGGTGCCATGGACTTCGAGGCGGATTTGCTGGCCGTGTTGCGCGCCGAACTCGCCGAGTTCGCGCAGGGACTTGCCGATCTGCGCCAGCGTCTGTTCAACCGGCGCTTCCTTGGGCAGACCGTTGGGGCGCACCTTCACGCCGGTCGCGCCCACATCTTCGCCGAGAAGAATGTATTCCTTCGTCGCTTCGATGTCTTTGCGGAGCTTCGACTGATCGGGCGTGTGGAAATCGAACGCGCTGCCCAGGCTCCACAGCTTCACGGGTGAATCGGCGAAACGCTTCCGCACTTCAGCCCGTTGCTCCTTCGTCAAGTCCACTTCGACCTTGTGCGCGTGACCGGTGCGCAGTTCGACGCCCTCGAACTTCGCCTCGGTGCAATTCTGGATGATTGTCGCGATGTCCCACTTCTCGGCGAGGTTGTAAGTGACGGTGCCGAGGTGCATCTTCGACGGCTGCGAGAACAGCGGGGATTTTACTTCCGGCAGTTTAACCTTTTCAGCGGCGCGGGCGGTGGTGGCTGCCAGGCTCAACGAACCGAGCGTGAGCGTGGCGGATTTGAGGAAGGAACGTCGGTCGGTTTTCATGGTAAATTAATTTTGGATTTGCGCGCAGGCTAACGTCCCGCACCGCGCGTGCAAATCAAATTCCGGAGCGCGAGTCTTGCCATCGCCGCGTGAAACCGGCACAAAGGCGCGTCCCTATGCAACCGTCAACAACGCCGAAGAACTCGGTGACCAACGTCGTCCTCGCCAGCTTCATTGGCACGACGGTTGAATGGTACGACTTCTTTCTCTACGGGACCGCAGCGGCGCTCGTGTTTCCCCGACTATTCTTCCCGACCATGGAGTTGCGCGAAGGCACGATGGCCGCCTTTGCCACGTATGCCGTGGGTTTTTTCGCGCGACCCTTGGGCGGCGTGGTCTTCGGCCACTTCGGTGACAAGCTTGGGCGCAAATCCATGCTCGTCACCACGCTCATGATCATGGGCGTGGCCACCTGCCTGATCGGCCTGCTGCCGACTTACGAACAAGCCGGCCCGCTCGCGCCGGTGTTGCTCGTGACGCTACGGTTCATCCAGGGTTTCGGCGTCGGTGGCGAATGGGGCGGCGCGGTGCTCATGGCCGTCGAGCATGGACACGCCGGGCGGCGCGGGTTTTACGCCAGTTGGGTGCAGGCGGGAGTGCCAGTGGGATTGCTGCTGGCGAATGGAGTCTTCAATATATTTTCCTCGCTGCCGGAGAAGGAGTTCCTCGCGTGGGGCTGGCGCGTGCCGTTCCTTTTGGGCGGCCTGTTGTTGGGCGTCGGAATGTTCATTAGGTTGCGCATCCTCGAAAGCCCGCTCTTCGCGCAGGCCAAGGCGGCGCAACCCGCGCCGAAGCTCCCCATCCTCGCCGCCCTCACGCAGCATCCGCGAAGCGTATTGATCGCAATGGGCGCACGGTTTGCCGAGAACGCCTACTTCTACATCTTCACCGTCTTCGTGCTGACCTACGTCACCACAAAATTCGGTCTTTCGAAAAGCACCGTGCTCAATGCCGTGCTCGTCGGTTCGGCGGTGCAACTCGTCGCTATCCCGTCGTTCGGCGCGCTGTCGGACCGCGTGGGTCGCCGGCCAGTGTATCTCGGCGGGGCGGTGTTCCTCGCGTTATTTGCGTTTCCGTTTTTCTGGTTGGTGGACACGCGCAACCCGCTGTGGATCACGGTGGCAATTGTGGTGGGGTTGGTCGGGCACGCCGCGATGTATGGGCCGCAGGCGGCGTTTTTCTCCGAGCTGTTCAGCACGCGCGTTCGCTACACCGGCGCTTCGCTCGGCTACCAACTCGCCTCGCCCTTCGCCGGTGGACTCGCGCCGCTCATCGCCACCGCATTGTTGAAATGGTCGCACAATGACTCGTGGCCAGTGGCCGCGTATCTGGTGGGGATGGCGTTGATCACGCTGGTCTCCGTATGGTGCGCGGCGGAGACGTTTCGGACTGAATTGGGCGACACTCCAAGTTGAAACGGCGGCCATTTCATTTGACCCGCCATACCTTTGCCGGTAGCAATGGCACTGTTCACCAAAGAAAAATAATCTCATGAGCGACACTGCCGCCAAAACGAACGGGAAATGGATCGTGCTCCTCGCCGCGTTTCTGGGCTGGATGTTTGACGGGATGGAGATGGGCATCTTTCCGCTCGTTGCGCGGCCGGCGCTGCAGGAGTTCCAACAGGCGGCGGGCGTGCTGGACGAGCAGTTCGTGCAGATGTGGATGGGCCGCATCACGGCGCTGTTTCTGTTCGGCGCGGCGGCAGGCGGGCTGGTCTTTGGCTGGCTGGGCGACCGCATCGGGCGCGTGCGGGCGATGACATTGAGCATTCTCGCATATTCCCTTTTCGCCGGCCTGGGATACTTCGCACACGCGCCGTGGCAACTCGGCGCGTTCCGCTTCATCGCGGCGCTCGGCATGGGCGGCGAATGGTCGCTCGGCGTGGCGCTGGTGATGGAGGCGTGGCCCGAAGGCCGGCGTCCGCTCATGGCCGGCGTCATTGGCGCGGCGGCGAATGTCGGCTACGCGCTCATCGCGGTCATCGGCATCAATTTCAAAATCACCATCGACTCGTGGCGCTGGGTGATGCTCGTCGGCGCGACTCCGGCGATTCTTACGCTCATCATCACATTCTTCGTGCCGGAGTCGGAGAAGTGGAAAGAATCGGCGAAGAAAGGCCCGTCACAGCCGATTCGCGAAATCTTCACCGGCCCGTTGCTCAAGACCGCGCTGCTGGCCATCTGTTTCGCTTCCATCGCGCTGATCGTGACGTGGGGCATCGTGCAATGGATTCCGCTCTGGGCCGACCAGATGACGGGCGGCAAACGGCCGGAGGTCAAAGCCTACATCCAGCTCGTTTCCTCCATTGGCGCAATTCTCGGCTGCCTCATCGCGCCGATTATTGGTGGACACTTTGGACGCCGCCCGGTGTATTTCGGACTTTGCTTTCTGTCGCTATTGTCGTGCAGTTATCTTTTCCGCGGCTTTAGCGAATACAGCAGTTCATTCCTTTTCATGGTGGGAGTGGTCGGTTTTTTTACGGCGGCATTCTACGGCTGGCTGCCGCTTTACCTGCCGGAGTTGTTCCCGACGCGCGTGCGCGCCACGGGGCAGGGCATCGCCTTCAATTCTGGTCGCATCTTCGCGGCGTTTGGCGTGTTGCAAATGTCCTCATTGATGGCGTTCTTCGATAAGAGCTACCCGAAGGCGGGCGCGACCATCGTGCTGATCTACCTCGTCGGCATGGCCATCATCTGGCTCGCGCCGGAGACGAAGGACAAACCGTTGCCAGAATAAATATTGTGGATGTAACCAAGGCCGAACCCCACCGTCACTCTCGCTGTGAACACTCAAACCAAAATCAACCTTATGAAAACCACTTTTATTCTCTGTTCCCTTCTGGTCACCGCGACCTTCGCCACCGCGCAGGAGCGGGTTTCATTGGAAGACGCGCAAAAAGGTGCGCGCTTGCTTACTCAAACCGCCGGGAAAATCAGCGACGCGCCGCTCAAGCTGGAAGTGGATTTAGAAAAGCCGGACGGACTCAAGGCGAACGAGGTCCGCATCCTGGTGATTCCTGATCAGAAATTGAACGGCGAGGCGCTGGCCAAAACCGGCAAGACCGTCACGCCGCTGGGACAGCTTTGGATGCACGCCATCGCCCCGGCCAAAGAGGGCAAAGTGATTTCCAACGACAGGCTGCGCTTCGTAACCGTGACGAAGGACGACAAGGAATTCAAAGTCCTGCTGTTCTTTCTCGGACTCCAAAAAAGCGACAAGGGCGAAATGGAACTGGTGGTTTACGGCAAGGACAAGGAGCCATTGCTTCGGCTCCCGTTGGAAAAGTCGGCGACGCAACAGCAGCTGCCCATTGAGCTGCAAGGGCGCAAAGAAGGCGAAGGCACCGGCGTCCTCACCTTGAACATTCTCGGCAAATACAAGGCCGAGCTGCCGGTGACGAAGCCGGCTGAATAGCATTTGTTCATCGTCATCGCCGCTTTGAAATCGAGCGCGCGATCAGGCCGCTTGACGGTGCATGGATCGGGAATAAACTGGCGCGAATGGTTGCGGTCGAAACGAATTTCCAATGTTCATGTAACGTCGAACCGCCTTCGTGTCCGCCGTATGTATAATTTAAGTCGTCGAGAAATTTTGCGCATCGGGGCGATCAGCGTGCTGGGAACGGTCGCGGGCGCGTCATGGCGCGCGTCCGGTGCCCAACCGGCGAACAATGGCAACCAGGCGATTTTCATCATGCTTCAGGGCGGGCCGAGCCACTTGGATCTTTGGGATCCGAAACCCCAGGCCGGCCGGGAAATTCGCGGGCCGTTTGATTCTATCTCCACGAATATCAAAGGAGTGCGCTTCGGGGAGTTGATGAAGCACACGGCGCGAATCGCGGACCAGATCACGGTCATCCGGTCGATGTCGCACCAGTTCACGGGACACATTGGGGGCACGTATGTGACGATGACCGGCTCGAACAACCAGCCGGACAATGATCGCGAGGCGCATCCGAATGATTTTCCCGGACCGGGCGCGATCATCGACCACCTAAAGCCGGCCGTCCACGGGGTGCCGCCGAGTGTGTCGCTGCCCAATTGGCTGAGCATCCCCGGGCCTTCCAACCGCATGCCGGGTCAATATGGCGGGTTCCTCGGTTCCATCCACGACCCGTTCGTCATTGAGGGCGATCCGAGCAGCAAAGATTACAATCCACTTTCGCTCAAACTCGCCGACGGCATGACGCCCGGCCGTTTGGCGGACCGGCTTTCGCTTTTGGGTCACTTGGACGCCGCGGCCAACCGGTTGGAGAAGCAACACGGCGAAAAACTGGATGCGCTACGGCAGAGCGCGTTTGAATTGATCGTCGATGGGCGGGTGCGGCAGGCGCTCGATCTGGAGCGCGAACCGGTCGCAGTGCGCGATCGCTATGGGCGCACGAAAATTGGCCAGTCGCTTTTGTTGGCGCGGCGTTTGATCGAGGCGGGCGTGCGGTTCGTCAGTTGCAACGAGTTCAACCAGCGCTGGGACACGCACGCGGCGATATTGAACACCTATCGCGACATTGTTCCGCCGATGGAACAGGCCTTCGCGGCGCTCGTGGCGGATTTGGCGGAGCGCGGGTTGCTTGATACGACGATGGTGGTGAATGCCGGAGAGTTCGGGCGCACACCGGTCGTCAACAAAGATGCCGGACGAGATCATTGGCCCAACGTTTACAGTGTGGCGCTGGCCGGCGGAAACGTGAAGCGAGGCTTTGTTTATGGCGCGAGCGACAACAAAGGTGGCGAGGTCGCAGAGTCACCGGTGCATCCGGCGGACGTATTGGCGACGCTCTGGCATCATCTCGGCTTGTCTCCGCAAACGACGATTGAAGATCGTCTGGGTCGGCCGCAATGGATTTCCGAGGGTAAGATCATCGAGGCAATTCTGGCTTGAGGGATGAGGAGTCGGTTCGGGCGGAAACCGAAGTAATTTCTTTCGTGGAGCATCACGGCGAAGGAATGTCCATATCGAACCGTTCGTGTTTTGTGCCGGAACATGAGGGTTGTATTTTTGGCCGGGATTGTTAGTCTGCGCCGGAAGTTCATATGGGCCGCAGGAGCGCAAAACGCATTATGCACGAGAATAAAATCTGCAAATCGGGTTTCACTTTGGTTGAAGTCATGATCGTGGTGGCCATCGTCGGGTTGCTCGCGGCGATTGGCGTGCGCAATTACATTTCCGCCCGGATGACCGCCCAGCGAAATGTTTGCATCACGAACCTCAAGCAATTGGACGCCGCCAAGCAGCAGTGGGCGGCGGAGACGAACCAAGGACTTACGAGCACGCCCGTCAACAGCGATTTGTTCGGCCCTTCACTGTATATCAAGACGAACGTCTTCTGTCCCGTCGGCGGCACGTATTCGCTCAACGTCGTGAGTGTCCTGCCGACTTGTAGTCGCAGCACTTCGCCGGATTTTCACTCGCTTTGACCGGCGTTGTCGGGCTGGCGGACGAATTCAGGTGCCGCTTCTTATTTAACGTGCCGCTGGCGCGCCTCTCCGTTCCAACCACCGCGCAAGATTCTGCAAGTGCTTCATGTGATCCGCGCCGGTCTCGCCGGCAAAGCCGTAGATTTCCAGGTGTCCTTGGCGAAAACGGCTGGTTAATTGCATCCCGCCGGTCCAAGTTTCGCTGATCTCCTCGCGCTTGCCGCCCAGTTGGGAGATCAGGTAGTCGGCGGTTTCAGTGGTGCTCGCGTAGCCTTCCGGCCGTTGCGCGGAATGGGAGAGGATCAAACATTTGCGGCCCGCAGCGGCTTCGCGCGCGAATTTCAAAAAACCCTCCATGTGCGCGGGGTTCACTTTTCGCGCAGCGGGTTCACCCTCGTACCCGGCGTAAATGGAATCGGCCATGACGAGCGCGTCGATCCGTGCAAACGTCGCCGGGTTTTTCAGCAATTCCCGCACGCCGCCGAAGCCAGCGCTGAAGGACGTGACGGTGACGCGCCGGAACTGCGATTCCTTCGCCACACCGAGCAATTTTAGTTGGGCGGTGGCTTCCTCCAGGATGCGCTGGAAGGCGTTGGTTTCGCTGAATCGTTTGGCATAAACCGCCGAAAGACCGGGCAAGGTCACGTTGGCGAGGATGCCGGGCTGCTTGGCGAGCGTGAAATTCTTTTCGACCGTGGCTGGTGCTCCATGCAGATGCAACGTCAGGTCGATGCCGTCCGCTCCCACTTTCGCGCCCTGCGGAATGAACAACGGGCCATCGGTCAGTTTGATGCGCTGTCCGGGCGGCGGGCTGGGTTGATCCTGCGCGGGTGCGGCGGCGCAAAGCACGACGAGGAGGACGGTCAGGAACGGGCACATAGGAGACGACAATTTATGACTGCACGTTTGGCAGTTATTTTACTCGCCGTTATTTCAGGTTCACCGGTTTGAGCTTGAGGTTCCGATAGGCCACGGGGCCGTGGTCGCCTTGCAGCATCAAGGGGCCGGTGGGCTTCTCGTCGTTCTCGAACGCGGCGGATCGCGTTGGGCCGGTGACTTCCACGTTCTCATGCACGACTTGGCCGTTGTGCGTCACTTTGATGAACTTGGCGTTCGCGATTTTCCGGCCGGCCGGGTCGAAGCGTGGCGCGCGGAAGACGATATCAAACGTCTGCCATTCGCCCGGCGGCTTGCTGGCATTCACCTTCGGCGCGTGGCCTTCGAAGCCTTTGTTGTCCACCCACCGCTGGTAGATGCCGCCGCAGTCGGAGTATTTCGGTTCCTGGACGCCCCAACTGTCGAACACCTGGATTTCGTAGCGGCCTTGAAAATAAACGCCGGAGTTCGATCCCTTGGGCACGACGAATTCGATGTGCGCTTCGACATCGCCGTGCTCGAACTCGCTGATCAAATTGGGTGTCCGGCCATTCGCGCCGTTGGCCAGCACGCCGGTTCCGGGTTCCAGGGCGAATTTTTTCTCGTCCTTCGGATCCAAGGTGACGGCTTTCACCGCCGACCAATCGCCCGCCGGTTGTCGCCAGCCAGCGAGGTCTTTGCCATTGAACAGGGTTTGCGGTTTGTCCGCTGAATAGGCGGAGGTCAGGCCGACAATTCCGACGAGAAGCCCGCCAATACTGCGCAGCAGAAGTTTGATAACAGGGAAACGAGGTGACGCGGCAAACGATTTCATGAAATGGTTTTATCTGAAGCGGCGCTTGAATCCAGCAATAAATTGTCCGTGGACATTTGGCGGGGTTGGCGGCCGCCGTCATTCCACCCTTGAATCATGGGCCTGAAATCACGTTCGGCGGGCAGGGGAGACAGCCAAAGTTTCCGGAAAAAATAATTGCCCTGAGCTTTGAATAAAGGTATTGGTTTTAAGTCGAACATCATTGTCAAATCGAGAAGCCCTAGCCTATGAGCAACAATACAAGCAAATGGTGCAACAGTCCTGATCACGTGTGGCGTCCGGATCGCCGCGATTTTCTCCAAGTCGGCCTGATGGGCGGCCTGGGGCTGGCCTTGGGTGACTTGCTTCGCTTGGAAGCTGCTGCGGCAGAGTCGCCCGTTGCCAAGGAAGGCACCGCCAAATCCGTGATTCATATTTTCCTTCCGGGCGGCATGGCGGCCCAGGAAACGTTTGACCCGAAGGTGTACGCGCCGATTGAATATCGCGGTCCCGTTGGTTCCATCCCCACGAAACTGCCCGGCGTGCAGTTCTCCGAGTATTTGCGGAACACCGCGCAGATTGCGGACAAGATCACGGTGGTCCGCTCGATGACCCACGGCGAGGCGGCGCATGAGCGTGGCACGCACAACATGTTCACCGGCACCCGGCCCAGCCCGGCGGTTCAATACCCCAGTTTCGGCAGTGTGGTGTCGCACGAGTTCGGCCCGCGCGCGAACTTGCCGCCGTATGTCTGCATCCCCTCGCTTCCCAACACCTACGCCGGCACCGGCTACCTCGGTTCGGCTTACGGGCCGTTCAGCTTGGGCAGCGATCCGGCCAATGGCGGATTTGCCGTCCGCGATCTGAGCCTACCAAATGGCATTGACGCCCAGCGTTTCGCTGAACGGCGCGAGATGCGTTCGGTCATCGACGCGCATTTCAGCAAGCTGGAGAAGTCCGACTGCCTCGACGGCATGGATTCGTTTTATCAGCGCGCCTACAGCCTGATCAGCTCGGACAAGGCCCGCGCGGCGTTCGACATCAAGGCCGAACCGGACAAGCTGCGTGACGAATACGGCCGCAACGAAGCCGGTCAGCGCATGCTTTTGGCGCGTCGGCTCGTGGAATCGGGGGTTCGCTTCGTTTCCCTGACCTACGGCGGTTGGGATCACCACGACAACATCAAGAACGCAATGGCTGGACAGCTTCCCGTATTCGACCAGGCGTTTGCGGCCTTGATTCGCGACTTGGACAGCCGTGGTTTGTTAAGCTCCACGCTGGTGATGGTGAGTTCCGAATTTGGTCGGACGCCCAAGATCAACGCCACAGCCGGGCGCGATCATTATCCCAAAGTGTTCAGCATCGCGCTGGCGGGTGGCGGCATCAAGCGCGGTTACATCCACGGTTCCTCCGATGCGACGAGCAACGAGCCGGATTTGAATCCGCTCTCGGTCGAAGATTTGGCCGCGACGGTTTATACCCAGTTGGGCATTGATCCGGCAAAGAACCTCATTGCCCCGGGCAACCGCCCGCTGCACATCGTCAAAGACGGAACATTGGTGAAAGAACTGCTCGCTTGATCGGGCCGGACGATGCGCCCCGGTGCAGTGACCAGTTCCATCGCGAGGTCAATCACGGGTTGGGGAACCGCCAGGTTCCGCCGCCCGAAACAGCCTGTTTTCCATGAGAACAATTGCATTTTTATTGGCGCTGGTTTGTTACGCGGCCCCGACCCGCGCGGTTTCGCCCGTGGTGGGGGACATTCGACCAACCGGCGGCCAGCGCGGCACGGAACTGGAAATCCTTTTCCAGGGCGACCGGCTCGTGGATGCGCAGGAAATTCTTTTCTTCTCGCCCGGCATCCAGGTATTGAAACTGGAACCAACCAACACCGTCGTCAAAGCGCGCATCAAGATTGCGCCGGACTGCCGCTTGGGGGAACACTCGATGCGCGTCCGTACGGCCAGTGGCATTTCGGATTTTCGGATGTTTTACGTCGGCCAGTTTCCGACGGTGACGGAAGTGGAGCCGAACAGCGAGTTCGCCAAACCGCAAAAGATACCAATGAACGTCACCGTCACCGGCGTGGTGGACAACGAGGACGTGGATTATTATCTGATCGAAGCCAAGCAGGGACAGCGCATCTCGGTGGAAGTGGAGGGAATTCGTTTGGGCCGCACTTTGTTTGATTCCTATGTGGCGATCATGGACATGGGGCGTTTCGTCCTTGCGTCCTCCGATGACACCGCGCTGGCCTTGCAGGATCCGACCACCTCGGTCGTCGCGCCGAAGGACGGCACTTATGTCATTCAAATCCGGGAGAGTTCCTACGGCGGCAGTGGTGCCTGCACCTACCGGATGCACGTTGGCAATTTTCCCCGGCCCACGGGCGTGTTCCCGGCGGGCGGCAAAGCGGGAGAAACAATTTCCGTGAAATTCCTGGGCGATGTCAGCGGTGAATTCACCCAGCAGATCAAACTTCCCGACGCGCCGAACGATAAATTCGGTGTCTTCGCCGAGCGCGACGGTCTGTTTGCTCCGTCGCCCAACTGGCTGCGCGTTTCCACTTTTCCGAACGTGTTGGAAGTCGAGCCGAACAACGACAAGGAGCACGCCACCGTGGCGGCCTTGGATTTGCCGCTCGCCTTGAACGGCGTGATTTCCGAAAAGGGCGATGCTGATTGGTTCAAGGTGAAATCCAAAGCCGGCCAGACTTATGAAGTGAATGTGTTTGCCCGCCGCCTTCGCTCGCCGCTCGATTCGGTGCTGCAAATTTACAACGCGACCGGTGGCTTGCTCGCGGCCAACGACGATGCGGTGGGCGCGGACAGCTACATCCGGTTCACTTTCCCCGCCGACGGCGACTATTTTATTCGCGTCAACGACCATCTGGGTAAAGGCGGGCCGGATTATTTTTATCGTGTCGAGTTGTCGGCGATCCAGCCGACGCTGGCGCTCGTCGTTCCTGATGTTTCGCGGAACAACACGCAGGAACGCAAAGCGATGGTCGTTCCGCGCGGCAACCGTTTCGCGAGTTTGGTAGTCGCCCAGCGCGCCAACTTCGGCGGAGAACTGGTGCTCGCGGCGGAGAACCTGCCCAAAGGCGTCACGATGCAAGCGGCGAATATCGCGGCGAACCTCGATCAATTGCCGGTGGTTTTCGAGGCGGCGGCGGACGCGCCGGTAGCGGGCGGGCTGGTTGACTTCACGGCCCGGCATCTCGATCCGGCGCAAAAAATCAGCGGCCGGCTGCGGCAGAACTTTGATTTGGTGT
>JBKJSC010000175.1:0-42537 GCA_046593035.1 Limisphaerales bacterium | reverse complement strand
CTACGCGCACCGGGGACACCTTCCGCGTCCAGGCGTCCGCCAGTGGTGCCAGCGTTTACACCAATGGCGTGCTCTGCACCAATTTGACCGCCGGCCAGTTTGCGGAACTGATCCTGACCAACGGCACGGCGATCACCGCGAACAATCCGGTTTTGGTGGCGCAATACGCCAACAGTTACAGGTTTGACAACGTGCCCAACGCGGATCCGTTCATGATGCTCGTGCCGGGCTATGAGCAATGGCTTTCCGATTACGAGATCGCCACGCTGCCCGCGGCTTACAGCTCTTACTTGAACGTCGTCATCACCAACGCGGCGGTGGGCACCATCACGCTGGATGGCCTGGCCATTGCGGCGGGGGATTATGTCGCCGTCGGAGCCACGGGTTTCTCCTATGCCAAAGTGCCCGTGAGCGCGGGCGCGCACCGCCTGTCCAGCCAGGTGCCGTTCGGCGTCACGGTGTATGGCTTTGCGAATACCGAAGCCTACGGACATCCCGGCGGCATGAATCTGGCGGCGGTGGCCAATGTCACCAGCGTGGCGTTGTTTCAATCTGCGAACTCCACTTCGATTGGAGTCAGCACCACGCACACGGTAACCGCCACCGTCAATGGTAGTTTGCCCGGCGTGCGCGTGGATTTCAAAGTATCTGGGCTTAATTCGCTGATCGGATCCGCCTATACCGACGGAACAGGATTGGCGACTTTCACATACACGAACTTCGGCGTCCCACCGGGAGTGGACGCCATCGAGGCGTCCGTTGGTACCGTTTACGGGACGCCGGTGCTTACCCACACGTGGACGCCCTAGCCGGAATTATTTCTTGGCCACGGATTAAACACGGATAAAACACCGGGGATTGAGAACGTGGTCGCGAGTCGGTCTCTCAAGCCGTGCGAGTTTTTTACGGGAGTTCTCCCGACAGCTCTCGACTGAGCGTATCTCGGCCTCTGTCTGTGTTAAATCCGTGTTCCATCCGTGGCTCAATTTCCTGAGTCAAACTACGCCCGCCGCTCTTTGATCGCCGCTAAAATATCCGCCACGACTTCGCCTTTTGGCTTCGCGCCAATATTCCCTTTGCCATGCAGACGCACCGAAACGGCGCCTGCCTCCATGTCCCGGCCGCCAATGACGAGCATGGTGTGGACGCGGGCTTTTTCGGCTTCGGCGATTTTTGCTTTCATCGGGTCGCTGCCGTAATCACCCTCGGCACGGACTTCGTGCGCGCGGAGTTCGGTCACGATTTGCTTCGAGTAACTCACCAGCGCTTCGTCGTCGCCGATGGTGATGACGCGCACCTGATCTGGCGCGAGCCAGAGCGGAAAGTTGCCGGCGTAATGTTCGATGAGAAAGCCGATGAATCGCTCATGCGTACCGAGCGGCGCACGATGGATGCAAAGCGGCGTCTTGTCGGTGTTGTCGCGGTCGCGGTAGGTGAGGCCGAACTTGGCGGGCACGGCGAAGTCCACCTGATTGGTCGCCAGCGTGAATTCGCGGCCGATGACGCTCCAGACCTGCACGTCAATCTTCGGGCCGTAGAACGCCGCTTCGTTCGCCACTTCCACGTAGTTGATCTTCGAATCAATCAACACCTGCCGGACCATGTCCTCGGTCTGCTTCCACAGCGCGGGTTCGTTGACGTATTTCTTGCCCATGCCCTCCGGCGACGACGTGCTGAAGCGCATGACGTATTTCTCGATGCCGAAAATCTTGAAATACTTGAGATACATTTCGTTCACCGCGTTGAACTCCTCGGCGAATTTCTCCGGCTGACAGTAAATGTGCGCGTCGTTCATGTTCATTGAGCGGACGCGCATGAGGCCGAACAACTCGCCGCTCTGTTCGTAGCGATAGCAAGTGCCGTATTCCGCCAGGCGCAACGGGAGGTCGCGATAACTGCGCGGTTCGGCCGCAAAAATGCGGTGATGATGCGGGCAGTTCATGGCTTTGAGGTAGTAGCGATCGGCCTCCGGCAAATAGGACATCATCAAGTCACCTTGAAAGTTCATCCATGCCAACTGTTGCAGAGCTGTTAAAGATTCTGGTGATAACTTTGATGCCAAGTCTCTTATCTGGCCGGCAAATCCAATCAGGTCGGATTTGGGATCAAGAGGAAGTGTGCCAGCGTTTGCGAGCCTATCGCGTAGTTCTCGAAATACGGTCGAGTCGCTTCTTCTCCCATGATAAGCTAAATCACTTCGGTCGCTTCCGTGTAAGGCTATCTCGGATTTTGGATCATCTTCCCGGAGTTCCATCGGCGGAAACATGGAGTCCGCGTAATACGGCAAGTGCCCGGAGGTTTTATACATCTTCTCCTTGGCCAGATGCGGCGTTCGGACGCGGACGTAGCCAGCGGCGAATTCGGTTTCCTTGGCCAGCTTTTCCAGTTCCTCGACGAGCACCGTACCCTTTGGGAGCCACAACGGCATGCCCGGCCCGACGTATTCGGTGTCAATCGCGAACAGCCCCATCTCCGCGCCGATCTTGCGATGGTCGCGGCGCTTCGCCTCGTCGAGCATCTTGAAATACTCGTCGAGCTGCGTCCGGTTCTTGAACGCCGTGCCGTAGATGCGCTGGAGCTGCGGGCCTTTCTCGTCGCCCTTGTAGTAGGCCGCGGCCACGCTGGTGAGCTTGAACGCCCCGATGTTGCCGGTGCGCATCACATGCGGCCCGGCGCAGAGGTCAATGAAATCGCCGTTCTTGAAGTAGGAAATCGGCTCGCCCTCGGGAATCTGCTTGAGCAGGTCGAGCTTGAACTTGCTCACGTTGCCCGGTCGCTCGGCGAGTCCGCCGAGGCGACCGCTCTGCGCCTCGGCAATGGCCTGCTCGCGCGTGACGACAAGTTTCTCGAAGACGTTGTTCGCTTTGATCTCCTTCTTCATCTCGGCCTCGATCTTCTCGAAATCTTCCGGCGAAATGCGGTGGGAACATTCCAGGTCGTAGTAGAAACCGTTCTCGACCGGCGGCCCGTAGGCGAATTGGGCATCGGGCCACAAGCGCAGGATGGCCGTGGCCATGACATGGGCGCAGGAATGCCGGATGCGCTCGAGCTCGGTCATCTTCGCGCGGTCATCGAGGGTCTTGCGTTCGGGGTTCGGTGGCGCGGGCGGTTGCGGTTGATTGGGCTGCTGATTTTCGTCGGGCATAAATATTTTAACAACAAAGGAACGAAGGAACCAAGAAGCAGAAAAACCTCTTGTCTGAACTTCGTTACTTTGTTTCTTCGTTGTTCATCGCGGGAAACAAAAACGCCTCGAACTTGCAAATCGAGGCGTCGGCGTTCACGGGGTTTCCGTGAACGCTAGAAAGTCGTCGTTGTGTTCAATGTGCTGTCCACAGGCGGAAGTTAATGAACCGTCGCAGGTTTAGCAAACGCAAATAAGCGTCAGCGGGGTGAGCCAAAGACGCGAAAGACACTGGCGATGGCCTGGGCCTGTTGTAATTGCTCGCGGCTCTTGGCGAGCATCAACGCCAGTTGGGGACCTGCTTCTTGGGCGAGGAAATCCCGAGTTGCCGCCTGCTTCTCGGTCTCGGTTTTGAACTCGCTCCGGAGCAGGGATATCTCGCCAGCATCGAGCCAGCAACCCGCACAGTTGGGGCAAACATCGACCTCGAACTGGCGTTTGAAGCTGAAGAAATGCCGCATCATGATGGCGTCACCACAGCGCGGGCATTTCCGTTTTTTCCCAAGATCCACCGGGGCGGGGCGGACCGGCCTTAGGTCGAGCAATTCCCCGGAGGGCTCGTCCGGCTCGTCGAATTTCTTCAGCTCGAGGTTGTCAAACCAGATGCCGGCGCAGCCTTCCTTGCAAGCATCCACCGTGACGTCGCGCACAGTCAACGGGCTGAGTTGATTTTGGCAGGCGGGGCAGATCATGTGGGGAGTCTTTTGTTTGAGGGTTAATAGATTTGAGGTTGGCGGACTCAAGTCGCCGCCGCATTCGTGGCTTGCGGCAGGGTTTGACTGGTGAGTTGACCAGCCTTGATGATGCCACCTTGCATCACGGCAAGGAAACGCTGGCGGTTTTCCAGCAGGGAAATGTCCTTCGCGACATCGCCTTCCACGACCAGCAGGTCGGCGAGTTTGCCAACTTCGACGGTGCCGAACTCGTGGCTGCGGCCCATGATTTCCGCGCCGGTCTTCGTCGCGCACGTGATCGTGTCGAGAATCGGAAAGCCGACGTAGTTCACGAAGAACGTCAGTTCCTTCGCGTAATCGCCGTGGGGATTCCAAGCGAACCCGTAGTCGCCACCCATGCCGAGCCGCCCACCGGCTTTCAATATCATCCGGCAGCTCGCCGCGCCGCCATCGAGAGTTTCTTGGTGGCCGTCAATGACGGATTGCGGCAGGCCGTATTTGGGGCCGAGTTCAATGCTGGTCAGTTCAAAGCGCAGTCCGGGCACGACGGGCGTGTTGCGTTTCAGCAGCAGTTCGAGCGCTTCCTCGTCCATGAAAGTCGCGTGCTCAATGGTGTCGTAACCGGCGCGCAGCGCGTTCTTGATGCCTTGCGTCGCGCGGCAATGGCCGGTGACTTTCATGCGGTGGTTGTGCGCCTCGGCTACCACGGCGTGCATTTCGTCGAAGGTCATGCAAAGCGTGTGATGATCGTTCACGTCGGGTGAAGCGGCGTCGCCGGTGGGATACGTCTTCACCCACTCGACGCCGTCCTTCACCAGTTTGCGCACAGCGCGACGGCCGTCTTCCGCGCCGTTGATAATGAACACCAGGCCTTCCATGCCGATCTTGCGAAACTCCGGATTCCAATCCATCAACCCTCCCGCGCCGCAAATCTCGCGGCCACTCGTCGAGAGCCGCGGGCCGGGCGCGAGGTCTTCCTCAATGGCCTTCTTGAGCCAAACATCGATGTTGTGGAGGCAACCGCCGCTGCGCGCGGAGGTGTAACCGCATTCCAGCGCGAGCCGGGCATTGGAGGCTGCAAGCAGGGTGACGTATTCGACAGGATACTTGATGTCGAGATCTTCCAACACGGCGACATCAAAGTAAGTCGCATGGTAATGCGCTTCCACCAGACCGGGCATGATCGTGCCGCCCCGCGCGTCGAGTATGCGCGCGTCCGGTGGGGCTGGTGGCGCGGCCGCGGAAGTGCCGGCGAAGGTGATGCGTCCATCCTGGACCACGACGGTGGCCGTGGGGATCGGCGCTGCGCCGTTGCCGATGATCAACTGCCCGTTGGTGACGTGGATGGTGCCGTGCCCAGTCTTCATATTGGTGTGGCCAGAGTGTGATTGGGCGATGGAGTTTTGTAAACTAGGACGTTTGCCTTCGATGAGCCGGCAGCCGGGGAGTTCTCTCAAATCTATTTAGCTTTCGGGCGGTTCTTGTATTTCTCGTACAAACGTGTGTGACGGCTCTCCAGGCTGATTTCTTCGCCCGCGATCCACATCCGTTTCACGTGGGAGCGGATGTCGAGGATATTGCCATCGGCGGCAAAGAAGGTTGCTTCCTTACCTGCTTCGAGCGAGCCAAGGCGATCCGCCACGCCGAGTGCCTGCGCGGGGTAAAGCGTGAGCCCCTTCAACGCCTCGGCCCTAGGCAAGCCGAAGGCGACGGCTTGCGCCGCTGCGTAGGGAAGGTTGCGCGTGTGTGCGGCGGTCATGCCACCGAGGCCTGCGGAGAAGATGACTTTCACACCAGCGCGCTGGAGCAGGGCAGGGGTCTGAAAGTGAATGTCGTAGGCGTCGCTGTCGCGCGCTGGTTGGTCGAAGGTGCTTTCGTAAACGACGGGGATGTTTTTGGTGGCGAGTAAATCGACCGCCTGCGCCGCGTCGCGGCCACCGACGAGAATGATTTTGAACTGATGTGCGCTGGCCCAGTTGACGGCAGCCTTGATCTGGCGCAATTCGTCAGCGTGAATCATCAGAGGAATTTCCCCTCGCAGAAACGGCAGCATTGCTTCCCACGCGGGAATCTTGCTGAACTGGGTCTTGCCGTCATCCGTGGCTTGCCGCGCGGTGGCGTAGGCGCGCGCTTCCGCGAAGAAGTCGTCGATCTCTTTCAGTTTCTTTTGTCGCTCCTCGGCCTGATCTTCCAGCGATTTCCATTTTGTTTTGTCCTTCACCTGTTCTTTGGGTGTGGTGTCGAGATTCATGCCGGGCCAGAACAGGTGCAGCGCGACGGGCCGCTTCACCGTCATCTCTTCGCTCGTCCAACCACGCATCGCGATCAAGCCGGACAGGCCGGTCACAATGCCTCCCATCGGGACGGCGAGAAAGTGCGTGATGCCGTTGGCGCGCGCCACGGGCAGCAACTCGGAATCGGGGTTCACGGCGAGCCAGGATTTCACGTCGGGCGTGTACGCGCCGACTTCGCTCGTGTCTTGCGTGGCGCGCACCGCGCTGATTTCGGTCAGGCCCAGCGAACTTGTGGCCGCGATCAAACCGGGAAACAGGTGCAGTCCTTTGAGGTCAATTTTCTTGGCGCTGCCAGAATTGAGATTGTTACCCACAGCAACGATCTTGTCGTCCTTCACGAGCATCTGGCCGGGCGAAAGGGTTTCACCCGACACCGTGTGAACAATCGCGCCCGTGAACAATATTGATTCAGCAAAAGCAGTGTTCGCGCAAACGAGGCAGGTGACGAGAAGGCACGCCAGCCGTCGCGCCGGAATTGGAATTTGTAAAACGGAAATGCGAAATCTCATGCGTGAACTAGTCGTTCAGACAATGGCGATCATGCCCGTCGTGCGAATGTTCCAGCGCGATGCGAAAGAACGCCGCCTTGGCCGCGTCGTTGCCACTGCCGCCGCTGGACAAACCGGCGAGCTTCTTCGCCTTGGCGAGAAGATCGGTGCGTTCCTGTGCCAGCGCGGCGGCGCGATTGGGGGCCAGCGCGCGATCGAAGTATTTCTTTCCCTCGATCCACGTTTGCAAGCAGACCGTCGTTGAATCGAGCGGCGACTTCGACCAAATGGCAAAATCCGCATCCTTGCCCACTTCGAGCGAGCCGACGCGTTGGTCGATGCGAAGCTGTTTGGCGGGATTGAGGGTGACGAACTTCAGCGCCTCGGTTTCGCTTGTGCCGCCATATTTCACAGCCTTGGCCGCTTCGAGATACATGCGACGGGCCAGCTCGGAGGAATCGGAATTGAACGAAACCAGAACGCCGCGTTCCCGCATCAAACTTCCGGCGTAGGGAATGGCGTCATAGACCTCAAACTTGTACGCCCACCAATCAGAAAAACAGGAGCCGCCCGCACCATGCCGGGCGATCTCGTCGGCGATCTTGTAGCCTTCGAGGACGTGTTGCAACGTGCCGACCTTGACGTTGAACTCCTCCATGAGCCGGAGGAAACTGAGGATTTCGTCCTGCCGATAACTGTGGCAGTGGATCCAGCGCTGGCCTTGCAGAATTTCGCCGAGCGCTTCCATTTCGAGATCGCGTCGCGGAGCAATGCCGCCGGACTTTTTGAAAGCTTCCGCCGCTTTGAGATACTGTTGCGCGGCGGTGAGCCGGTTCGCCATGAACGTCGGCACGCCCATGCGGGATTGCGGAAAACGGGTGTTGATCTTCTCGCCCCAGTTGGACTGTTTTACGTTTTCACCGAGCGCGAACTTAATGCCGGGCGGCGCGTCTTTGAATTTTAATTCTTCCGGCGGCGATCCGTCTTTCAGTTTGATGACGCAGTTTTGTCCGCCGATGGGATTGGCCGAACCGTGGAGAAGGTTGGCCACCGTAAGTCCACCGGCAAGTTGCTGGTAGAGATTGTCGGTGTCGGAATTCACCACGTCGCTGACGCGCACCATGGCGGTGGAGGGCAGGGTGCCTTCATTGACGCCACCGAGAATTGCCGTGTGGCTGTGGGCATCAATCAGGCCGGGAGTGACGTGCTGACCCTTCGCGTCAATCACGAGAGTTTTTTCGGATAATTCAACTTTGAAGGCACCGATGTTTTGGATTTTCCCGTTCGAGATGAGCAGCGAAGCATTGGTCAGAATACCTTTTGGCCCGCTCGTCCAAATCGTGGCGTTCTGGATGAGCAACGACGGCGGTTCAGCCAGCACGCCGCGTCCTTCGAGCGGCGATTTCGCCAACCGCTTTTTCTGCAAGTCGCGAAGCTCCGCTTGTTTTTTAGATTTGTCCGCCTTGTTCTTTTCTTCCTTCGCGGCATCCGGTTTTGCTTCCTTGGATTTGTCGGCGTATTTGTCCTGGCCGGGTTTGGTCGAATAGACGCGGCCATCGATCCAGACTTCGCGTACCTTTGCTTCGGGATCAAAATAACTACCGCCTTCCACCACGGTCAGATTGGCGAACTTGCCTTTCTCAATCGTACCGAGTTGGGTTTCGACGCCGCACAACCGGGCCGGAATGGTGGTGAGCGCCGCCACTGCGTCGCTTTCGGAAAGGCCGCGGTCGAGCGCGAGTTGAAGGTTCTTGCGGAAATTTTTCCGGTCCGCCAAACCGTGCGTCGTCAGCGCGATGTCCAATCCCTGCCGGCGGAGGAGCGCGGGATTTTCCGGCGCCCAATCCCAAGCGCGCAATTGGTCGAGCGAGACGGACGCCCAATCATCTTCCTCCGGCATTTTCGGAACAGTGGGAAAATTCACGGGCACGATGAAGGCGGCGTTCGACGATTTTGCCAACTCCGGACGACGCCACTCCTGGCCGCTGGAACACAGGAAAAACTTCAAGCCGAGTTCCCGCGCCACGCGCGCGGCGCGATCCACCATCAGGCTGCTGCCCGGCTCGAACACCACGGGCAGCCGCTGATCGAGCGTTGGTGCGAGGGCTTCCAGCGACGGATTGAACTCCGGGCGCGGGCGCGCTTGTGGACGCTGACGGTAATCCGCCGTATCCCGCGCGTAAAATTGCGCGTCAAAGAAGGTCTGGCGCACGGCGGCGATGACGCCCATAAGCGAGCCTGGATACGCTTTTTCATCGCCGTCGTGCGTCTCGAAGGCGACGTGCTGAAACACGTCCGGTTTGATGATCGCGTCGTTCGGGTTCACGTTCGCCAAAGCCACGAGCGCGCTGGTGCCGCGCACAATTCCCTTGCCGGGCACGACGTTCCCGATGGTGAAACCGAGTTCCCGCAATGTCTCCAGCGCTTTGCCATCGGGCACGTAGCTTTGCGCCACCCGAAATTCCGGCGTCATTTTGGCGACCTCATATCCGGGGCCGGAATTTGCCCGGTCGGTTTTTTGTCCCGGCGTGCCGAAGAAATTGATGCCGCCGGAAGTCAGGCCCGTCTGCCGGATCGGTTCCGATTCCGTGGTGGAGATGGGGCTGTTGGTGCCGCCGAGCGACAAATAGGGATCGATGAACCCGGCGTAAATGGTGGTGCCCTTCATCTCCCAAATGCGCGCGTCTGCGGGCGGTTTCAGATCTTTGCCCACGGCTTCAATGAATCCGTCGCGAATGAGGATCACCGCTGGGTCGATGACTTCGCCGGGCTTGGTGACGACTTTACCGCCGACCAACGCATGCACGCCCAGCGGCACGGGACGATGTCCCGGCGGAAGCAACTCCGCAGCGTGAACCGGGAGCATCAGCAGAATCGTCCACGCGGCAAGCAGACTTTTGCAAATCTGCCAGCCCCAAACGGGCAACGTGCGCGTGAGGCGAATTGACTCCGGTGAGTTGGGACTGAGCAGCGCGGAATGAAAAAGTGTTCGCATGACGCGGACCGGCCGAACGTGCTTCTTTGAAATTGGTCGGGGCGGTGAGATTCGAACTCACGACCTCTTGTACCCGAAACAAGCGCGCTACCAGGCTACGCTACGCCCCGAACCAAGGCCGTGAAACTTGCCGTTGCCCGGAACAAAAAGCAACGACGAAGTTTTGCGCACCGCTCGCCTATTGCCACTGGCCGCTTGCCTCTCTAAGGTTTCGCGCATGATTGGCACCATCCTGAACGCGGCGGGGATTCTGCTCGGCGGTGTCGCGGGCCTGACTGTGGCACGGCAAATTCCCCCGGCCCGGCAGGCGCAGGTGAAAATCTTCCTGGTCGCGTTCACCGTCTGGGTCGGCCTGAGCATGACGTGGAAAGGGTTGAACGGAAGTTTCCCCCAAGTCTTCAAACAATTCGCGTTCGTAATCCTTGCGATGATGGCTGGCAAGCTGATTGGTCAGATGCTCGGCATTCAAAAGAACCTCAACCGGCTTGGGCAGTACGCCAAGGAACGATTCGCCCATGCCCGTCCGCAGGATGCCCGGCGAACCAGCGACGGCTTCATCACCTGCACGGTGCTCTTTTGCGTCGGGCCGATGGCGATCCTCGGTGCGGTCGAGGACGGACTCACGGGCAATTTCAAAATCCTGGCGATCAAAGCAGCGATGGACGGTCTGGCGACGATGGTCTTCGTGACCACGTTCGGTTGGGGCGTGATGCTGGCGGTGATTCCGGTAGTGGCGTATCAAGGGACGATCACTCTGCTGGCAGCCCAGTTGGCTCCGTATTTACAACAACAGGAATTGCTCGATTCGCTCAACGCCACCGGTGGTCTGCTTGTCTTCTCGATGGCCCTCGTTATCCTGGAACTGAAAAAAGTCGAACTCGCGGATTATCTGCCCAGTCTGGTTCTGGCTCCGGTGTTGACGTCGTTGAATCGTTCGGTGTCCGCCTGGGTGATTATCGGCGTCACGTTCACCTGCTGTCTCTTCGGCAATATTTTGGTCGCTGTGCTCAAAAAGCGGAACACGGCGAATCGTTCCCCGAAAAGTGGGTGAAAGGTTTAGTGCGGTTGCTTCTTCAACGGCGTTTTTGATCCAACGGAGTTTTCAACATGCCTGTCAGCGTTTGTTGCTCCACTCGATCAAATTCGTCCAACCCAAGTCGGATCGCCGCTTGATCCTCGCGCCAGACGAAGGTGCCGAACATCCGATCCCAGAACGAAAAGAGCGACGCGTAGTTGGAGTCCGTTTCGCATGGGACGCGCGAATGGTGAATCTTGTGCATCGCGGGCGTGACGATGAAGAGCCGTAGCGCTTCGTCCAGCCAGCGCGGCAAGGCGACGTTCGCGTGCTGGAACTGCACTACGGCGAACAACACCGCTTCGTAAAGCACGACTTGCCAGAGCTGAATCCCACTGAGCACCAGCAAGGGCACGCGCAACAGCGAGGAGAACAGGATTTCGCCGAGATGAAAACGACTGGCCGTGGTCACGTCCATGCGCGCGTCGCTGTGATGCAGACGGTGGAAACGCCAGAGAAAGCCGAAGCGATGATTCATCCAGTGCCATTTGTACATCCACACGTCGAGCAGCAGCACTGCGCCCAGCAGATTCGCCCAACCGGGCAGCTTGACCCAGTGAAACAGCCCGAACTGATGCTCCACCGTCCAACCCGACACCCAGAGCCAGACCGTGGCGATGAAAGTGGAGACCACCACGGAGTTCAACGTGCCGACGACGAAGTTGCGCCCCGCGTGCAGTCCGCGCTCGCGCCACTGGCCAAGGAAGAAAGGAAAGAAGGGCGTCAACGTTTCCCACACGAGGAGCAGCACCATGACACCGAGCGAGACGAATGATTTGCGTTTAAGCAATGTTGCCACGTCCACGGCAGCGCCACTTTCGGGAAGTAGAAAGCAAAGCGCCGCCACTACGAGGACTGGCAGGATCGCCGCGATAATGAACTGCTTTCGTTTCATGCGTTGATGGCCGTTCGTCTTTAATTTCACGCCTTCGTCGAGGGTGCAAGCTCATTGGCGCAACGCAGAAATCGCTTGCCGTCGATTTCCGCGAGCGGCGATACTCGCAGCCATGAGCAAAGTTCGTCTTGGCATCGTCGGTTTGGGCAACATCGGCAAGTTTCACACCGGTTATCTGCTCGACAAGAAAATCTCGCGCTGCGAACTCACCGCGGTCAGCGATGCCTTCGCGCCGAGCCTGGAGCCGTTCAAGAGCAAGCCCGGCCTCAGGTGCTTCGCGAGCTGCGAGGAGATGATTCGCTCGAAGGAGATTGACGCCATCGTCATCGCCACGCCGCACTTCCTGCACACGACGCTCGGCATCGACGCGCTGAACAACGGCCTTCACGTCATGGTCGAGAAGCCCGTGTCCGCGCACAAGGCCGACGCCGAGCGGCTGTTCGCCGTGGCGGCGGCGCACCCGAAGCAGGTCTTCGCCGGGATGTTCCAAATGCGCGTCGAGCCGCGTCACCAGAAAATCCGCAAGCTCATCCAGACCGGCGAACTCGGCGCGCTCGTGCGCGTGAACTGGATCATCACCGACTGGTTCCGCACTGAGGCCTACTACGCGAGCGGCGGCTGGCGCGCGACGTGGAAGGGCGAGGGCGGTGGCGTGCTGCTCAACCAGTGCCTCCACCAGCTCGACATGCTCCAGTGGCTTTGCGGCATGCCCAAGACCGTGCGCGGTTTTTGCCAGCTCGGCCGTTTCCACAACATCGAGGTCGAGGACAACATCACGACCTACATGGAATGGGCCAATGGCTGCACCGGCACGTTCATCTCGTCCACCGGCGAAGCACCGGGAACCAACCGCTTCGAGATTGTCGGCACGCGCGGCAAGATTGTTCTGGAAAACAACAAGCTCACCTTCACGCGCAACGACGCGGACATGATCGAATTCAGCAAGACTTCCAAGAGCGGCTTCGCGAAGCCCGAGGTGTGGAATGTGGAGATTCCCTTCGAGAACGCGCCCAACGCGCACGCCACGCTCATCCAAAACTTCGTGGACTCGATCCTCGACGGCACGCCGCTCATCGCGCCCGGCACTGACGGGATGGGTTCGGTCGAGCTGGCCAACGTGCTGCTCTACTCCTCGCTCATCAACCAGACTATCGAGTTGCCGATGGACAGCAAAGCGTGGGAGAACAAGCTCAACGAACTCATCGCCAACTCGAAGCACGAAAAGAAAGTCGTGGCCAACGCGGCGGAAGACTTCACGAAGTCGTTCAATCGGTAGTTAACCGCACTTCCACCTAACGTAGTCGTGTTTTTACAGCCTCCCATTTCTATCTAGCGATCATGGACACGGCTTTCACATTGCAACGGGGGCATTTGAAGCTTATCCGTAATGTCACAGAGCGGCGGATTGACAGAGAGCTGAGGCGACTGTGGAGTGCCGGTCCCACGTCATCGGCGACGCTGACATCGCCGAGCGGTGATCTACTTCAAGTCGGAGGCGGCAGAGTCACATGTGTGTTGGAAAGATGGGATTCCGTCAGTAAGCGCAGATTGCGCGCTTGGCAGGACAAGATCGTTGTTCCGTGGGAGGACGGAGTTTTGTTGCCAATCTCTGCTGGCGCCGTTCCAATGAAGCGTCAGGAGTGGCTTCGAATTGAGCAAGTCATCGAGGCGTTTCTTTCTTTTTTGCACGGGCGCAGTCTGCCAGACCATTTGCATTGGCGAGATGTGACGTGCGAGCCAAACATCGAACATCCCGCCGAGGATCCGGCCAGGAAATGGGCGTGATTCGACGGTTTCTCCGAACACTACTTTGCTTATCGCCGGTATCGGTCACAAGAAATCCCTCAAAGCCGAATAGCACACTTCAAGAAAAATCCGTGTTCATCCGTGTTCATCCGTGATTAAAATTTCCTCACCATGTTTGCTCAGCACATCATCATTCTCGTTGGCACTGGCCTCCTGATCGGAGGTCAACAAGGCGAGGCCGGAGGCAACCTGTCGCTGAACAATGACCAGCCTCCGCCGCAGAAAGATTCTTTCGTCGGCACGAACGCCGGAGCCGCGCGCGAAGTTGGCGGCGTCAAGTTCTGCTGGTGTCCGCGGGGCAAGTTCACGATGGGCAGCCCGCGCCGCGAGCCCGAGCGCCGCCCCGACGAAGACCAAGTCGAGGTGACGCTAACTCGCGGCTTTTGGATGGGCAAGTTCGAGGCGACGCAAGGCCAGTGGAAACGGGTCATGGGAAAACTGCCGGGCGCGCTGACGGCGGAGTTGCCCGAGGGTGACGACTTCCCCGTCGGCAACGTCAACTTCACCGAGGCGGAGGCGTTCTGCCGGAAACTCACCGAGCTTGCGCACCAATCCGGCGAACTCCCGAAAGATTGGGAGTTCCGGCTGCCCACCGAAGCGCAATGGGAATACGCCTGCCGCGCCGGGACAACGACGGCTACTGCATTCGGCGACAAGCTCAGCAGCAAGCAGGCGAACTTCAAAGGCAAGCCATACAATGGCGCCGAGCCGGAGCCGTCCTTGAATCGCGCCGCCAAGGTCGGCAGTTATCCCGCGAACGCGTGGGGCCTGCACGACATGCACGGCAACATCTACGAGTGGTGCCGGGATTGGTCCCACGCGAAGCTGCCCGGCGGTGTCGATCCCGACTTGTATTCCGCGAAGTCCACCGCGTTGAAGAATCGGACCGGCGACTACTCGCGTGTGCGCCGCGGTGGGTGCTGGGCGGACGAGGGCTGGCCTTGCCGGTCTGCCTCTCGGCTGCGGTTCGAGCCGGAGCGGAGATACGACCACATCGGCTTCCGCGTCGTGGTCGTGCGGCTGTAGAACCACTGCTCGACCGGCGAACTCACTCCGAAAAATCAGTGTTCATCCGTGTTCATCCGTGGTTAAACTTTCCGCACTATGATTCTCACCGGCATTGGCGACGAAGGCGCGAACACGATTGACGGCCAGATTCTGGCCACGCAGGAACTCGGCTGGAAATTCATCGAGATGCGCGGCGTGGAAGTCCCCGGCTTCAAGAAGGACAATCTCCACAACATCCCCGACGACGCCTTCGCCATCGTCGAGCGCAAGCTCAAGGACAGTGGCGTGGGCATCTACGCGTTCGGCTCCACCATCATGAACTGGGCGAAGACCGTCGAGACGCCGTTCGATGTCACGCTCGCCGAGGTACGCCGTGCCATTCCCCGAATGCAACGGCTCGACACCAAGTTTGTCCGCGTGATGAGCTTCAAGCCGAAGGACGAGGAGACCGTGACGCCGCCCGTCGTCTTCGAGCGCGTGCGCGAGGTGACGAAGATGTTTCTCGACGCCGGGCTGCAACCCGTTCACGAGAACTGCATGAACTACGGCGGGATGAGTTCGCAGCACGCGCTGGAGTTGCTCGAGAAATGTCCCGGTCTGAAATGGGTCTTCGACACCGCCAACCCCATCTTTAACGCCGATCGGCGCGGCCCCGCGCCATGGAAGAAGCAAGACCCGTGGGAATTCTGGACACAGGTTCGCGAACACACCGCGCATATCCATGTCAAAGATGCCACCTGGAATCCGGCGAAAAACGATGCCGACTACAACTGGCCCGGCGAAGGCCAGGGCCGGGTGCGCGACATCCTCAAGGACGCCTTGGCGCGCGGTTACGACGCCGGCATCAGCATCGAACCGCACATGGTTGTTGTATTTCACGATGCGCACGCCGCGGCCAGCAACGACGACGCGATGCGCGCCAACTATGTTGAGTATGGCCGGAGGTTGGAGAAGCTTATTGGGGAAGTGAAGATGGAGTTGACTACCAAATAGTGAGGATTTGCCGCACTTGATTTCTCCAGATGGCCAGCATGATTGTTAGCGTAGTCCAACCAATTAACAAATCTGGCGCGCGGCGCAAACCGTTTCCAACAGCGCTTATTTTTGTGCCTTGAACTTCAACTCCACCCCTTCGCGGGCCGCGAATAGAACTAGGGGCGCTCGGTGTTCGGCTACTCGCTGGTTGCAGGATTTGACTTTGGCGTCAATGTCTCGATCCGTGCTCTCGGGATCGTGGTGGAACAGGGCGAGGTTTTTCACGTTGGCCTGCACGGCGAGATCAGTGACGGAGTAGCAACTGGAGTGCCCCCAGCCGCGCTTCGTCACATACTGGTCGTCGTCATACTGCGAGTCGGCGATCAGCAGATCGGCGTTGCGCACGATTTCCACGAGCGCCTCCGGAACGTGGCGAAGCCCGCCTTTGTGCAGCGGGTCGGGGAAGGTATCTCCGTCCTGAATCTTTAACTCGTTGTCGGTGGCATAAACAATCTTCACCCCCTCTTTCTCGAAAACATATCCGCAACAACCTCCCGGATGATTGAGCGGAAAGCTTCGAACGCGCACACCGTTGATTTCGCGGTCGCCGCCGTTGAGATGGTCGAAGAGGAACTGCGCGCCCATTTCACCGAATGACACCGGAAAGTAATCCGAGGCCATTTGTCCGGAGAGCAACCGGTACCGGCTGTTGTCGCCCTCGGAAATGCCATAGACGCGAATTTTGCTGTCCTTCAAATAGGCCGGCGTAAAAAACGGGAAGCCCTGGATGTGATCCCAGTGGGAATGAGTGATCAACAAGTGCAACTCGGCAGGGCGTGGCTGACGCACGATCAAATCCTTGCCCAACTCGCGGATGCCTGAGCCGGCGTCGCAAATAAATAAAGTGTCGTCAAACCGCACTTCAACGCAGGAAGTGTTGCCGCCATAGACACGCGTCCAACTCGCCGGAGTGGGAATGGAGCCGCGCGTTCCCCAGAATTTGACGTAGGCTGGCATGGTTTAACCCTCGTGGTAAATGAACACGCTGTTGGCCACTTGGAGCACATCCCCGTCGCGCAGGATTGCGGAATGCACCTTCACACCATTGAGGAACACCCCGTTGCGGCTTTCGTTGTCCCGGATCACATAGTCCTGCTGACGGCGCGTCAGCAGGGCATGCTGGCGCGAGGCCCGTTCGGAAGCGATGCGAATGTCCACCCTTTCCGCGCGACCGATGACCAATTCCGGCTTATCCAGAGTGATGCGTTGCGGCGCGCCCTCGCCCTCGGCTTGCTGTAGAAAATGGAGCCGCAGATCGCGCTCTTTCCGGGCCACGACGATGTTTGTCGGGAGTGTGACGTTGGCTTTGGCTGTGTTCATTTTAGATTCGCTGACTTCGCAATGACGGCATTCTTATGCGCCGATTTGACGGGGAAGAAAAGCAATTTTTGGCCGGAACCCACCGGTTCAAAAGACACGGGTGAAGCGGAGGGGCTTCAGGGCTTGGCGTCTTTCTGCCCCAGCCCTACCCCGTAGATCATCGCCGCCGTCACCAGCATGGATGCGGCGAGGTAATAAATCCCGCCGACGAAGGAGCCGGTGACAGTCTGCACTTTGCCCAGCACGTAGGAACCGAGGAAGCCGCCGAGGTTGCCGACGGAGTTGATGAGGCCAATGCTTCCGGCGGCGGCGGCACTCGTCAGGAAAAGATTGGGCAGTGCCCAGAACGCCGGCAGGTAGGCCTTCAGCCCGCCAAAGGCGATCATGAACAAGAGGATGGTCAACGGCAGATTCCCCTGACTGAGCGGGGTCAACGCCATGGCGACCGCCCCAATCACGAGGGGCACTACCACATGAAACCTCCGTTCCTTCAGCCGATCCGAATTCCAGCCGACGAACAGCTGCCCCACCAGCGCCAGGCATGGCGGCAGGATGACCAGCCAGGTCAGCGAGTCGAATTTCAAATGATACCACTCCTGGAGAATGCTCGGCAGGAAGAACTCAAAGCCGTAATTGGCGCTCACAGCGAAGAAATATGCGGCGGCGAGCAGCAACACCTTGGGATGGCGCAAGGCTTGGAACACCGTCAGGTGCTTTTGTCCGTCGCTCAATTGCTTCTCCCGCTCTAGTTCCTGTTCCAGCGCCGCGCACTCGTCGGGCTTGAGCCATTTGGCTTGATGCGGTTTGTCCGGCAGCCAGAAAAAAACCATGACACCAAGGATCACCGCCGGAATGCCCCAGAAAATGTAGATCAACTGCCAGCCTTCCAGGCCGAACCATTCTGGATGATGTACGTTGACACCGTTGATCACTTCATCCGTTCCCACCCGCAGCATCAAGTTCGAGATTTTCGGGCTGATTATTTGTGCAATCGGCGTCGCCACGAAGAAATAGGCCAGGGCGCGCCCGCGGTCGCGAAGGGGAAACCAGTGCGTAAGAAACACGATGACGCCGGGATAGAAACCGGCTTCGGCCAGGCCAAGCATGAATCGCACGGTGTAAAATTCCACCGGCGTTTTTACGAACGCCGTCAGCGCCGCCACTAGGCCCCACGAAATCATAATCCGGCTAATCCACTTTCGCGCACTCCAGCGTTCGACGAGCAACGTGCCGGGAATTTCGAGCAGGAAATAGCCGACGAAGAACACGCCCGCTCCAAAGCCGATCACGGCATTGTCGAATCCGGGCAAGTCGCGGGTCATGGTCAGCTTGGCGATGGCCACGTTGGACCGATCGACATAGGCGATCATGTAGGAGACGAACAACAGCGGGATGATCGACCAATAGGCTTTCTTTCGGGCGCGATCAAGCGCGGACGGCAGGTTGCCAGTGGTGGCTTGTTCCATAAGTGTTGGGCGGACGCGACGATGGAATATCCGCCTCACAAGCTCAAGGCATCATTGCTGGAAATAGATTCTTCCTCGGTTCGTCGCTACTTCAGCGCGGCCACGGCTTCATCGGTTGCCTCGGCCAGAACGGCGAGTCCCTCGCGCACTGCTTCCTCCGGGATGGTCAGCGGCGGCGCAATCTTCACCGTCTGGCCCCACGCCCCAACGGGCGCGAAGAAGAGCAGGCCTTTGTGGAAGCATCGTTCGATGATGCTGTGCGCGAGGTCGTGATCGGGTTCCTTCGTGCCGGCCTTCACGGTTTGCATTCCACCGACGAGGCCGCGCGCGGTGAGGTGGCCGATGACGGCGGGATGCTTCGATTGAATTTGTTTCAAGCCGTCGAACAAAGGTTTTTCCAGCCGGGCGGCGTTGCCAGCCAAATCTTCTTTGAGAATTTTCGTCACGCTCGCCAGCGCGGCGGCGCAGCAAACCGGATTGCCCGTGTGCGTGCTCGTCATGGAGCCGGGGCCGAATTGATCCATGATCTCCGCGCGGCCGATCACCGCCGAGATGGGCAACGAACTGCTGATGCCCTTGCCGCAGCAAATGATGTCGGGCGTAACCCCATAATGCTCGAAGGCCCAGAATTTGCCCGTGCGCCCGAAGCCCGCTTGCACTTCGTCGAACACGAGCACGACGTTGTTTTGCTGGCACCACTCGGCGAGACGGCGGACGTATTCCACCGGTGCGAAATCAGGACCGACGCCTTGATACGTTTCCATCATCACACCGGCGATGTTCTCGGGCTTCAACCCACGCGCGGCGATGGTCTGGAGAAACGTGTCGAAGCTCACGTCCGTCTGCCAATAGCCATCGGGGAACGGCGCGTTGAGAATGGCGGGGTCTTCGTTGACGATCCACGACTTCTGTCCCGCCATGCCGCCGGCCTGTTGCGAACCGAGCGTGCGTCCGTGAAAGCCGCGTGCGAAACCGACGATGCCAATCTTGCCCTTGCCACCTCGCTGGATGCCCATCGAACGCGACAGCTTGATGGCGCACTCCGTCGCCTCCGAGCCGGTGGTGAGCAGGAAAACCTTCTTCAATCCCTCCGGCGCGACGCCCGCGAGGCATTCGGCGAGTGCCGCGCGTTCCTCATTGGGAAAAACGTAACTGTGCAGCAAGCCGCTGTTCACCTGGTTGAGAATGGCCTGCTTGATTTCCGGCGCACAATGACCGGCATTGGTGACGAGCACGCCCGACGACCAATCGAGCCAGCGGTTGCCGTATTTGTCGTAAACAAAAATATCCTCCGCGCGCTCCCAGACCAGCGGCGGCTGGCCGCGCATGGAGATCGGCTCAAACGTGCGCAGCTTCTCCAACGTGGCCACGGAGTCGGGATGCGGCAACGCGGTGATGATGCGCCGGTATTTGGTTTCCACAGGCGGCACCTGCCGCGGTTCAATGCTGAATTCTTTGCCCATGAAATGATTTAGCCACGGATTGAGCAGAGATGAAACACAGATTTTTCCCCGTGTTCAATCCATGGTTCACCCGACTGTTCTTGCGGAAATGAGTGGGGCAAGTTTCAGACTTTCACGACCACTGTTCAGATCCGGTTCAACGGCCGCTCCTCGATTTTGCTCCCGGTTAAGATCGAATGCGCTTACGCTGCGGTCGCATGGCAATCATCGGCAAGCGCAACATCCTTTCCATCGTGAGAGCGTCCGCTCCCGGCCTCTACCTCGACGGCGGGGAATTGGGCGAGATTTTATTGCCCGGCCGCTATATTCCGCGAGACCTCAAGCCCAAGGACACGCTGGATGTATTCGTGTATCGCGACTCCGAGGATCGACTGGTGGCCACCACCGAAATCCCGCACGCCACGGTTGGCGAGTTTGCGTATTTGAAAGTCCTCAGCGTGAACCGAAACATTGGAGCGTTTCTCGACTGGGGGCTGGCCAAGGATTTGCTGCTGCCGTTTCGCGAACAGGACATTCCCGTTCGCGCCGGACAGCGGGTGATTGCCTTTGTCTATCTCGATCCGAAAACAAATCGTATCGTGGCCACCACCCGGTTGCACCGTCATCTCCATCGCGATCCGCCGACTTACCGCGATGGACAGCCCGTCAATCTACTGATCACGAGCAAGTCTCCACTCGGTTACAATGCTATTGTGGAAAACGCCCATCGCGGCTTGCTTTACCACGACAACCTCGCGGCCCCGCTGGCTGTAGGTCAGAAACTGAAAGGGTTCATTCGCACCATCCGCCCCGGCGGAAAAATTGATTTGAGTCTCGACGCGTCAGGATACCAGCGCGTGGCTTCGCTGACGGATCAAATCGTCCAGGCCGTTGAACGCAACGGCGGCCGGCTGGACTTTGATGACGACAGTTCGCCCGAAGCCATCCGACAAACTTTCAGCGCGAGCAAAAAGGCTTTCAAGCAGGCCTTGGGAAAGCTCTACAAAGTGCGGCGCATCCGTTTTGAAAATCCGGGAATCCAGTTGATCGACAATTCCTCTTGATAACCGGGCAACTGACGCAGGCCTTGCCCCGATTCGGTAGAAAGTGAGTAAGTCCATTCAAACTTCCGAATTCGTGCCATGCGTGTTCTTTCGTGGTTTCCTTCTGCGATTCCGGCTAAGTTGACGGCGCTTGAGAAAAACACTGCGAATCCTGGCTTTGCTCGTGGCGATGGTGGCGGTGGCGGGTTGGCTCGCCGGCGGGCGACACATGGGCTGGACTAAAACCAGCGTGACCCGCTGGGAGACAGACCCGGTCACGGAGATCAAAGGGCCGGTGGTCGAAAAACACTTCGTTCCCGGCGTTGATTTGCTGGCGGCGGCGCTGGTCGGCGCGGGGATTTTGTTGGCGGCCTCGTTTCTGGCCAGGAAAAAGAATTGAACATCAGGCCGTTCGCAGGCATCAATAGCCGCATGAAGAACACATTTCCTTTGCTCGTTGGCCTCAGCCTCCTCGCTCAAGCCGCCATTGCCGCGCCGCTCTCATTCGATTTCAAGGATCCCAAAGGCGTCAACAACATCATCTTCAAGCTCGACGCGCCGCTGGAAGCCATCAACGGCACGACCACGGACATCTCCGGCACGGTGGACTTCGACCCGGCCAATCCCGGCGCGGTGAACGGAAAGATCGTCGTGGCGGCAGCCTCGTTGAAAGTGCCGAACCCGGTGATGAAGGAGCATCTGGACGGCGACAAGTGGCTCGACGTGGCGAAGTTTCCGCAGATCATTTTTGAGGCCATCAGTGCGGCCAACGTCAAGACCACCGCCAACGTGACCACCGCCGACTTGACCGGCAACATCACGATCAAAGGCGTGACCAAGAAAATCGTCGTGCCGGTCAAATTGACTTATCTGAAGGACAAACTCAGTGCGCGCTTTCCGAAGTTGAACGGCGATCTTCTGGTGTTGCGCGCCAGCTTCACCATCAAGCGCGGCGATTTCGGCATCAACCCTGGACAGTCGGAGGACAAAGTTTCCAGCGACATCGCGCTGGAGTTGAGCCTCGCCGGGGCTGCGGCCCGTTAGTCTTCGCTTGTGAGCCAACACAGCGATTTTCTGGAACCCGTCGGCTTGCGCGTGACGGTGGATCATGTGATCTACACGCCGGAGTTGCCGTCACCGCCGGATCGCCCGCACTCCTTCATCTATTACATCAGCATTCACAACGACACCGATCAGCCGGTGACGATCCAGGGCCGCAAATGGGTGGTGACCAATTCGCAGGGCGTCATCACCGCCATTGAAGGAGAGGGGGTCGTGGGCGAAACTCCCACCATCGCGCCCGGGGAAAAGTTCACTTACAACAGCCGTCATCTTCTCGACACCCGTTCCGGCGTGGCTGAAGGAAGTTATCGCGGTGTGGACGCGCAAGGACGCAAGGTGCTCACGCGCATCCCGCGTTTTGAAATGATCGTGCCTGAGTAGGAAAACAACGGGTGCCAGTCGAGATCAATCCTCAACTCACCTTGCGCAGCTTGGTGATGCGACCGGTGTGAACCCACTCGGCGACGAAGATATTCCCGGCCGGATCGAAGCACGCGTCATGCGGATGGAGGAATTTGCCGGAAACCCAGCCCTCGCCCTTCTCGTCACGGCGGAGTTTCATGCCGTCCTTGAGCACCGCCGCGCGCCATTCGGTGTCTTCGCCGAGGTGGGTGATGACCTGATCCTCTTTGTCGAGCAGCGTGATGCGCGCGCTCAGGTCGGGCACGAGGAGGATGTCTTTGTGCGAGTCGATGTTCGCGGGCAGGATAAAGCCGTCGAGCGTCTTAATGTGTTTGCCTTCGAGCGTGAACCATTGCAGGCGTTTGTTCGCGCGATCCGCGACCACGACCGACGGCGCACGTCCGGGACGGTTGTCCAGCCAGAGGCCGTGCGGCGTGTTGAACTGGCCGGGGCCAGTGCCGGGTTCGCCGAACTTGGAGAGCCACTTGCCGTCCTTGTCGTAGCGATGGATGCGGAACGAACCGTAGCCATCAGCCAGAAAAAATCCGCCGTCGGGCAAGAACGCAAAATTGGTGGGCATGAAGGCGTCGCGGCCCCAGCGCTTGATGGGCTTGGTGTCCTCGTCCTTGAGATAGACTTCCGATTCCATCGGCGCGTGTTTCTCCCAAACGACTTCGCCTTTGAGCGTGAGCTTGGCGAAGCTCTTGACTTGCTGATAAGCCGTGACCCAAAGGAATTGTTGCTTGCCCTCGGTGCGAACTTCGAGGCCGTGGCCACCGCCTTGGAATTGACTGCCAAAGGCGCGCACGAATTTGCCCTTCGCATCGAACACAAAGATGGATGGATGATCCTTCAAATTCTCACGGCCTTCGTGGATGACGTAGAGCAAACCCTCGCGATCCACGGCGACGTTATGCGTGGTCTGCCAGGAATACTTGTCGGGCAACTGCGGCCAGTTGTGCAGCACTTCGTAACGGTGCGTGCCCGTGCCGATGACGAGTTGCTGCTCAGACTTCTGCGCCGTGAGCACGTTGGGCGCGGCGAGCGCGACGGCGGCGGTGGTCAGGAATCGGCGGCGGGAAATGTGGGTGGAAGTTTTCATAGGTCAAAATAAGTTGCTGGATTCACGGAGAGTTTAGGTCGTCGCTCCAATCGCGCAATACTGAAATTAAGGAGGCAATGCGTCATCGGCTCAGGGCAGAAGTATAACTTGATAATACCGCTCGGTGGCTGATCCGAACGGGTCGATTTTGGAAGCCCTGCCGCTGGTAGCGGTCACATCTCCACTCAAATCTATCCAGACAGACGACGCGTTGAGATTGAGCTTGTATTGGACGCGGTAGCTTCGCCCAGCGATGGCTTGCCAGGTGATCGTGGCGGTGCCTCCTGATTCGGTGATGGATTCAATGATGGGCTGACCAGTGATGGTCAGAATGCCGGGTGCGCTGGCAACCGTCTGGCCGTCGGGATTGGTGATGGTAAGCGTGCGGTTGCCGTTGGTGGCACCGGCAAGAATGCTGACGGATAGCGTCACATGCGTCGGATCGGTGTAGGTGACGCTCTTTACCGTGATGGCGGGATCGTTGAACGTGGCGGAGATGTGGTTGGTATAATCCGGGCCGGGATCGAAAAAACCGGAACCGTTCAGCGATGAGCCGGTGACGATAATGGTCGTGTTCGTTGCGCCGATGAGCGCGGCGGCAGGCAGGCAGGTGGCGGGCGTCGCCGGCGGCGGGGCGCGCAACTGGATGACCCGCACGCCCCAGGAATCAGGCGCGTTGCAATACTCCTGCACCGTCCAAAAGGTCATGTCGTCGTTGGGATCCACCGACATGACCGAGTAATCACCCCAGCGCTGAGTTGGGCCCCGTTCGACGTTATAGGGCGTGCGGCTCGTTTGCACCACGCTGGCCGCGCGAAGTGTGCCCAAAGGATCGCCGGCCAGCCGTCCGGCCACGGCGATCTCCGCAGATTCGTTGCGGCCGGAGACACTGCTCCCGATGGCCATGTGTCCCTGGCCAGATACCGCGCAGGACGGGATGAAATAGCTGGCGGGGTTTGCGGTTGCCGGATCAAAGAGCGTGCCCGATTGCCGCAGGGTAGGGGTCGTGGTCAGGTTGGTGATTTCATACCAACGGGCACCGTCGCGTCCACCGAAGTCGCTGGCGACGCCAGTGGCATCGACTTGGATGTTGTGCGCGGTCCACAGAGTGCCCTTGTGCATACGCGCGGCGAAAAGCCGGTTGTCCACATCATCGAGATTTACGGAGGAGTTTGTGGCGGGAACTGCCCCCAGCGAGTAGCTGTTGGCTGGCACCGTCAGGTTGATATTTCCGGAAATGGAAGGAGTTCCGCCCGGATCGGAAACGCGCCGCAGCACCAGCAAGTCGTGAGCCTGGTTATCAATGCCGATGAAGTAGCCCTCGGTGGAAGCGGGATCATCGTTGTCCACTCCCTGCGGCGAGTATGGCCCCGGCCCCGTGATGCCCGCCAGTTGACGGAAGGCCGTCACGGTGAGCGTGCCCGTCAGCAAGTTCGTCTTGTTGATCACATAGCCGGTCGTCCCCACAAAGGCGTTGCTGGGATCGAACAGATTCACCCCCACATAAAGCGCATGGCGATCCACACCCAACGTGGGGTAGTCAGCAAACAATCCCGTGTCGCCACCGGGAGGAGTGACCAGATTATGTTGGAACCAATGGAAGGTGAAACTGGAGCCACTGCCGAGGATCGGGCCACTACTGACGGCCACAAGAATGCGGTTGTTTTGGCTGGATATTGGAATGTCGATAGCGGTCACAAACCAGCGCTGCGACAAGCGGTCGTAGCGCACCCGCGGGTCGGAAACACTGTGGACTGCAAGGGAAGCAAAAAACCTTTCCGGCGTCGTGTTCAATATCCCCATCACTCCCGTCTTGTCAAAGACCCGGATGCGTCCGTTGATGCAAACCAGAAATTGCGTCGGCCCCACGTCTCCCATCGAATCCGGCGGGTTGGAAGTGGAATCTATCGCTTGCGCTCCGAGGAAGCTGACGCCGACGGTCAGCGGGTTGGGCGGCGATGCGCTGACGGCGGCCGTTCGCAGAACGCTGCTCGGGCTGGCGGCGGCGATGGATCTGCCGATAGTCTGCGGCCGTGGCGAAAGGGATTTCCCAGAGCGAGACAACTTCGGTCGCGTTTGACGGAGCAGGGAACCGGTTTGAAGGGGTGAATTTTCCTCGCGGGCCATGATGGCCGAAATCATTTCGGTGGTTCCCGCTCCGCCATCCCAGCGAATTCCAAAACTATTGCCGGCGGTGGAAGCCTCGGCCGCGTGGAGTTGGCTGGCCGTCAAGGCGGCAAAAATTAGAACCCAAGCCAGACGGCGGCAAAGTGGGCTTGGCTGTTTGAATGTGTCAGCTAGCTTCATGCTTCAATCAACTGTAACATTGGTTCCGAAAAAATTCACGCGAAGTCCGTCCATTTGGTATGACGCCGGTGTGTTTCATCCGTGGCTCCACTGCTTGGTTCCGGCTAAACCGACTTGAGCGCCGAGATCACGGGCAGGCGCGCGGCGCGCAGCGCGGGCAGTAGACTGCCCAGCAAACCGACGATCACGGAGAAGATCAGCCCTTTGGCAACCAGCCACGGTGTAATTCGAAATTGAAAAACGATTTCACTGAAAGATTCAAAGCTTAGCGTGCCCAACGCACGACCGTGCATCCAAAACGAAAGCAGGCAGCCCAGCACGCCGCCGAGTAACGCCAGAAAAGCCCCTTCCAGCAAAAAGCTCATGATAATGGTGCGCCGTCGAAATCCCAGTACACGCAAGGTGCCGATCTCCCGCGTGCGCGCTCCAACACTCGCATACATCGTGTTCATGGCGGCCAAAATGGCACCGATGGACATGGCGGTCGCGAGAAAATTTCCCAGCCAACGGATGGGCACGGCGGTTTTGGTTTGCGCGGAGTAATATTCCACTTCGGGCAGCGCGCGTAGTTGTAATCGTTTGTCAGCCTCCAGCCGCGCGGCCAGCCGGGTTTGTGTGGCGGCGTCCACCGGGCGGATCAGGATGCTGGAATACATGTTGCGGCTAAACAGATCGCGGGCTTCATCGGCATCGAGCCAGATTTCGGAATCAAACGCGCTGCTCTTTCCGTCCGTCCAGCCGACGACCGTCACGGTGCTCGCGCCCACTTTGAACGAATCGCCCACGTTGAAATTACCGAAGCGCCCAGCCAGCTTGCGGCTGACGACGACTTCCCGTTTCTTCGGCACGAACCAGCGACCTTCGACCAGCGCGACTTGCGGGCGGAGTTCAATCCCTTGCGGCGAAACCCCGCGAACCAGCACGTTTGCTTCGCCTTTGCCGGAACTGCGCGGCAGGCTGATCAACGTCAGCACATCGGGCGACACCAGCGGCAGGCCCTGCGCGTTGCGGGCGATTTCCGGGAGGTATTGCAGCGCCTTGAATTGATCACGGCTGATCAAGCTGCTCGATTCGGCGGTGGAGCCTTTGCGGACCACGATGAGATTGCGCGGGTCGCCCGTGTTGCTGCTCGATTTTTCCAAACCGACCGCCATCGACTGCACGATGACGTAAACCGCCACCACCAGCGCGATGCCCAGCACCGTGGCGAGAGTCGCGCGCCAGCGAACAAACACATTGCGCACGTTGTAGGTGATCGGCAAAGCCATGAACGTAGAATGGCGTAGGAACAATTTTCAGGGAAGTCGAAAGGCCCGCGCTTGGTTGGCCAACAAAACGGCGCGGAGGCGTTTGGGCCTGCGCGCCGTTCAAGTCAAAGTGCGGCGGTATTAACGGCGAAATTGCAGTGCCGTCGGTTCCGTTTCATGCGAGGCGCACGCGGCGTTCGTGGGCGCGTCGGCAGGACGATCGGTGGCTCCGACAAAATTGTTGGCGAGCAAGAAAGCTTCCACCTCGTCGCCGCTGATGTCGGGGAGCATCCGGCCATTGATTTCAACGCACGGACTGAGCATCTGGCCGCTCTTCTCGATCATCTCGGCACGCTGCGCCGGGTCGTTGATGATGTCGCGGTCTTCGAAGGGCAGGTCGTACTTGCGCATGATGGCGCGGACACCCTGGCTCCAGCCGCACGACGGTTTGAGATAAGCAATGATGGTTGGTTTATTCATAAGACTCAATTCAGCGTTGCTAAACTGCCACAGTCGTTTTGTTTGGCAACTCTTTCCTTCCGCTCAGCAGGACGACCAGCCGGGCGGGGATTGATGGGGAGGTAAGAAACATGGGACGAACTGCCGGTCGTTCCAAATGGATGGGTGCGCCGAAATCGTGGACAATAGACCTTGGACTTCAAGTGACAAAATGGTTAAATCCTCACCCATGTCGCTCCACGTTCTCATCGTCCCGGATAAATTCAAAGGCACGCTCACGGCGCAAGCCGCCGCCGAGGCGATTGCCCAGGGCTGGCGCAAAGCCCGGCCCGCCGATACGCTGGAACTTCTTCCGATGAGCGACGGCGGCGACGGCTTCGGCGAGATTGTCAGCGAATTGCTGCACGCCGAGCCGCAGGTCACCCAAACCGTCGATGCGGCCCATCGCCCTTTGGCGGCCAGTTGGGGTTGGGAGCCGCGTTCTAAACTGGCCATCATCGAGACGGCAAAGATCATCGGCCTGGCTTTGCTGCCCCCGCGAAAATATCACCCGTTTGAACTCGACACCTTCGGCCTGGGTGCGGTGTTGCAGGCTGCGGCAAAAAAAGGTGCGCGACGCTGCTTGGTTGGCATCGGCGGCAGCGCGACCAATGACGGCGGCTTCGGCGTGGCCCGCGCGATGGGCTGGCAGTTTTTGGATAAACACGAAGAGCCGATTGAGCAGTGGACTGGACTCAAGGCTCTGGTGCGCATCTTGCCGCCGCCGCGCGTGCGTTGGTTTGAAGAACTTCTCGTCGCAGTTGATGTGCAAAATCCATTGCTCGGCCCGCAAGGTTGCAGTCGGGTGTACGGCCCCCAAAAGGGTTTGACTGCAAAAGATTTTGCCCCGGCGGATCAATGCCTGCGCCGGATGGCCGCCGCAGCGGAGCGCGACTTGAATCGTCCCTGCGCCGCCGAAGCCGGTGCCGGGGCGGCGGGGGGACTGGGTTTCGGCCTGCGTTGTTTTCTCGGCGCGCGCTTGCAGCCAGGCTTCGATTTGTTTGCCCGACACGCGGAATTGAAACGGCGATTGAGCGCGGCGGATTTGGTGATCACGGGCGAAGGCTCCATCGACAAATCAACGTTGATGGGCAAAGGCGTCGGCGAAATCGCTTATCGATCCCGGCAAATGAACGTTCCGTGTCTCGGCTTGGCCGGTATGGTCAGCGATCCCAAATTAGTGCTCCAACGCTTCACCCAGGCGCACGGTCTCGCGCCGAAATTTACCAGCGCCAAGCAAGCCCAAGCCAAACCGGCGGTGTGGCTGGCCAAGCTGGCAGCACAAGTGGCCAAGACCTGGCCGGCGGTTTGACAAACGACTTGCCGCGCACAAACCGCCTTACTATTTTCGGCACATGGAACTCAAATTGATCAGCCTGCTGGGCATGACCGCGTTCATCGGCTTCGCCTGGCTCTGTTCCTATAACCGCAAACTCTTTCCCTGGCGCACCGTGTGGTGGGGGCTGGCGTTGCAAATTATTTTCGCGCTCTTCATTCTCAAAACACCGGTTGGCGCGGGCATTTTCGATTTTGCCGGTCGCGCGATCAACAAGCTGGTCAATTTTTCCAACGAAGGCTGCCAGTTCGTCTTCGGTCCACTGGCCACGGACGGAATGATGAAGCAAACTTTTCCCCAGAGTTCATTCATCTTTGGCATCATGGTGACGGGAACAATCATCCTCGTCTCGGCGCTTTCTTCGCTGTTTTATCACTGGGGCATTTTGCAGAAAGTCGTCCATGCCGTCGCCTGGGTGATGCGCAAGGCGATGCGCACGAGCGGCAGTGAAACTCTTGCCGCCGCCGCCAATATTTTCATGGGACAAACCGAAGCGCCCTTGGTCATCAAACCGTATGTCGCCCGGATGACGCGCAGCGAGTTGTTGTGCCTCATGGTCGGCGGCATGGCGACCATCGCCGGCGGTGTCGCGGCGGTTTACGTGAAAATGGGCACGGTCGCAGGTCACGCCAATATGGCGGGTCATCTATTGACCGCGTCGGTTTTAAGCGCACCCGCGGCTTTGATGATTTCCAAAATCATGCTGCCTGAAACCGAGCTGAGCGAAACCGCCGCCACCGCGCCCGCCGAGGTTCCGCGCACGACGGTCAACGGCATCGACGCGCTTTGCCGGGGCGCGGGCGACGGAATGCTGCTTGCGATCAACGTCATGGCCATGCTCATTGCATTCATTGCCGTGGTGGCGCTGGCGAACTACGTGATTGCTCATGGGCTGCGTCTTTTCGGCATCGCCACGGAGACACCGCTGCAAATCGTGTTCGGCTGGGCCAACGCGCCGTTCGCGTGGCTGATGGGTGTGCCGGCCAAGGACTGCATGACCATCGGGCAAATCCTCGGCGAGCGCATCGTGCTCAACGAATTCATCGGTTACATTTCCCTGACCAGTCCCAAGACGGTGATTGATGAACGCAGTTTCACGCTGGCCACATATGCGCTGTGCGGCTTCGCCAATTTCAGCAGCATCGCCATCCAGGTCGGCGGCATCGGATCGCTGGCCCCGGAGCGGCGGAGCGAAATGGCGAGCTTGGGCGTGCGCGCCATGATCGGCGGCTTGCTGGCCAGTTACCTGACCGCCACTGTCGCCGGGCTGATAATCTAATGGCAAAGAATTCTCCTTTTGCCTTGGCCGACAAGCTGCATTCCTTCAGCAAGATGAACGGATGAGAGCCGGAATTAAATTTTTGTCGTACCTGGTGCTGCTGACAGGCGTATTCGTGTTCGGCTACTTCATGTTCGCCTATCACGCCAAGGTGATGCGGGCTGTGCCGACGGCTGCGGACGCCGAATCTGACACGCCAACGACCCGGAAACCCTCTCCCTTCAATGACGACTATCGCCGGATGATGCTGTTTGGCAGCGGGTGGCTGATCTCCGTGCTCGGCCTTGGCTTGTTGTTCGGGCGGGACATTTCTCACTTCATTGCCAACCGCGCGGTCAAGTTGCTTTACGCCGACGAAGCCGTCGATGTGAAGAGCGCTGAATACGAGCACATGCAGCGCGAATGGGAGGCGGGCAATTATTTGGAGGCGATCCGGTTGTTGCGCGATTATCACAAAAGCAACCCCCGTGAGGTTCACACGCTTTTCCGCATCGCGGAAATCTACGAGAATGATCTCAAGAGCTATCTGGCGGCGGCACTCGAATACGAAGAAATCCTCCGGCACAAACTCCAGCCCGAACGCTGGGGCTGGACCGCCATTCATCTGTGCAATCTCTATTCGCGCCTGAACAAGCCGGACAAAGTCGTGGAACTGCTCCGGCGCATCGAATCCGAATACGGCCAGACCGCCGCCGCCGAAAAAGCGCGCAAACGGCTGAACGTGCAAAGCGCCCCCGAAACCACGGAGATCGAGGAAGACCCGCCCGCCAGTTGCGACGTTTGACGCGCGGCACGACTCCTTGCATCTCCTTGGAGCTTTCGCTAGCGTCCCCGCTTTGAATTTGCGGTCAACCTGAACAACAACTGACATTGATCCATGGCTTACTTAAACGACCATTACTTGAAATTGAAGGCGGGTTATCTCTTCCCCGAAATCGCGCGGCGCGTGAAGACGTTCTGCGATGCGAATCCTGCCGCCGCCCAACGCCTCATCCGCTGCGGCATTGGCGACGTAACCGAACCGCTGCCACCCGCCGTCATCACGGCGATGCACCGGGCGGTCGATGAAATGGCGCGGCGCGAAACGTTTCGCGGTTACGGGCCGGAGCAGGGGTATGAATTCCTCCGCGCCGCCATCGGCAAGAATGATTACCGCGACTTGGGCCTCGACGTGGCGGATGATGAAGTTTTCATTTCCGACGGCTCCAAGTGTGATTGCGGTAACATCCTCGACATCCTCGGCCCGCAAAACAAAATCGCCATCACCGACCCGGTTTATCCGGTGTACGTGGATACGAACGTGATGGCTGGTCACACGGGAGCGGCGGACGATGCCGGGGCTTTCGCGGGCTTGGTGTATCTCCAATGCACGGCAGCGAATGGATTCGTCGCGGAAATTCCGCAGGAGAAAGTGGACATCATTTACCTTTGCTTCCCGAACAATCCGACCGGAGCAGTCGCCACACGCGCGCAACTGGAGGCCTGGGTTAACTACGCGCGGGCGAATCAAGCCATCATCCTCTACGACGCCGCCTACGAGGCGTATATCGCGGATCCGGCGATCCCGCATTCGATTTACGAAATTCCCGGCGCTCGTGAATGCGTCATTGAGTTCCGCAGTTTTTCCAAGAACGGCGGTTTCACCGGCACGCGTTGCGCGTTCACCGTGCTGCCCAAGACGCTGCTGGCCTCAACGACGGATGGGCAGCGGACGAGCCTGCATCCGCTCTGGGCGCGGCGTTCGAGCACGAAGTTCAACGGCGTGAGTTATCCCGTGCAGCGCGCCGCCGAGGCGCTCTACACGCCGGAAGGGAAGGCGCAAGTTCGGGAGCTGATCACGCACTACATGGGCAACGCGCAGGTGCTCGTCGCCGGTGCCAAGGCCGCCGGACTGACGGTTTTCGGTGGCATCAACGCGCCCTACATCTGGGTGCAAACTCCGAAGAGCCTTACGAGCTGGCAGGCGTTTGACAAAATTCTAAATGAGGCGAATGTCGTCATCACGCCCGGCAGCGGCTTCGGCAAGAACGGTGAAGGTTACTTCCGCATCTCCGCCTTCAACAGCCGCGCCAACGCTGAGGAAGTTGCGCGGCGGTTGCAGGAGTTGAAGTGGTGAAAGAGCTATTGCCTGGTTTTTGCTGCAATTAGGCAACGACTTGAATGGAATCGCTGAGGGCGCATTGAAGCGCATAATGCCAATCAATGTAATCGCCAAGCTTGTCTTCAACCAACGCAATTTCCTCATCAGTCAGCTTCCGGCCCAACTTTTCTTCGGCAACGGTTTGAGCGTCTTCCACATTGATCGAATACAAAATCCTCTCGTTTGTTACCATATACACCTTTCCATTATACTTTAGCGACTTTGGTAAAAAATGTTTTGCCGGTGCCAACGAATCGCATTGCGATGTGGGCGGATTTCGTCCCTTTTTGGCAAAAATATTCTCGCGCTTTTACCTACAAGCGCACGGACGAATTCATAGTCCCCAATTATCCCAAAGTCTGACGGCAAAGAATCTATCCGCGATGATGTTTGAATTTTGTAATCGTCTAACAGCGTGAACCAACCAACGTCGAATGCCCAATGATGAAGATGGCACATCGCTATCCCATTAAAAATGTCGTCACGCCCCAGCGAGCGATGGGGAACAATATGCGCTGCTTCCACCTCCCATGATAATGAGTCGGGCGAATTAATTTTCAGACCACAAACCGCACATCGGCAACTGTAAGCTTCGATAACCGCCTGACGGAAACCCCGAGTTCGCAAGACGGATTCTCTTGTCGTTTTGGTGGTTTTTTTGTTTTTATCAAATGGGTCGTAGTTTTCAGGTCTTGGAGATTCAATGAGTTTCTTGACGATTTTCTGAACCTCATAGGATTTAGTCGGCAAAAAGTCTCGGTTTGCAATTAGGATACCGGAAAGCGTCATGGCTTGCTCGAAGCCTTTCTCCGTCAGCATCCATTCTCGTTTGTTCGTGAGTTGAAGCGTTTGTGTTGGGCGCGAAACCATGTTCTGCCTTGCAAGAGAATCTGCCGCTCGAAAAAGCAACCGGTGCCAGAGGAGAGTTTTCTTGAGCCGGTTTTCTTTGCGATATACTGTCTCCAAGTAGGCATAGCGTTGTGCTTCATTCAGATTAAATTCATCGGCGATTTCACCGACAATTTCTTGCCCAGAGCCAAATTCCTTAACGACACCACCTTCTTTCAGAAGCACTCGAAGCAAAGTTTCTTCGACTTGCTTTTGAGTCGGCATAGCAAACTGCTCAAGCATTCTGCTTTCGTAACTCATCTTCTTCCTAATTAATTCCAGTTGACCGTTTCCTGGTTCATTTTGAAGTGCCGGGACTTGTTAAATTGGAGACAGCGCTCCCAAGCGTCTCGAAAACGGTTGGGCCATTTACCCGGGTAGCAGTTCTTTTTGTGCCAGATGAACTCTTCCGTCCACAACCAGCCCTGTTTGCAAAGGGCAAGAATCAACTCCATGACGTAAGTATGACGTTCCCTCTCCACAACCTTCTCTTTGATGTTCAAAACAAAGGTTCCGGTCGGCTTGAGCACACGCAAGAATTGTTCGGCTCGCGGAAGGAACCACTCGACGTAGCGGTCAGGCTTGATGCCGCCGTAGGTGCTGGCCCGGCTATCCGCGTAAGGTGGCGAGGTGAAAATTAGATCAAAACTGGATGACTCGAATTCCTTGAGAACATCAAGACAGTCACCGCGGCGAATATCGGCTCGGATTTCTTTCATCTGCGTTTGCACTATGTCGCACTCAATTGTGTTCGCAAGTTAGAATTCTCTACAACTCTTGTCTCCATACAAAATCACTTCGGCACGTTGTGCAGCTCCCAATCGCGTTTGTCTTCCTGGTATAAAATCCATTGCGCGGCGGCGCTGATGAGATGCGCGTAACCGCCGGCGTCGGAGAAGCGGTCCCACTCGGCACCCGCGCCGATGCTCGTGGGGATGAAGCCTTTCTCCTTGAAGATCGCTTCCCAGGTGCGCAGGCCTTTGCCGAGTTCATATTCGAGCCACGAAGCCACCGGATTGACGCGGCTCATCAGATAAAAGTTGCGTTTCATCTCGCCCGATTGCACGGAATAGCGCTCCTGTTCCACGCCGGTCATCCAGGCCTTTTGATCCTTTTGAATTGTGTAAGGAATCTGCACGGCAAAGGTGAATCCGCCCGCTGTGTTTGTGATGCTAGACTTGAGCAAAAGCGCTTCACCGCGATCATTAACTGCGACTACTGACTTGTCTTGCTTCAGCGTGAAACGGGCGTGACTGCCTTGCGCGTCAGGGTGGGAAAAGATTTTGAAGTTGGCTTCCGGTTTGCGGCTTTCACCGTTGATCATTAGGAAACGCTTGGTGCTCGCCAGTGCGAGGGTCACGTCGCCAAAATTCATACCGTTGGTGTTGGGGGGCGCCACCCAGAATACTCCCGGTGGCGCGCCGTAGCTGGTTACGCGAACATCGTTGCTGAACTGAGTCTTGTAACGTTCCTCCCAGATGCCGGGATGCGCCTTCAACGCCTGGAGCGCCCAGCCGGTAGTCACCATGTTCTGCGGTCCCAGGCGCGAGCCGATGGGACGTGGCTGTTGCGCCACGCCCTTGCGGTCGGAGCGGTAATCCGCCGGCTTGCCATCAAGCGAATGGTAAGGATGCAGATCGAAAATGTTGATGCCTGGAGAAACCTCCGCATCGTCCGAGTAGTAGCGGTAGAGCATCGGTGCCGTGTAGGCGTCGTAAATGATTTTGAAGGCCAGTGGACGTGGCAATCCGTCATACCGCGCGAGGCTGAAGTAATAGCGATATTGCTGCTCATCGGCGAAGCTTGGAAACGGTTCGCGCTGCCCCGCGCGGAAATGATAGAGCGCATTGGCGTAGTGATTTCTGGACGCCTCCACGGTTGCCCAAGTTTGCGCCGGGACGCGTTTGAGTTCGGTGGCGTCTCCGTTTGTCAGCGCGGTGGCGGCGCAGCACATCGGGATGTGGCCGTGATGATTCATCCGGCATTGATGCAAATTCCTGGCGGCTTCGGCAATTTCGGTGGCCAGTTTTTTGTCAGCAGCCACGCTGGAATCTTTCAACAGGAGCCAGCTCATCTGCAGCATCACGGCCACATCCTGGGCGAGGTGGTTGGAGGAACCGTGCGAGAAACCGTCGAGTTGAAAATTGGGATTGGGTTTGCCCGCCAGAAAATCAGTGCAAGCGAATGAGCCGAGCAGATTTTTTCCACGGCGACGTTCCAAACTAACCGAGCCGCCGTCGTCCCACCAATAAGGAACAAAGCCTTTTTCGCCGTCTTGGATTCGGTGCTCCTTGTCGAAGGCGGTCGCTCCTGGTCGTGCGTCGTTGCGTTTGCCGCTGAACAACGTGTCGCTGTGATTGAGCATCTTCAGGTAAAAGGGCAGTTGCCATTGCGTCAGCAGCTCCTTGTAGAAAGGGTCGCCGGTGGCGCGATAGGCGTTGACCATCGCCACGGCGAACCACGCGCCGTCGTGCATGGTGTCGAGTGTCTCACCTTGCACGAACTGGTCGAATTGTCCTGCGCGCGACGGATCAAAATACTCGTAGATCATCCCGCGCTGGGGCGAGTTGGGCGCTTTCTTGAGGTGATGGTCGAAAACGAAACGCGCGAGCTGCTTCATGAAATCACGAGTCTCCACGACGGTCATGGCCGGCTGTTGAGCAGCCTTCGACCAGGCGGTAACATTGGTGTCCGCCGCGATAGCGCGCGGGGCAGCCACGAAGAGCACACCCAAACAAATCCAACCTGACAGTAATCCTCGGATCAAGAAATTCATGCGCTTATTCAACGCCGACATGGTGACACGCCGTGGCGGTTTGTCAGGGAAAACTGTGTTGGAATGGGTCGGGAATGATGGGAAATCAAATCGCTGGCTTCAGGCATATCGCCCGATCATCAGGAACATTTCAGGGACGGTTGGCCCGCTAATCGATCTGGCGAACGCAATTCTCCGTGCCGAATTGATTGGGTACGCGCACGGCACAGTCGGGATCGTCACGCCATTGGCCATCGACGAGGAAACGATATTGGTAACTGCCCGCTTCGAGCGCCACCGTGGTCTTCCACAAGCCGTTCTTCAATTTCTTCAAGTCCAGCGGGGAGAGTTCCCAGCCGGTGAAGTCACCGGCCAGTTGGACGCATTGCGCTTCGGGAGCCATGAAAGAAAAAACCGTTTTCGATTGAGTAGGGTTGGAGGCTGTCATGGTGTTAATTTGAAACTTTATCCGCCATTACGCGTCCAACTTGGCGCAACAACCTCGATTGGTCAAGGGTGGGGCTGGATTTGTGCTAGGGTTTCGGCTGATTGCAAAACCCTTTCCAAAATCGCTTCGAGCAGGGCGACGTGCGACACCACCGGAAAACGCCTTGCCATTTCCAGCGCGCCCTGCTGCAACTGCGCGTGGTGCGCCGGATCGCGCAGACACGTAACGATGGCTTCGGCCAGTCCGGGTGCCGTGGGTGGGTGGCCCGCTGCCAGATGGCCGTTGACTCCATCCTTGAGCCAGTCCGAAATTCCGCCCACATCAAACGCCGCGCTGGGCACGCTGAAATGTCCCGCTTCAACTCCCGCCAGGCCGAATGGCTCCGGCCAGACACTGGGAATCACCAGCAGGTCGCTCGCTCGCAGCAACTCGTCCCGCTCTTTCTCCCCGATCCAGCCGGTAAAGCGAATGGTGATGCGTGGATTTGCCTGCATCAGCCGGATCGACTGGGACTCCAATTTGGGACGCTCAAGTCCATCGCCAGCGAAGGTCACAGTTAATTGTTTTCCCAACACTTCGCCCGCCAGTGGCAGCGCCGCGAGCAGGACATCGCCACCCTTGAGCGGGTCCATGCGTCCCAGAAAAAGCAACCGCCAACCTTCTTCTTCCAGTGCCGGTGAATCTTCCGTGGGAATGAATGGCGAAGGAACCGGCAAGGGAACGACGGAAACACTCGCGCCGCAGCCATGCCGGGTGTATTCGCTTGCCATGTGCGAACTGGCCACGAGCACCGCGCGGTACTGGCGCAACGCGGCCAGCCGACGGGATTGCGCGCCGTATTCGCGGAACATTGTGACCGGATTCAAACCGCCGCACCGGTGCGGAAAATAATGCGCCAGACAGCCCAGTCCAAACTCGCGGTCGCACGGTTGCGTCGTCGGGAATTTGAACGACTTCGCCCCACTGACGCAGGTGCCGTGATAGCCGTGCGCAAAAAAAACTGCCGGGGCGATTTTGAGCAACCGCGCTTCCAAATCCGTGTCCTGCAATCCATGAACGTAAATCACTTCAGGCCGCCAGTTTTTCAAAGCCGCCAGCGCCGTTACTTTGCCGCGCTCGGCAACCGACCACGATGGCATTTCCAAATCCGGCGCGATCAAAGGCCGATCCAGTGGTCCTTCCGATTCGTGCAGGAACGCGACTTCATGGCCGCGCTCAATCAAGGCCGGAATGACGATGCTCAAGTGGGTTTCAATTCCACCCACGATGCGGCGGTGCTGGTAGGCAATAGCGATGCGCATCAATTATTCCCTTTGGCCAGTCGGTTTGGATTGCTTGTGAATCCGCAGCGCTACTCCCAAGTCCTCGGTCCATGGATCGCCGGTGCTTTTCCACGGCTCGACTTGCAGTCCTTGTTGGGCCAACTCGCTTTCAAGATCCTGCCGCGACCAGCCCAGCTTCGGCCACAGGCCGGGATGCAGTTCGACGAACAGCGCGAGGTCTCCGCCCGCAGATTGAATGATCTGCCGCGCGCCGCGCAGCACAGCCAGTTCAAATCCTTCCACGTCGATTTTGATGAAGTCGGGCGCGATTTTCTTGGCCGCGCAAAAGTCATCCACCGTGACGCACGGCACGCGCACTGCAACTTCGGCAGGGATTGCTTCATCCAAACCTGACAGCCGGTTGCCGCCTTGAAATCCATTCGCGATGAAAGACGCTTCTCCCGGCTGATCTGACACGGCGGCTTGCAGCGGAAACACCACGGAGTCGAGCGCGTTCAGTTGGATGTGCCGCACCAATCCGGCGAACGCTTCCGGCGCGGGTTCAAAGGCGAACACCTTTCCCGTCGGGCCAACGCAGCGGCCGAAGAGCAGGGAATAGTTTCCCGCATTGGCCCCGATGTCCAACACCACGCCGCCGGGTTTCAGGCAGGCTTTGAACGCGTGGTACTCAATCGGATTCCACTTCGTGTAACGGTAGGCGGGCAGGATGCGAACGATTTCCCCACCGGGCAGCGAGCGTTTCAAGCCTTTGCAACCGGTGGGCAATTCCATCAGTTTGTGGTACGCGGTTCGCAAACCGGCCCGCACGCGACCACCGCCGGCAGTTTTTATGGGGGATGTATCCATGTGCTCCAGTTGAGGGATCCTGGCGGAGTCGTGTTCACATTGAACTTCCGGCTTCAGAAAAACGAACCAAACACGGATGGAATTTCTTTGACCACGACCCGCAGACTCAGGTTGCGCTGGCGCAGTTCGGCATCCAATGCGGTGTCGGAATCTTTGGCGCTCTCCAAAACGTGCGTGACCTCGGCCTCATGTTCAGCAAAGCGTTCGGCGTGCGGATGGCGTGGGTCTTTCCAGTGGTGAAGGAGCCGTTCACGATAGGCCGGAACGCGCCAGAGCAGGCGGCCGTATTCCAGCTTCGCGTATTCCTCAACATGGATGCCGTTCACGAACATGGCCTCAGTATATCATGCGAATTCAACCAAGCAATCCCACGCGTTTCGACCATTCAGCGTGGGTGCGGTCGCGCGGTTCGTTGCGTTTTTATTTGAGCGCAAGTAAATCGGCGGGCGTGGGAACAAGCAACAATAGTTTGCCGATTTGCCGATTTGCCGATGTGCGGGGCGATGTTCCCAACCGGATGGTAATTCTCGCAGCACGGAGGCTGGCATCAAATTGACGTGCCAACCGTGGGTGCGCTCGAATTCGCTGCCGATGAGGGATTCATAACAGCGCATCGCCACTTCGTCGCTGTCGGTCACCGGATCAACGTCCATGCTCGCTTCGGGAAGCTCGTCGTCGATCCCGCGATCCTGCGCGTGCCAGAGCAATGCTGCCGAACCGATCAAGGTCATGTTGCCCGGCGCTTTGAGGCTCGCGCCAAGCTCGGCGAGCCAGTCGGCAACTTGCTTTCCATTTTTGAGTTCGCGACGCGGCATGATTTCATGAACTGAACGACACTCAGATTGTAGCGGGCGACCGATTTAACGCAAAGACGCAAAGGCGGAAAGTTTCTGAAGCGCGAACTTCAGGTCGCTTCGATGTGCGCCGTTGCGGGACGTGGAGAAGTTGCGATCACCCCGCAGCCTTGTAAGCAGCCGAAACAGCGCCATCCAAACCCTTCTTCCAATGATCGTGCGCGTCGTTCTTGTTGAACAGTTCCTTCGCGCGGTCACGCCACTTCTGGCCCTCGCCACAGCCGAGGGCTTTCTTCAGACTTTGCGGACGCACCTCGACGATGGACAATCCGGTTTGAAGCGCCGCCAGTTCAGTCATCGCCTCGGCCTTGATCGCCTCCAGCGCGGAAGTGAATCGTCCGCCCGAACACTTCAGGAGCGCGATGGAGCGATTGGTGCGTTTGGTCTTGGGGGCAAGAATGGAGGCCAATGTTTTCAGGAGATCGGTCAGATCGCTGGCCTGATGAAGTTGAAATGGAACGCGATGAACTTTATCCACGCCAAACTCTTTCCCCGCTCCATGCGTCTCCGCGATGAAGACGGCTTTCTTGGTGGTGCTCACGCCGAGGATCATGCGCGAAGCATCTCACATCGCAGTCTTGTCGTAAAGACAGGTGAAAGACGTATGGCTACGACTGGTCAAGCGGTGTGAGACAGGATGAACAGGAAATACAGGATTGGGAAAAGGCATCCTGTAAATCCTGTGAATCCTGTCAAAAATGGGCGCGTTTGGAGTTGCCACGACGGCGCGGTGGGACGGCGATGCAACCCCGGTGGGGTAGGAAATTATTTTGGATGGTTGACCCAGGGTAGCTCGTGCCTCGCAACCCTGGGCTGAAGGATGGAATCCCGTTGGGATTCTGGCCGTAGCCTTTCAGGATTGGCTCTTCAAAATTGCGATGAGCGCGTTGTCTTCAATTTGAATCGCGAAGTCTAAAGGAGAACGCCCCACATTATTTTTTGAGTTTGGGTCTGCCTTGTGTGCGACAAGGAGGCGAACAAAATCGTATGCCCCTCTGGAATCAAAGGCTGCTCGCCACAATGGTGTATTACCGTATGTATCCTTCAAGTCAACTGCTGCACCTTGAGCGAGCAGATACTTGACCGACTCAAGATGTTTTTCTTGGACGGCGAAGTGAAGTGCGCTCCACCCATTTCGATCCTGATGATTGATGTTTGCGCCCTTCAATAATATCGCAGAGATAATCTCAATCTTATCTTTGCGAACAGCATGAATAAGTGGTGTTCTAGCCTCTCCGTCTAGAACATCAATTTCAGTCTGTTTGATCAGAGCTAAGGCATCGTCAGTCGGTGAATACCAAATCGCCTGTCTGATTTCATCAGCGATTCGAGAATGTTGCCTTGGTCGTCCGGGGCGAGCCATAGTTTCAAACTTTCACAACTTCAAATCCGCATCCGTCACCGCGCCGAGCGAGGCGCTCGTGACGGTGTGGGCGTATTTCGTAAAACAGTTCATGTATTTTTGGGTTTAATCTCGCCACTCAACATGCGTTCTAGTTCGGAGGCTAGTTTCAATTCCTGCGCCCACTGCTTCAGATAGTTTTTGTCGAGTGAATCGGCTTGCACGGCCACGATGCCAGCAATGTCGCCAAGTTGCCGGTCGGATGGCGAAATACGATTCCAAACGAGTTTGTGCAGGATGACGTCTTCCGCCGTGGAAATCCATGCTGGTTCGCCGAAGAGCGTGGCCTGGGCGCGGCGCTTCATCATTTCACGGTCGAACGGTTCGGGCTTGGGCAGCCAGAAATCCACCTTCAACGCGGAGCGCGTATCAATGGCGTTGAATTGGTGCGGCGGCTGATAAGCAGCGCGCACGGCGGCTTCTTCGATGTAAAAATCACCGCTGAATTCCTTGATGATGCGCGGCACGGCGGACATCGGCAGTTGCACGACGAAATCCAGATCGTGCGTGGTGCGCGGGATGCCCCAGTAGTTGCTCGCCATCGAACCGGTGAGATAGTAGGTCACGCCGCTCCGGTTCAACCGGCGCAAACAATCCACAAGAAGTTCGCGCTCATTCATGCGGCGCGGGCGAGTTCAAGACGGTGGCGGAGCAGGCGATTGACTTCGGCCACGTCCGCGTTTGGATTTTGACGGCGAATGCCTTCGCGCGCGATGTCGCAGGAAAGTTCGTGCAAATCCAACGCCACGCCCAAACGCTGCTCGCCCGTCATTTGGCGGTAGCGTTCAATTTGTTTGCCCAATGCCGTGGCTGCATTCATGCCTGTTCAATAATCTAACTCGCCGCGCGTCACAACTTCAAATCATCATCCGTCACCGCGCCGAGCGAGGCGCTCGTGACGGTGTGGGCGTATTTGGCCAACACGCCACGCGGATAACGCGGGGCCGGTTTCTTCCACGCCTGCTTGCGTTTTTTCAATTCCGCAGCGGGAACCTGGAGCGTCAGTTCGCGCTTCTCGGCATCAATAATGATTCGGTCGCCGTTCTTCACGAGGGCAATCGCTCCGCCGACGTAGGCTTCGGGCGTGACGTGGCCGACCACGAAGCCGTGGCTGCCGCCGCTGAAACGTCCGTCGGTGATGAGCGCGACATCTTTGCCGAGTCCCTTGCCCATGATGGCGGCGGTGGGCGAAAGCATTTCGCGCATACCCGGTCCGCCCTTCGGTCCTTCGCTGCGCACTACGATGACGTGCCCGGCTTTCACCGTGCCGTCGAGAATGGCTTTGAGCGCTTTCTCTTCGCCTTCGAACACGATGGCCTTGCCTTCAAAGTGCAATCCTTCCTTGCCGGAAATTTTTCCAACCGCGCCTTCGCTCGCGAGGTTGCCGTAGAAGACAACGAGGTGGCTGTCCTTTTTGATCGGGTTGTCGAGCGGGCGGATGATGGTCTGGCCTTGCGGATAGGGTTTCACGCCGCGCAAGGATTCGGCCATGGTCTCGCCGGTGACGGTAAGGCAATCGCCATGGAGCAATCCGGCGTCGAGCAGCGTCTTCATGAGCGGGCGGATGCCGCCGATGGCGACGAGCGCGCTCATGCTGAACTTGCCGCTGGGCTTGAGATCGGCGAGCACGGGCACGCGTTTGCCGATGCGCGTGAAGTCGTCAATGGTGAGCTTCACCTTCGCGGCGTGCGCGATGGCGAGCAGGTGTAACACGGCATTGGTCGAACCGCCGAGCGCGATGACGACGGTGATGGCGTTCTCAAATGCTTTCTTAGTGAGGATGTCGAGTGGCTTGATGCCCTGGCGCAACATTACCACGACAGCCGCACCGGCGCGGCGGCAATCGTCCATCTTCGCGGGCGAAATGGCGTTTTGCGCGGAGCTGTTGGGCAGGCTCATGCCGAGCGCTTCAATCGCGCTGGCCATGGTGTTCGCGGTATACATTCCGCCGCATGAACCCGGG
>JBKJSC010000270.1:0-5049 GCA_046593035.1 Limisphaerales bacterium | reverse complement strand
ATATCAACGGGCGGATCGCCTCGTTCAAAATCAGCAATTCGTAAATGCCCATGCGTCCCTGGTAGCCGAGCTGACGGCATTTTTCGCACCCGGCGCCCTTCCAGAATTTGGCGGAGTCGATTTCCTTTTCCGGAAAATTGATGCGGCGCAAATAATCCTTCTCCACCTTCTGCTCCACTTTGCAATATTCGCAAATGGTGCGGACGAGGCGCTGGGCCATGACCGCTTCGACGGACGAGGCCACGAGAAATGGCTCGATGCCCATGTCGATCAACCGCGTGAAGGCGCTCGGCGCGTCGTTGGTGTGGAGCGTGCTGAAAACCAAATGCCCCGTGAGCGCCGCGCGGATGGCGATCTCCGCCGTCTCCAGGTCGCGAATTTCACCGACCATGATCACGTTCGGGTCCTGCCGCAGGATGTGGCGCAGGCCCATCGCGAAAGTCAGCCCGATGTCGGAGCGGACGGCGATTTGGTTGATGCCTTTGAGTTCGTATTCGACCGGTTCCTCAATCGTGATGATGCGCTTGTGGACCGAGTTGATCGTGCTGAGGAACGCGTAGAGCGAGGTGGATTTGCCGGAGCCAGTCGGCCCGGTGACCAGCAGGATGCCGTGCGGCTTGACGATGATTTCGCGCAAGGCCGCCTCTTCCAGCGGTGAGAAGCCCAGTTTTTCAAGGCCCAAAAAGATTTTGCCGCGCGTCAGCAGACGCAGGGAAACGCTTTCGCCATAAACCGTCGGCACGGTCGAAACGCGAATGTCAATTTCCTCGCCCTTGATGCGGACGTTGATGCGGCCGTCCTGCGGCAGGCGCTTCTCGGCAATGTTCATTCCCGACATGACCTTGATGCGGGAGATGAGCGCGGACTGGTAGCGCTTGAGTTGCGGCGGCATCGGCGTCTGGTGCAGGATGCCGTCGATGCGGTAGCGGATGCGCAACTCGTCCTCCGCCGGCTCGAAGTGGATGTCCGTGGCGCGGTCTTTGTGGGCTTCCCAGACGATCTGGTTGACGAATTTAATGACGCTCGCTTCCTGGTCGCCTTCGGTGATTTCCTTGTCCTCGCCGATGAGCAGTTCGAGCGGTTCGTCCTTGGAAAGTTCGTCGAGCGTTTCGGCACCGACGCCGTAATACTTCTTGAGCGACTTCTCAATCTCCGCCCGTGGTGCCAGCGCGAACTGCACCGGGCACTGCGCATCGAATTGCACCGCGTTCAACAACGCCGTGTCAAAGGGATTGCTGACCGCGACCTGCAACGTGTCCTTTTCAAACGCGGTCGGCAGCGCGGAATATTGGAAGGCTACCTTCGTGGAAATCTTCTCCCGCGCCTCGGTCGGCACATTGAGTTTCTTCAACTCCAGAAACGGCCAGTCCAGCGCGGTGGCGAGCTTTTGCAAAAAAACTTCCTCCGACATTCCGCCTTCACGGCAGAAGAATGCCAGCATCGGCTCGGTGGAACCGTTCTCCGCAGCCACCCGCCAGGCCTTGCCCCACTCGTCAAACTGCTGGACGCTGGCCAACTGGGCTTGGGCGAGAACGCTTTTTATCGATGTAAATGCCATTGATACTTCAGTCTGTTTCCATTCCTGAAACAGTGAAAGCTAGGGAAAGTTGCTGCCGGGGTCAAAGAATTTGAATCGGCGCGCGCCGCAACGGACTTCAGGCGAGCCTTTCCTTCGCTTTCCGTCGCGCTCAGACCAGCGGTTTCTTCCAGATCGGCACGACGCGCTTCATCTCGTCGATGAGGAACTGGCCGGCGGCGAAGGCCTCGCCGCGATGCGCCGCGACGACCTCCACCCAGAGCGAAGGCTCGTTCACTTTCACCACGCCGATCCGGTGGACGAGCCGCACGGATTCGATGGGCCAGCGTTTCTCCAGCTCGCGGAAGATCAACTCGAACTGATGCTCGACCATCGGCAGAAACGCTTCGTATTCGATGGCAGAGATGGTTCGATCTCCCTCGTTCGCGCGCACCACGCCGCTGAAATAAATCACCGCGCCCATGCCGGAAGACATCGCGCGCTGCGCGACGAGCGCGGCTTCGTCGATTGGTTCAGGGGAGAGAATCAACTGGCGTTTCATGATTTAACCTCCCTGCACCGGCGGGAACAACGACACTTCATCGCCTTCCTTCAGCACGTAGGTCTTCGGTTGGTAATCGACGCCGACGGCGATGAGGGTGGAATTTTGCATCGTGCCCAATTTCTGGAAGCGGGTAATCAGTCGTAGCAGCAAATCACCAATCGTGCTGTCGGGCGCGACCTCTTCCGTCGTTTGAGCACAGCCGGTCAACTCTTTGAAGTAAGAGTAGAAGTGAACGCGAACTTTTATCGTGCAGCTCATGTCCGATATATCTCCGGCTTCAGCACGCCGACAAAGGGTAGGTTGCGATACCGCTCCGCGTAATCCAGCCCGTAGCCGACGACGAACAGGTCGGGAATCTCAAAGCCCGCGTAGTCGGCCTGGATATTTTCGACGCGGCGCGGTGGTTTGTCGAGTAGCACGCAGGTTTTAATCTGGCGCGGCTTCAACTTGTTCAGCTTGTCCACCACGGCGCGGAGCGTTTTGCCCGTGTCGAGGATGTCATCGACCAGCAGCACGTCGCGCCCACGCACATCGAGGCGGAGTTCCTTGGTGAAGACCAGTTCGCGCGCCACCGTGCCGCTGCCGTAGCTGGAAACGCCGATGAAATCGAGGCGCAACGGCAGGTTCAAATGCCGGATCAAATCCGCCAGAAACATGACAGTGCCGTTGAGCAACGAAACCACCACGAAATCGCGCCCCGTGAAGTCGCGCTCGATCTCCCGGGACAACTCGCGCACGCGCCGTGCCAGTTGGGCTTGGGTGATAAGCACAGACTGCACTTCCTTGCGCAACCGGACGGGGACGCGGCGCGCGGATTGAGGCGAGGGTTGGGGCGGCACAGTGCGCGATTCAAATATGTTTCGAGTCGTCGTGATCTTTCTGCGTGTAGCCGCTGTCCTGGCGTTTGAAGTTCACTTCATTCTTTTTCACGTAGGCGTTGAAGACATCGTCGGCGCTCATGCCGAGCACCTGCGCCATGCTGATGAGGAAGTGAAACAAGTCCACGACTTCGACGCGCGCGTTCTGCTCGTCGAACTTCTGGTATTTGGCCCACCATTTCCACGGGACGCTGTCGGTCAGTTCGGCCATTTCCTGCTGCATGGCGCGGGTGTAGTTGAGAAGCCACTTGGTTTTTTCCTCCTCGTTCATGCCGTCAGTTTTTACGCCGATGCGTTCGTTGAGGGCCTTCTGCATGCGGAATAGCTCGCGTAATTGGTCTGATTTTTCCATGCCGCAGAGAGTACAGGAGTCAGGAGTCGGGAGTCAGGAGAAAAATGTTGGCAATTGCGCGGGCAAATTCTGAATCCTGACTTCTGAATTCTGACTCCTTGGTCTTCTTTGCTCGAACTTTGAACTTTGAACTTTGAACTTTGAACCCTATAAAAGCCGGATGCCGACGTTACTCTCCAATGGCGGGCCGATGATGTGGGTGCTGCTGCTTACGAGCGCGGCGGCCATTGCCGTGTTTGTCGAGCGGCTGCTTTATTATCATCGCGCGCAGATCAACTCCGCCGAGTTCATCAGCGGCGTGCGCAACGTGCTCAAGCGGGAAAACATCGTCGAGGTCATTTCCATTTGCGATGCCACGCCCGGCCCGGTGGCGCGGCTGGTGAAAACGGCGGTGTTGAGCCGCGAGCGCGGGCGCGACGGCGTGCGCGAAGCGCTGGAAGAAGCCGGGTTGATGGAGGTGCCGCGGCTGGAGGAGAAGTTGAACCTGCTCGCCACGATCGCGCAAATCGCCCCGTTGATGGGGCTGCTTGGCACCGTGCTGGGGTTCATCCGGCTGTTCTCCGTGATTCAAAAGGAAGGTCCATACGCGCACGCGGATCAACTGGCCGGCGGCGTCTGGCAGGCGCTGATCTGCACGGCGATGGGCCTGGCGGTGGCGATCTTCGCCTACGCCGGCTATAACTATCTCGTCAGCCGCGTGAACGCCATCGTCCTCGACATGGAGAAAACGTCCACGGAAATTTTGAACCTCGTCACCGAGCGCCCCGGCTCCAAGAACGGATGAAATTCCCGCGCAACGCCAAAATTTTCCGGGGCCAGTTCGACGTCGCGCCCTTCGCGGGGGTTTGCTTTCTGATCCTCATTTTTCTGGCGCTCAACACGTCGCTGGTGTTCACGCCCGGCGTGCCGATTGAACTGCCCGAAGGACGTGACTTGCCCGGCGTGACCGGGCCGACCGTTGTGGTCGCAGTGGATCGTTACGGCAAATTTTATTTCGACAACCAGGTGATCGCGGAGGCGAATCTCCGGTCGCGGCTGCTGGAAGCAGTGGCGAAAAATCCCCAAGCGCCACTCACACTCGTGGTGCAGGCGGACAAAGCGGTGTCGCAAGAACTCGTCGTGCGGCTCGGCAAAATGGCGCGCGCCGCCGGAATCAAGGAAGCGCTGCTGGCCACGCGGCCCCAGCTTTTTTCCCAGCCCGCCACAAACTCGGTGGCGCGATGAATCCGGCGGAATCCATTCCTGACTCCGGGGCCGCGCGGCAATGGTCGTGGGCCGTGGGGCTGGTGTTTGGCGGACAATTGCTGCTCGTGTTTCTCTTGGCCGATCGCGCGCCGATCACACCGCGTCCGGCTGTGGACGCCACCACGTTCAGCCTGGCGCTGGATTCCGTTTCCAATGAACGGCTGAACGATCCGTTGTTGGTGGGCGATCCAACGCTGTTCGCGCTGGCGAATCCGCGCGGCTTTTCTGGACGGGCCTGGTTGACCGCCCCCTCGCTGGAACATCCCCTGGCCGCTTGGACGGAGCCGCCGAGCTGGCTGCCCGCCACTGCCACGCAATTGGGCGGCTTGTTCGTCCGCTTCGTGGAAACGAATGCCGCCGCGCCGTTTCGTGTAACCGACCCACCGATGCCGCAGTTGACGGAGCTGGCCGTCACGCCGGAATCGTTGCCGCAGCAATCAACTCTGCGCGTCGAAGGCGCGCTCAAGGCCCGGCCGCTCGCGAGCCAGCCCGC
>JBKJSC010000062.1:0-4678 GCA_046593035.1 Limisphaerales bacterium | reverse complement strand
ATGTCCCTTGGGTTTGAACTCTTCCACCGCTTCCTTGAAGATCATGGCCAGCGAATAAGCTTCCTCGCCGGTGGAGCAACCCGTCACCCAGGCCCGCAGCGCCTGGCCGGCCGGGCGGTGGGCGAGCAGTTCGGGGATGGCTCGCTCGCGCAACTGCTCCCACGCCGCCGGATCACGGAAGAAGTTCGTGACGCCGATGAGCAGTTCCTTGAACAGCAAATCCAGCTCCTGCGAGTTCTCCTGCAAGTAGCGGATGTAGGCGGGCATCTTGTCGATCTGGTGGATGCCCATCCGGCGCTCGATCCGGCGGTAAAGCGTGTTCCGCTTGTAGAGCGAAAAATCATGGCCCGTCTGGGCGCGCAAGAGAATGACCGCCTTGCTCAACGCGCTCTGCGTCTTGTCCTGCAAGGCGTGCTCGGTCTTGGCGAGGAGCGGCGTGCGCTTGAGATACGCGAGGATTTTTCCGGGCAGTTCATCCACCGGCGCGACGATGTCCGCCAGCCCCGCGTCAATCGCGCTGCGCGGCATGCCGTCAAATTTCGCCGACGTCGGCTCCTGCACCAGCACCACGCCGGCCTTCTCCTTGATGGCCCGCAACCCCAGCGTGCCGTCCGAACCCATGCCGGAAAGAATCACGCCGATGCTGTGCTCCTGCTGATCCTGCGCGAGCGAACGGAAAAAGAAATCAATCGGCAACCGCAACCCGCGCGGCGCGACCGGCTCGAGCAAATGCAGGACGCCGTGCAGGATGGACATGCTTTTGTTCGGCGGGATCACATAGACGCAATCAGGCCGGACCTTGGTGCGATCCTTGACCTGGATGACTTTCATCCCGGTGGCGCGCTGGAGCAGTTCGGGCATGATCCCTTTGTGCGTCGGGTCCAAGTGCTGGACGATGACCAGCGCCAGGCCGCTGTCCGCCGGGACGTGTCCGAGAAATTGCTCCAACGCTTCGAGTCCCCCGGCGGACGCGCCGATGCCGACGATGGGGAAGAATTCGCTGGCCGACGTGGCGGTTATTCTCGGGGGCACCACTTTGGACAACTTGGTACGGCGGACGGGGGAAGATTTCTTTTTCATGCGCTTAACCATCGCAGCTTTGGTTTCGGCTGACCAGCACTGCGTCACAAGTTCTGCCACGACTGGAGGGTGTGTTCTTTTTAGCGGTCGTCCGTCTATTATTTTTGCCCGTGCCAGCACCAACCAGTTCGATCAACTTGGGGGCGATCTCGTCCAAGGGCAGGATAAAATCCACATCACCGGTCTTGATCGAAGTTTCCGGCATGCTGAAATCCTGCGACGTGGGCCGGTCTTGCGCGATGACCTTGCCGCCCTCGTCCTTGATGATCTGCACCCCGGTGGAGCCGTCACCATCGCCACCGGTGAGGACAACGGCGATGGCGTTCTTTTTGTAAACCGCCGCCACCGAAGCGAACAACGGCTCGGCGGACGGACGGGCATGATGAACTTTTTCCGAGGAGGAAGAGGAAAGCTCAAGGCGTCCGCCTTTCCGCACCGACATGTGGCGGTTGGGCGGAGCCACAAAAACACACGTATGACAGAGTGTGTCACCCGCCTGTGCCTGCTTGACCTTCAAAGGAGTGCGGCATTTCAAAATCTCCGCCAGGAAACTCTGATGATCGGGAGCCAGATGCATCACGATGGCGATGGCAGCCGGGAAATCCGCCGGCAGGCCGCCCAGAATGACGGACAAAGCCTTCAGGCCGCCGACCGAGGCCGCCATGGCGATGACGGGGAATCCCGCAGTCGCGGGACCCGCCGGCGGGAGTGGTGTTTTTTTGGAAACAGCCGTGGCAGGTTTCTTCTGCCGACGCTTCAGTAGCGCCAACCTGGCTACATTATTGTTCATGAGTTCTGCGCGCATTCACGGGCGACGAGGTGCATGGTTACGGCCGGGTCGGCCCTAAGCAGTTGGTTGCAAGCGATCACATCTTAGAGTCCTTCAGGTTACACCGTGGCGTCCGTTTCCAACGGACACAACCTGAAATTGATAATGGTGATTGTCTGCCGGTGATCTCGATCTGTCGAATGGGGGAATCCCCCCGCTATCACGGCGCGTAAATCAAAATTGTCGCGGGCAGCCTGATACCTGAAAGGCATCGAAAACCAAGTAACAAAGTATTGGTTCATTCTCGCTTCCCATCAGAAAGTCCCGCAATGAACCTGATTATCCGAAAGGCCTCGGTTCGCTGGAAAGGCGGATCCAAAGGCGGCGCGCGAGCGGTGACGACCGAGAGCGGCGCGCTGAAACAGGCCAGATTCTCCCCGGGCAACCCGCTCAAGAACGGTTCTCAGACGGATCCCGCCGAATTGCTTGCCGCCGCTCATGCGAGCAGTTTTTCCCTGGCCCTGTCGGAAGAACTGAAATTAAAGGTTTTGGCGGCGGGCGAAATCGTCACCGTGGTCACCGTGACCCTGGAACGGTTCGCCACCGAGTGGGCGATCATGAACATCCATCTGAGTGTCGTCGCCCGGCTGCCCCGAGTGACGCAGGGCGAATTCATTGATGCGACGGTTCGCGCCAAAACGAACTGTCTGGTTTCGCGGTTGCTGCGCGCCAACATTTCCATGAACGCCAAACTGGAGAAATGAAGCACGCGTGGTCTTGCCGGGAGCCACGTGATTTGTGGTAGAAACTGAAGCCGTCAAACGAAAGCCTTATGTTACGAAGCATCAAGCGAATTTACGGAGACAAGCTCGGGGCGTCCGATGGCGAAATCGGCCACGTGAAGGATTTTTATTTTGACGATCAGCGCTGGGCGATCCGTTATGTCGTTGCCGACACAGGGTCATGGATAGCGGGGCGTCTGGTTCTCCTCTCTCCTCATGCCTTCGGCAGTCTCCCGCCCGACGGGAAAATTCTGCCGGTGAACCTGACTCGGAAACAGATTGAGCACAGCCCCGCGATCGAGTCGCACCAGCCTGTGTCCCGCCAATATGAAGAGGAGTATTACGAGTATTTCGGCTGGCCCTACTATTGGCAGGGGAATGAATTGTGGGGGCTGAGTGGCCTTCCCATTTTGTCGGAAAAGTCGGAACCGGTTTCGCGTGATCCCACTCCCCTGAGCCGTGCGAAACAGGCCGATGTTCACCTGCGGAGCACGCAATCCGTCATTGGATACCAGATTCAAACGAGTGATGACATTGCGGGCCATGTAGCTGATTTTGTGATGGAAGACCAGCGCTGGCTGATTTGCCAGTTGGTCGTCAACACCGGAAACCGGTTCACCGGTAAAATGGTGTGCCTGTTGCCGGGTCAGGTGGACCGGATCAGTTGGGAAGAATCCAAGGTGTACGTGAACATGACGAAGGAAGCCCTCCTCCAGGCACCGGTTTACGACCTTGATCGTTCCAACCTGCCTGCGGTGGCTCCTTGAATCATGAAAATAGAAACTACGGTGGTTCCGTCCAATGATCCAATCCCGGACGGCCCGAAGACCCAACCGGCTGTTTCGGGTGCCAGCGGGACCACTGCTTCGCAACAACTCTACAACCTGATCGCGCAGCAGCCTTTTCTCAAGGGGCTGAGTGTCCACCAGCTTCAAGTGCTGGCGGATTCCGCCATGGAAATTCAGTTTGAGTCCGGGCAGTGGATTCTTCGGCAGGGAGATCCGGCCAATCGGTTCTACCTGATTCTGGAAGGCAAGGTCTTGCTGGAGTCGGAGGTGAAGGAACGCAACGTGATCCCGATTAAAACAATCGGACCGGGCGATGACTTGGGTTGGTCCTGGCTGTTTCCACCCTACTACCTGCGCCTCAGTGCGCGCGCCCTTGAGCCGGTCAAGGCGATATTCTTTTATGGGACTCGTTTGCGGCAACAGTGTGAAGAGGATCACGAACTGGGCTATGAACTCATGAAGCGCGTCGCCGAAGTGGCGATCCAAAACCTCCACGCCACGCAGCAACGCTTGATGGAATGCGCCGACACAGAGAATCTCCCAGACTTAACGCCGTAATAATTCCATTTCAACCGGACGCGCAGGTATGATCGTGGTTCGGTCAGCCTGGCGCGGATTTAATAACGAAGAACGTGCTGAACAAGATCAGCCGCTCAGGGCGGTGATGATTCGTTGGCAATCAAATGCGCTCCTGACGCCATAGAAGCCACGGGGTTCGAGTTCACATGGAAGGCGTTCTCGTGGTTGATGCCGGGCCTGTGAATCCAAATCCAGACATCACCGATGACAGCGATCCCGACAAAGCGCACTGAAAAAACTGTGCTCGTTATTAATGCGGGCTCTTCGAGCCTGAAGTGCGCCCTCTTTGATGGCGGCCCGCCGCCGGTTCGGATTTTCTGCGGGAACATTGACCGCATCGGCTCGCCCGATGCGATGTTCACGTTGAAAGGAAAAGAAGGCCAGCCGCCGGAACAAGTAAAGATCTCAGCGTCGACTCATGTCAGCGGCTTGGATTTTCTGCTCCAGCGCCTCGCAGGGATGGCTGGAGTTGCCGCCTTCGGCGCGGTCGGACATCGCGTGGTTCACGGCGGGCCGCGCTATCGCGATCCGCAGCGCGTTGACGGCGCGATGCTCGCAGAATTGCGGCGAATCCGTTCGTTCGACCCCGAACACCTTCCGGCCGAAATCGCGCTGATGGAACTGTTCGCAGAGAAATTTCCGAATGTGCCGCAGGTCGCCTGTTTCGACACCGCGTTTCA